>NZ_JALAYA010000002.1:913-156144 GCF_026796395.1 Bacillus sp. T17B1
CAAAAACGGGGGTCAGTCCCAATGGAAGGGCTTTGAGAAAATTAAGAATTGAAAAAGCTCAGTTGTTCAATATTACTTTTATTTGATATCTTCTTGTTGTTTTTTAGAAATTCGTTAAATTTCTCTAGAGTAAGCACTTCAACATGTTCTTTAAGAACTTCATATGCTAATCTTTCATACTCTTCTTGGAAATCTGTATTATTTACTACAACCTTTATTTCACCAATATTCAACTCTTTGAAATAAGCAAGATCATTTAAAAGAGCCTTAACTTCGTTGAAGAATTTATTGTGATTTTTATAATCAAAGCTAAGTGCTTTTATATATGTGTCTTGATTATCTAATTTTATTGAAAAATCAAATGGCTGTTGTTTAAATTGATTCTTTGCTTCTGGGTTACGTTTAACTTCAATAGTGTTTTGTTTGAACATTTTTGAAGTGAGTCTTCTAACCTTGTCAGCATTAATCCGTTCTGATTTTTTCTTATCGTAATATAAGTACATATCATTAAGGTCTTGTAAATCCTCTTTAATGGCACTTGGTGTGGTATATAAAGACATGACTGGGCTAAACTGAATTTGGTTAACGAAATAAACTAGTTCTTTCTCTAAGAAATCATCATTCTTTAGTCCTGACAATTGGAAATTTATATTGGATTCAGTGTTGAATTGGTGTTCTAAAGATTCTAATAACGCTTTTATTACATCTAATTCAACCTCATCATCAAAACTTTTTATTCTTGATAAATTTTTTGATCGATTAAATTTACACCAGCTTCTAGATGGGATATGTGTTAAAACACCGACATTTAAAACTTCTCCTCTTAAAACGTCAGGAACATACCTACAGATGGAATAATAAATCACACTAGTTTCCAAATAAATCCCCTCCTTTCCAATCAGGGCATTGATCTCTTAACAATTTCATAATTGCATCTACATTTTCTATTCGATACCAAATAAAATTTTTAAGTGCGGTTTTTTCATTATCGGTTAATCCCCATTGAACTGGCAGTCCTTCAAAACACCACTCAACATCGTTTTGTGAAATTCGCTTTATATTTTGTAAAATTTTATAAAAAGGATTATTTCCGTTTACATATCTTAATAAAAGTTTGTAATTATGCCCGTGAAAATCATTGACTAGGCAGAGCTCCTCCTCGTGTATTTTTTGTAATTGTGTCACATCCCACAGAGCGCCTAATTTAAATGGGTGACTATGATCTATTGCGAGAAGTTTCTTCTCTTTTAAATCGATAATTAAATTCCCTCTATTTAGTGTACGATCATTATTATAAATTATTTGGTCGAATAATATTATTGAAGGAATATCTTCAGTATTTGTAACTAGACTTAATAAAGGCATCTGAATGGATGGTCCTGCTTTCTTTATAAAATGGCTCCCAAAATGAATACCGGGTTTTACGGCTAATTCTTTAAGACGTGGATCAATGTCGATAACTTCGGGACTAATATTAATTAATGCAGCATCTGGAATTGGTATTCCTAATAATTTAGCCAGTTTATAACAAACATATTCGTTGATCAGTACTTTAGGGCCGTCATTATTTTCAGCTACTTTTACAATGTAAAAATCATTATCAGTTTGCATAATTAATGGGTTAGTTATACCATTACCCACTTCTTTTTCGAATTTAACTACATTATATGTTTTAATATTAAATCGGTTCAAAAAATCACCTGCACTGTTTTCACCTTCCGAGGAATAATACTTGTAGAAAATTTTAACATGGAAAAGGAGAAATGTGACAAGTTTTCTTTTTTAAATTCCTTAATTATAACAGAACGTATGTTCTTTGTAAACCTTAAAAGTGTTATTTGTTAGACATTAAAGCTGCTGAAAACCTTATTGGAGACTAAAGCAACAAAAGTGATAACCCGTGCAATCCCTTTAAAACAGTAGCCTTGGTTTAATTTCATTTGTTTAATGCGCATGCCCTGTTGCTTCTTCAATAAGCCGTCTCTATACACGCTGGGGACTAGAACCGAGTGAACTCCATTGGCACGCAAATAGTGCGTGCCATATCTTTCAGCTAGTATTCATCAAGAATAAGTTTTTCGATCTTTTGGACTTCTTTTAAAAATGTCTTTAAGCGCCTTAAAACAATCATGAATTTTAAAGAGGGAGATTATTTGCTGAACATTCAGACATACCTTCACAGGTTCATGATGAAGGGAGGGGACGTATTTACTCTTCAAAAAATGTTAGGCATCGCAGTTGAAAATGACTGAGAGTATATTTAGGCTATTTGGGGGACAGCTTTTAGACAGCAAAAAGATAAGTTTAATCCATTAAATACATTAGATATTTAAACGGGTGAGAAAGAGAAGAGAGTAGTCAGTCATATGAATTTACGTTCCTGCGTATAGAGAAGGTATAGAACGCCGTTCCTGTTAGTCCTCATGTTTTTAGAAGACTTTTTGTAGGTTGAAGGTTGAAGCGGGATCCTTAGATTTATAGGGAAGATTGGAAAAAGATATTGAGGATGATTTGAAGGAATGTAATTATGAAGGGTACCTGTCTGGAAGATGGGTGCCTTCTTTATTTTGTACTATTTGAATATTTTTATAATCAAACAAATAAGATTTTGATAAAATTAGAATGCGAATACAATCGGATTGGTGGTAATTATGAAATCTAAATCTGCATATGTTGTTTTATCTGTCGGCGCAATATTTCTTATATGTTCCATCTGTAGACTTTTTGGATATTTATTTCCTAGTATAGTAGTGGCACTAATCTCAGTTATTGCTGCACTTGTCAGTTTATCTGACGTTTTAGAAATAACTCGTTTTAAAAAATATGGAATCTACGTACAATTAACAGCCCTGCTCTTTTTTATTTTATCAATGACTTTGTGGTTATTACCAATTAATTTAAACTTCCCTTTAGCTCAATCGATTGGTGATAGTTTTACTCTTTTGGGTTTAGGTCTTGTCATTGGACTTTTTGGACTAAAGGAAATTCTTGAACATAATAATAAAAAGGTTATCCATAAACCAAACGAAACATTAAAAAAATGTAAATATAATATAACTCTTAATGAATATGAAGAGATGATGAAGCTTAATGACATCATTGAGAGACTTAAGAAATTAGATCAAGATGTATTTCCCTATAATAAAGTCCATAATGGTTGGGCCTTTTTTTCTGATTCTTTAGTAGAACATTGGAACGCATGGAGAGGGCCGTTTTTTGACGGAATTAATAGAGAAAAATATTATGAATTTTTAAGTGAATTAGATCGTGTATCAGGGGAAATAGGAGATATTACAGACACAGATTATTGTTTATTTAGTCATAGAAAAATAGAAATGTGGAACGAAGATATTGAGATAACTATTCAGCCGAGAATTAATAACATGTATTTAGCAAGTATAAAAGATATTGCAGAAGAGCTTGATAAAGCAATATCGTTATGGGCCAAAGTCAAAGAGCAGGTAACTAAACGTTATGAAAAACAACGTTCAGAGCAAAAGAAAATAGTATAAACAGATTACATGGAGAAGAGCTGTAGTAGTCCTTTTTATTGATTTACAAGACCCCGACGTGAGAACTGTGGAGCGTGGGTCTTTTCTGGCTCTCCATTTTCAACTTCGTCAAACACACCCCTACCTTAGTAAAACGCCTTTCCTGTCCTTTTTACATTAAAGGGCTAAAAAGGGCTAATTATGGCTCAAAACAGCCCAATCTCAAGTATCTGAACGAAATTTTGTTTGATATATCTATAACTTCAAAAAGCATATACTACCTTGGCAGGGTAGAGGTCCTGGGTGGAGCCCATTCGGAATCATAAACGGCGGTTAGAGGCATTATAACGTTTCTAGCCGCTTTTTATTGCGTTGACTTAGTCGTATTAAGGTGGAGAATAGCGGTGGACCATTACCGTGTCTGAGCGTTTCTTATTCTATTAAATGGGAATGGGAAGCGGGTAACGTACTTGATCATAGAACACTCTAATAACATAAAAAAACCTTTTTTCCGGAACCTTCGGTAAAAAACGAAACTTTTGACTCTATGAATTTGCGTTATAATGTAAGCGATTACATTTATAGTATACTTTTACTATCTATTTGTTCAAGTGGATATTGACAGGAAGGATAGAAAAACAGATGAAATACATGAATTCAAGACAAAAAGAGATTTTGTATCTGTTGTTATCTGAACCTGATGACTATTTAGTTGTGCAAGATTTCGCAGACAGGGTACAGTGTTCTGAAAAAACAATCCGGAATGATTTGAAAGTGATAGGGGATTATCTCAATGAGCATTCTCACGCGGAGCTCATTCGGAAACCAGGGTTAGGCGTATTTTTACATATAGAAGAACAGGAAAGAACCTGGTTAAGCCAACAATTACATACAGAACATACTCATTCTAGGCAGCGGACCGATGAAGAAAGAATGCTTCATATTGCTTATGACTTATTAATGAATGTAAAGCCTGTTTCCGCAAAAGAGATAGCCGCTCAGCATTTCGTGAATCGATCATCCATTAAAAAGGATTTATGTGCGGTAGAAGAGTGGCTGAAGCGATTTGACCTTACATTGGTTTCTAGGCAGCGGCTTGGTTTGAAGGTTGAAGGGAACGAAAAAAATAAAAGAAAAGCATTGGCTAGAATATCTGATTTGATTGATAACACAGAGTTTACTAGCCAATTTATTAAAAGGAAGTTCTTACCTCACGAAGTCAATTTTGTGGCGAAAGAAATCAAATCATTACAAAAAAAGCATTCGCTCTATTTCACAGACGAGACGTTTGAGCGTTTGCTGCTGCATACATTGTTCATAATCCGCCGGATCAAAATGAAGCAGCCGATCTCGATATCTCCAAGAGAACTGGCGGCAGTTAAGAAGAAGAAGGAATATCAATGGACTTTTGCTAGTTTGCAACGGCTTGAGCCGGTTTTTGCAATTCGTTTTCCTGAAGAAGAAGCCGTGTATTTAACATTACATATATTGGGTGGGAAAGTTCGTTATCCAATAGAGAAAGAAGAGACAAAGGACCTTGAAAATGAGGTTCTTCCAAAGGTTGTAAAATATTTAATCAACCGTGTTTCAGAGCTGAAAATGCTGGATTTTCATAAAGATCAGGATTTGATCAACGGATTGAATATTCATCTCAATACAGTGTTACAGCGGCTGAGCTACGATCTTTCTGTATCAAATCCTATGCTTAATGACATCAAAATGATGTACCCTTATTTGTTTCATCTGATCATTGACGTCCTGGAAGACATCAATCAAACGTATGAGCTATATATCCCTGAGGAAGAGGCAGCATATTTGACGCTGCATTTTCAGGCAGCGATTGAAAGGATGCATCGCAGCAGCGAGATACATAAAAAGGCGATCATCGTCTGCCACATGGGGATTGGAATGTCACAATTGCTGCGGACAAAAATTGAACGGAAATGTCATCATATCGCTGTAATGGCCTGTATCGCTAAAGCCGATCTAAAGGAATTCATCAAACAGCATGAGGATATCGATCTTGTCGTTTCCACCATTGCGCTGGAGCATGTAACGATTCCCCATATTGTTGTATCACCGCTTTTGGAGCCTGGTGATGAGAAAAAATTGAATGAATTTATACGTCAGCTTGATGAATCGCACTGCCAAAAGCAAAATTTCCAAATGCTGAACAATACGACTCCTTTTTTGGTTTTTTTGCAGCAAGAAGCAGAGCACCGCTACGAGTTAATTGAACAGCTGGCGATTGCTTTGTTTGAGAAAGGCTATGTTGAAAAGGACTATGCGGTTCATGCGGTGATGAGGGAAAAAATGGCGGCGACAAACATTGGGGCAGGCATAGCCATTCCTCATGCAAATGCTAAATATATCAAACAATCAGCAATCGCAATTGCCACATTAAAAGAGCCGCTTGAGTGGGGAAATGAGAAAGTATCGCTTGTTTTTATGCTGGCTCTCAAACACGAGGATCAAAATATGACAAAGCAGCTGTTTCGTGAGCTTTCTTACCTAAGTGAGCAGCCGGCCTTTGTGCAGAAGCTGACGAAAGAAAACAATGTCATGACATTTTTATCTTATTTGGATTATTAAAAGCAGGGGTCATTCCTTGCTTTTTTTGTTTATAGGGAAAAATGCCTTTATTTCCGGAACTTATGGTAAAAAAAAGCGATTTTAACGGCATGATTTCGGTATACAGTTGAGACAAGATTTTGTGATTCAAAATGTAAAGGAGGTTTCCTATGAAACTGTTAGCGATTACATCTTGTCCGAACGGAATTGCCCATACGTATATGGCAGCGGAAAATCTGCAAAAAGCTGCTGACAGATTAGGTGTTACTATCAGAGTCGAGACCCAGGGCGGAATCGGGGTAGAAAATGAGCTAACCGCAGAGGAAATTCGGGAAGCGGACGCGATCATTATTGCGGCAGACCGCTCGGTAACCAAAGAGCGGTTTATAGGCAAAAAACTGCTGTCTGTCGGGGTTCAGGACGGCATTCGTAAACCGGAAGAATTGATTCAAAAAGCACTTAGCGGAAATATACCGGTCTACTATTCCGCTACAAAATCGGAATCAGACAATCAACAGGAGAAGAAACAAAATCCGATTTACCGTCATTTAATGAATGGCGTTTCGTTTATGGTTCCTTTCATTGTCGTCGGCGGATTATTGATAGCGGTTGCATTAACGCTTGGGGGCGAGAAAACACCTAAAGGCTTAGTCATTGCGGATGATTCTTTCTGGAAAACGATTGAACAGATCGGCAGTGCTTCATTTTCATTCATGATCCCGATATTAGCCGGATATATCGCCTATAGCATCGCTGATAAGCCGGGACTTGTGCCGGGAATGATTGGAGGATATATTGCAGCGACTGGAAGTTTTTATGACAGCGCAAGCGGCGCCGGTTTCCTCGGCGGAATCATTGCCGGATTTTTAGCGGGGTATGCTGCCCTTTGGATAAAAAAATTAAAGGTTCCAAAAGCAATCCAGCCGATCATGCCGATTATTATTATCCCGGTGTTTGCATCACTGATTGTAGGTCTGGCGTTTGTGTTTTTGATCGGCGCACCTGTAGCCCAAATTTTCACATCTTTAACGGTATGGCTGGCGGGGATGAAAGGTTCGAGCTCCATACTGCTGGCATTGATTTTAGGAGCAATGATTTCATTTGATATGGGCGGTCCCGTAAACAAAGTGGCGTTTCTGTTTGGATCGGCCATGATCGGAGAAGGAAACTATGAAATTATGGGACCGATTGCCGTCGCCATTTGTATACCCCCGATCGGCCTCGGGATTGCAACGTTTTTTGGTAGAAGAAAATTTGAGGCGTCGCAAAGAGAGATGGGGAAAGCAGCATTTACTATGGGGCTCTTCGGCATCACTGAAGGTGCCATTCCATTTGCAGCACAGGATCCTCTTCGAGTCATTCCCAGTATTATGGCGGGTTCTATGACGGGTTCTGTGATAGCGATGATTGGCAATGTGGGAGACAGAGTAGCGCACGGCGGACCTATCGTTGCAGTGCTTGGCGCAGTTGATCATGTCTTGATGTTTTTCATTGCTGTGATTGCAGGATCTCTTGTCACTGCCCTGTTCGTCAATGTACTAAAAAAGGATATTATGGCGGCGTCCCCTGTGCTCAGCGAAACTGCACCGCCAAGTGCAGCTGCTGCGGCGAGAGAAATACCGCAGCAAACTCAAGCCGAAAGCCAAAAAGCCGGGATGACGGAAATCAAAAAACTGACAGACATCATCAGCCCCGAGCTGATTGAACCACATTTATCAGGGGAAACCAGGGATGACATTATTGATGAAATGATTCAAAAATTGTCACAGAGAGGTATGCTGCTGTCCGAGAGCGGGTTTAAACAAGCCATTTTGAATCGTGAACAACAGGGCACAACGGCGATTGGCATGAATATCGCAATTCCGCACGGGAAATCTGATTCAGTCAGGGAGCCGAGTGTTGCCTTTGGGATCAAACGATCAGGCGTTGGCTGGAACAGCCTGGATGGATCAGATGCAAAATTAATCTTTATGATTGCTGTACCGGGAGAGAGCGAAGGGAACCAGCATCTGAAAATATTGCAGATGTTATCCCGAAAACTAATGGATGATAGCTATAGGAAGCAGCTGCTCTCCGTGCAAACAAAAGAAGATGCATACAAGCTGCTGGAAGAAATCGTGTGATGCGGGGGATATTCATGACGACTGAACCGTTATTTTTCAAGCCTGTTTTCAAAGAGAGGATTTGGGGCGGTACCGCTTTATCTGCTTTCGGCTATAACATTCCGTCAGAACGAACAGGGGAGTGCTGGGCTTTTGCTGCTCATAAAAATGGGCAAAGCGTTGTTCAAAACGGAATGTATAAAGGGTTCACACTCTGCGAATTATGGGAGCATCACAGATATCTATTTGGACAGCTTGAAGGAGACCGCTTCCCTCTTCTTACAAAAATAATAGATGCGGACCAAGTTTTATCCGTTCAGGTGCATCCGAACGATGAGTTCGCCAAAATACATGAACATGGAGAGCTCGGAAAAACCGAATGCTGGTACATCATTGATTGCGAAAAAGATGCAGAGATCATTTACGGCCACAACGCAAAAACAAAGGAAGAACTGATCTCGATGATTGATTTTGGAGAATGGGACAAACTTTTGCGCCGGGTAAAGGTAAAGCCTGGGGATTTCTTCTATGTGCCAAGCGGTACCGTTCATGCGATTGGAAAGGGTATTCTCGTTTTAGAGACACAGCAGAATTCAGATACAACCTACAGATTGTATGATTATGAGCGAAAAGATGAAGAAGGCAATACGCGCAAGCTTCATCTGGAAAAGAGTATGGAAGTGATAGAGGTTCCATCTATCCTAGATCAGCAAACAGTTCATCACGAACAAATCGAGGATTTAATGATAACAACATTGATTGAATGCGCTTACTTTTCGGTAAAAAAGTGGGATTTATCAGGATCGGCAAGCTTACAACAGCAAAAACCATTCCTTCTTATCAGTGTTATTGAAGGGGATGGCCGTGTGATATCCAGTGGGTATGTCAATAGCTTCAAAAAAGGAGATCATATATTGCTGCCGTATGGTTTTGGAGAATTTAAACTGGAGGGGCAGGCAGAGTGTATCGTCTCTCATCTATAATTCAATTTAGGATGATACAGACTGTTTAATCTAGAGGACTAAAGTGTTGCTGAATGTGGAAAAATAAATTGGAGGGTTATTTGTCAAATCCTATTATCCCATTGTTTTCAACTATTTTCTCGCGGAAATATGGAATGGCGTCAAAAATTATCAGGGTTTGGCGAAGACACGATGAATTTGATACCCATTTTCTACGGGGAACAACTTCATTCCCTTCGTCATTGCCTTGACGGGGAGAGATCGGGCAATATCATAAATTAAAACGGGTAGGAAAGCGCTGATATCACAGCATCCCTACCCGTATTTCTATTTCTGCTGAAAATATTTAGCACTACCTTTTCGCAATCAAGTAAAGTGATATCGCTCTTTGGGTTTGAAGAGGGTTATGAATGATTATGACCCATTGATTTCTTCTCCTTGGAAAGCTTGCGATTGCATACAATGGAGCAGTATCGCGTGTAGCAAAGCCTCCGTTAATCACTTTGATATCCCTTCCTTCAAGCTGGCAGACAAGGTATTCACCAGGATCTATTACCTGTTGGCCAGTCCATGCGAAGGAATAAAAGCCGTCTCCGAGATCCTCAGAAGAAGATGGCGGTATATTGCCATCTACACTTAATGTGATTTCTCTTCTTCGCTGTCTTTCTGAAAAGTCTGGATTTCTTTGAGTGTTATGAGTATGTGTAAAGTAAGGAATTAACGCGGGACCATAATAGTAATGATACAAAGCAACCACCCCTTAGTTTTACATTCATACAAATTGTATGTATGTGTATTTTGTTAATTCCTGTTTTGTTTCAAGTTGACGAAGAATGGAACTTAAGGAGTGAGATCCTTTACTGGGCAGAAAATAGAACAGATTGCCATGAAGGAATTATTAAGGGTAACTTGTTATGTTCGCGGCGGCTGCTCACCGATTGGCATGAAAAGTATCGTTCCCGACCTATATTGATGCAGCTGCTGAAACATTTGATTTTAACATCAGTGGAGGGAATATCGGTCCTTCAGCTGAAATTAGCACCATAAGACTTAGCGAAAGCGTGCGATGTCGCATTTATCGTATAGATGGCACGCAATGAAGATAAACCAAAAAAGCTTAGGCACATCGACTAAGCTCTTTCCACATCTCTTTCGAATATGATTTCAAAATAAGCGGCTGCTCCATACCAACCCATGTCTGAACCTGTGTCTTATTCTTAATATTCAATATCCATGATCTCTTTCATAGGCACGCCTGCCAATCTCATTTCTACAGCCTTCTGTTTCACTTCAACCGAATAACTCACTCTTATCCTCATAGAAAATACACCTCCAAGTCTAATGTCGGATAACAATCATCCTTTTTCAAACTTGAAGGTGTTTTTTATTTGTCTCATCTTGTGGGGTCAGTCCCTTAGGCTGGTGCTTTTTTGCATTTTCATCTTTTTTCGCTTCCAGTTATATGTTATTTTGAAGATTGGTGATCTTAACCAGAAAGCGATGGTATTTCATGAACAAAGAAACATTAAAAAACATACTTATGATTTTTTCAATATGCGCAACCCTCCGAGAAACCGATGGTATGCGTATTGCCCATAGCTGGATTGTGAGTGAAATCGTGCGATTTTTGATTTGCATGGCTGTGTTTTTGATCGTGACATTTCTATTAGATGCTGTTTTTCTAAACAAAAAAGAGTCACATTAAGGTTTGGCTCTTTTTGCATAACATCATCTGATCAAAAACATCACAAATGAATCAATCATCATGATCAAAAACAGCAAGCAAAAATAAATGAGCGAGTAGATAAACATATCCGTTGCCCACTTAACGTCATCGTCCGTTTTGAATCCCCGGATGCTTTTTTTGATCCATATGCCTCCGAGAACCAGGGCAGCTAAGAAATAAAATGGGCTGATATGGCCGGTGCCGAGAGAAAAAGGCACTAATAGCGTGACCGGCACCAGCACTGCAATATATTGAATCATTTTTATTTTTGTTACATGATTTCCTTTTACAACAGGCAAAAGCGGAACGCCTGCTGCCCGATATTCCTCTTTACGCCTGATCCCAATCGCCCAAAAATGCGGAGGCTGCCACAGAAACATAATCGCGTACAACAGCACTGCAGTCATACTGATGTCACCGGTTACTGCACAATACCCCATCAATGGCGGCGCAGCCCCGGGAAAACTCCCGATAAATGTGCTCCACACAGAGGTGCGTTTCACCCATACTGTATAGATGATTGCATAAAAAATAAAAGCGGCCAGTCCGAGAAGGGCAGTTAATGGATTGAGGGAGTAGAGCATCGCAAGACCGGTGATTCCTAAAACAGAACCATACGTTACGATCATGGCTGGCGGGATTTTCCCTGTGACTGAGGCCCTGCTGCGGGTGCGGGCCATTTTTGCGTCCATATGTCGATCGAAAAAGTTGTTATAGACAGTGCCGGAAGCCATGACAAACGCGGTTCCAAGCATCGCCGACACCATTGTCACCAAAAAAGCCATTCCGGTTAATGGTTTTTCTGCGCTTGCAAACGCGATCCAAAATCCACCGAAGGCTGCTATCGAGTTTGATATGATAATGCCGGGTTTTGCAAGTTTGATAAAATCGTAAACTGTTACGCGGTTCGAAGCTTTTATGTATGGCGTTTCAGATATAGCTGCAGACTCTCTTGTATTCCCCAAAAATAGACGCCTCCCCCAAAACTGCATGCTTTTGTTATCGTAACAAGGGGGATATGAAATCAGCAATTATTTCCTATAATTGTCATCATATTGTCATTTTTAAAACAAAAATGGGGAGCTGGACTGCCCCCATTTTTGTAAACGACGACTAGGATCCGTATCCTCCGCCATAAGGATAGTAAGGCGGGCGTGGGCGCGGGTAATAGTAAGGCGGACGCGGATAATACGGGTAAGGATAGGGATAGAACGGATAGTACGGTCTTGGGTAATAATAAGGCGGATAATATGGCGGTCTTGGGCGTGGATAATGATAAGGCTGTCTTTCATCATAAGGTGTACTTTGTTCAAATGTCTGGTCATTTAAAGGATAATCCAAGAGGAAAACCTCCCTAGTTTTTTTAATTCTGTATACCATATTCTTGATGTTTGAGTTGGGTGTCTGTCCATATGTGAAATCTTGTTTTTTTTTTGGTGAATTCTCTGAGAAAAAGGATTGACAAGAACTTCTAAATCTCATAATATTACAAATGTAAAATAAATGTTACTATAATGTTACAAAAACATTTCTAAATAGATACAGTTCTAATTGAAGAAAAATAAGTCGAACCGGTTATGAAAGAAGGAATTTGGGTTGTTTGCAAAAAGAATTAAATGGTTTCATGTATTAATAGCAGTTGTATGCGTGGCGGGCCTTATCGGCTTTTTTCATAATTCATTAAAAAAAGAAATGGTTATGAATAAAGTAAAAACTGATTCTCAGTATGGGAATGTGGAGATTGCAACGCTCGTGAATGATGGGAAAACCTTCAATTACGCGGTCAACTATCCCGTTTTCAAAAATAAAAAAATGGATTCGGTATTAAAGAGTTTCGCAGAGAAAGAGGTTCGCCAATTTCAGAAAGAAACAAAAGACGTTGATCAGGAACATACGACAAAGCGCAACGAATTAAATGTTGATTATAAAATTGTCCATTATGCCAAGCAGACTGTAGCGATTGTATTTAATGAATATAAATTGATCGGCGGTGCACACGGCCAAACCGTGAAAAAAACGTTTAACTATGATTTTAGTAAGCAAGCTTTTCTTTCAATTGATGATCTTTTCAAAGAGGACGCTGACTATTTACATAAGCTTTCATTAATCGCTTATCATGAGCTGAAAAAGGATAAGGACATTGCTGCAGACGATGCACTATTAAGAGAAGGCACGGCACCGAAAAAAGATCATTTCAGCCGCTTTGCCATCAAAGAAGATTATATCGAATTTTATTTTGATACATATCAGGTCGCAGCAGGCAATCTTGGAGAGCAATCGATTGCCATTAAGAAAAGCCTTTTGAAAGACATCGTGAAAGAACAATATATTGATAAAGCAAAAAACAAAAATAAAATCAAAGAACAAAAACCGAAGCATGAAGTGATTTCTTTACCCAAAGAGGAAACGGTTGATCCTAATCAAAAAGTCATTGCACTTACTTTCGACGACGGCCCGAATCCTGCGACAACAAATCAGATTCTGGACTCCTTGAAGAAATATAAGGGGCATGCCACGTTTTTTGTTCTCGGGAGCAGGGTGCAATATTACCCGGAAACGCTTCAAAGAATGCTGAAGGAAGGAAATGAAGTGGGGAACCATTCGTGGAGCCATCCGCTTCTCACAAGGCTTTCAGTGAAAGAGGCATTAAAGCAAATCAATGACACGCAAGATATCATTGAAAAAATAAGCGGATACCGCCCAACGCTCGTAAGACCTCCATACGGCGGCATTAATGATGAGCTGCGGAGTCAATTGAAAATGGATGTAGCATTATGGGATGTTGATCCGGAAGATTGGAAAGACCGAAACAAAAAAACAATCGTTGACCGTGTCATGAGTCAGGCGGGAGATGGAAGAACCATCCTGATTCACGACATTTACCGCACCTCTGCTGATGCTGCCGATGAAATAATCAAAAAACTCACTGATCAAGGCTATCAATTGGTGACGGTCTCTCAGCTTGAAGAGGTTAAAAAACAAAGAGAAGCGAGTTAATACGAAAAGGCTGCCGCGGATATTGCCCGGACAGCCTTTTTTCTTTTTAATAAGAGCCTGTGGTGGCCCAAACATTCAGGCTGGGTCCTGAATACTTGCCGAAAGCGTAAGAAGTCCTTGGGTCTAAATCATATACCATCGGCGTATAACAAGATTTTTGGCCGGCAACCGCTTTTCCGTTGCCGCCTGCAGAATCACAATTATATCTCTTTCCGTCCGTGTTCCGGGTAATCTCCGCATTTGCTTCAAAGCCTGACGTCAATGTATGATTCATCGTAATTTTTGCCCAAGCCGTTTTACACGTACTGCTGAATTTAAGCTCGACTACCCCGATGACTTGATTGTTGGCATTCACTAAGTTTGAGGATTTTTTTGTAGAGCCGCTGGATGCACAATCATTGTAATAAGGGCTTTTTCCATCATAGGCATGGGTTTCCGCATTGGCAGGCGCTCCTTTGACGGTAAAAATCAATACAGCTGCGAATAACACCAATGAAACCTTTGTAAACAGTCTTTTCATGTCCTTTATGACCTCCTTAATATGGCAAACAATAAATCATACGGAGGAACAATCAAAACATGCATGCTTTTTTGTGAACAATAAAGGCGGCCGGGAGGATGGAGTTCTTGGCCGCCTTTGGTGTTGGGGTTTAAGCTTTTACATCAATGGTCTGTCCAAGCGTCGGATGTTGAATCATCTTCAAGGTTTGATCGGCATTTTGCTGGGCGGTGTCCAGCATTTTTTTCGTTAAGGCGATACTAATATTTTGGGCAAGGGATGCTTGATGCATGGCAGCTGATAAAGCAGGAATATCCATCGTTTCACCTCCTATGCCTACCCTATCGGCAGCTTTGGAGGATTTTACAGTGAAAAATGGCTTAATTTTCCTTGTTGACCCTTGCGCTGCGTCATACCGTATGTTTTTGACAAGGGGGAATCAGGATGAATCTTGTTATGGAAAAAACCTTTGAGCAATATGAAAAGCTGTTTTCAATGGCAGAAGAGAAAAGAGAGGATGAGTTTCGGTATACGATGATGAGGCCGTTTGAAAAGATGTGGAGCGCTATCCAAGTTCCGCTGAGAGCAAAAGAACCGAACGGCTATGATGTCATCATGGCTGTGAAAATGCTTGGTTATTTGGATGTCCGTGATGCTGAAGCCGGGCAGAAAGCATTAAAAATATTGAAAGAATCACATGCTGCAGTGACAGCTGAATCTGCGCTCCGGCAATGTATCTATTTTGCAGAGCGCGAACAGCTGCGGGTGAATGCAGATGAGATCAAATTCGGCCTTTACATCGCTGACCCAAATAAGCTTCAGCTGCAAAAAGGCTACTGCGGATTTGGCGGGATACCGGGCTTTATACATGTATGGATGAATCCGGACAGCTATAACCTGCCAAGGATACCTTCAATTATTGCTCATGAGTTTCATCATAATTTGCGGTTTTCGTATGTTGATTTTCATTATGGCTCTGTGAGTGTCGGGGATTATCTTGTGATTGAAGGGTTGGCTGAGTCCTTTGCCAGAGAGCTGTTTGGCGGGGCGCAATTGGGTCCTTGGGTAACACGTTTTGATCAAGAAGATTTGCAGTATTCCATTGACGTCATCAATGAGGTGTTGGATGTGAAAGGCTTTTCGGAAGTAAGCCGTTATATGTTTGGTGATCCGATTGCGAAAGTCCAAGGCTTTGAGCCTGCGGGATTATCGGCTTTTACGGGTTATGCGGTTGGATATCATGCCGTTCAGTCATTTATGGATAAACATCAAGTCACGATAAGCGAGGCCACGCTCTTGGATACGGAGACCATTCTTTCTCAGTGCGGGCTGTTTTCCAAATGAAAAAAGCGTCACATACAGCGGCGCTTTATGGTTCCCAGGGCCAGCAGCTCTATGGCGGCACAAGAGGAAACTCCAAGTGTATACGCTGCGATGTCGCTCCATAAAAATCCATATCCCAGTACAAGGCCGCCAAGAGAAGTGTCTCTAATCTGGTCGATCCATTCGGCATGATACAGCTGGCTGATTTCAATGGAAAAACAGAAGGCAAGGCTGATAATGCCCGTCAACATTGACTTCATTTTCTGAAATAGAAACCCGCATCCCGTAAAGATCATGGCCGCCCATAGCGAGTCTCCCAGGTAAGCATTGAGGGCATCCGGCAGTACACTGGAGAATGCTCTGGCTCCCAGTCCCAGACCTATGATCATGATGGTGAACGCTGCATATATCCATCGATTTCGCTTCATGAAAAATGACCCCGTCTCTGTTTCATCTCCCATGTATTGTAAGGTATATATTTTTTATTTGTCCAATAAGAAAGCGGCTGAACAGCCGCATGATGGGGTTATTTTGCTTTAAGGTTCACATGGTCAGCGGTCTGGTCCTTGCCAATGACAAAGTGAAGTTCATATCGGCCTGTGTCATATACATAGTCGATTTCATCGGTAAACGGGACGGTTAACACTCGATTCGCGGGGCCTATTTCATTCCGCAGCACTTCTGGGGTAACTCCGCCTAAATTCAGCTGCCGTTCCACGCCGGTTCCAAAATAGCTGATTTCTGAAATGGTCATGTCTTTATGATAGGAGAATCCGTAGCCCGGGTTCCCGATATTCCTGTGATATAAATCAAACCGATTGTCTCCTCTGGACGGTGGTTCCGGTTCTCCTAATTTAGCATGGACATCGCCTTTCGTGCTTTTGTTAATGGTAAGGCCTTGCACCTGCTGAGGCATTTCCCCTGTGTAGGCGGTGTTGTAAAGATTTTTGACAAGCTCGGCGGCTGATTGATTTGTGTTTTCAGAGAGCGAGGTTGTTTGAGTGACGGCTGTTGCCGGTGTTGAGAAAGACGCCGCCCCGAAGCTGGCAAGAGAGCCAGTCAGTGCTGCTGCCGCGGTTAGAACAGACATTGTTTTTTTTTATGCTGATCCCTCCTTTTTCATTCTACCCTCTCGTTTCCCGGTGTTTATGCAACAAAACTTGTGAGTGCGCTTTGTATGTTTTATTGATCCCCTGTAAGGGAACAGAAATGGGTAATTCGGTATATACACAAGCAAGAAAGGGGAATGGAGATGGCTGAACAGAAAAACATCACTATAAACGGCGTTGAAATGGAAGCGTCCGAAGAACAGACGGTGCTTCAGCTTTTGAATAACAGTTCGATTGAAGTGCCGCAAGTCTGCTATCATCCAAGCTTAGGGCCGATTGAAACATGTGATACCTGCATCGTCAGTATCAATGGTGAGCTGAAGAGGTCGTGCTCCACTGAATTAAAGGATGGAGACGTCATTGATACGCTTTCACCTGATGTGAAAAAAGCTCAGGTCATCGGGATGGACAAGATTTTATATAATCATGAGCTTTATTGTACAGTTTGCGATTATAACAACGGGGGATGCGAAATACATAATACGGTGAAGGAAATGAAAATCAATCACCAAAGCATCCCGTTTGACCAGAAGCCTTACCATAAGGATGAATCACATCCGTTTTACCGATATGATCCAGATCAATGTATTTTGTGCGGACGCTGTGTCGAAGCGTGTCAGGACGTTCAGGTGACTGAAACCCTGACCATTGACTGGGAGCGGAAACACCCGCGGGTCATTTGGGATAACGATGTGCCGATCAATGAGTCGTCTTGTGTATCGTGCGGCCACTGTTCCACCGTTTGTCCATGTAACGCGATGATGGAAAAAGGAATGGAGGGGGAAGCTGGATATTTAACAGGCATTGATAACGAATCGCTCCGTCCGATGATCGAGATCACAAAAGGCGTAGAGACAGGCTATGGCTCGATTCTCGCTATTTCCGATATGGAATCCGCCATGCGTGATGAGCGAATCAAAAAAACGAAAACCGTCTGCACCTATTGCGGCGTCGGCTGCAGTTTTGATATCTGGACAAAGGGCAGAGACATTCTGAAAGTCGAGCCGCAGGAGGAAGCGCCGGCCAACGGTATTTCTACTTGTGTAAAAGGAAAGTTCGGCTGGGACTTCGTGAACAGTGAGGAACGTTTGACAAAGCCGCTGATCCGCGAAGGCGACCATTTCCGCGAAGCGGAATGGGAGGAGGCGTTATCGCTGATTGCCAGCAAGTTCACGGATTTAAAAGAAGAGTTTGGCCCGGATTCACTTGCCTTTATTACATCATCTAAATGTACAAACGAAGAATCCTACCTCATGCAAAAGCTGGCGAGAGGGATCATTGGCACAAATAATGTGGACAACTGCTCGCGCTATTGCCAATCTCCTGCGACTGCCGGCCTGTTCCGGACAGTCGGCTATGGCGGTGACTCAGGGTCGATTACAGATATCGCGCAAGCGGACCTTGTCTTGATCATCGGTTCGAACACGTCTGAGTCGCATCCGGTCTTGTCCACTCGCATTAAACGGGCTCATAAGCTGAGAGGGCAAAAAGTGATCGTAGCAGATATCAGAAAACACGAAATGGCAGAGCGTTCTGATTTATTTGTCCAGCCGCGTGCCGGATCAGATATCGTCTGGCTGAATGCCATCGCCAAATATTTAATTGAAAACGGCAAGGCCGATGAACGATTTATGCAGGAAAAAGTGAACGGACGGGATGAATATGTGAAAAGCCTGGCGCCATATACCCTTGAATATGCCGAGGAGAAAACCGGAATTGATCAAGAGACCCTCATCCAAATGGCAGAGATGATAGGTCAGGCTGACAGTGTGTGCGCATTGTGGGCAATGGGCGTGACACAGCATATTGGCGGAAGTGACACAAGCACGGCTATTTCTAATCTGCTGCTAGTGACAGGAAACTACGGAAAACCGGGAGCAGGATCTTACCCATTGCGTGGCCATAACAATGTGCAGGGAGCAAGTGACTTCGGAAGCATGCCTGACAGACTGCCGGGCTATGAAAAAGTGACGGACGAACAAGTTCGCCAAAAGTACGAACGGGCGTGGGGTGTACCGCTGCCGAAGGAGCCGGGCATGACCAACCACGAAATGATCGAAAAAATCCATTCCGGCCAGCTGAAAGCGATGTATGTAAAAGGGGAAGAAATGGGTCTGGTCGATTCCAATATCAATCATGTACACGCCGCCTATGAAAAGCTTGATTTCTTTGTGGTACAGGATATTTTCCTTTCACGTACAGCCGAGTTTGCTGATGTTGTTCTTCCTGCGAGCCCGAGCCTTGAAAAAGAGGGAACCTTTACAAACACAGAACGCCGTATTCAGCGGCTGTATCAGGTGTTTGAACCGCTGGGCGATTCAAAGCCGGACTGGCAGATTATTATGGAGGTTGCCAATAAGCTCGGTGCTAACTGGCACTATGAGAACCCTGGAGACATTATGGAGGAAGCAGCCAAGCTGTCTCCGATTTATGCCGGCGTCACCTATGAACGCCTTGAAGGCTACAATTCCTTGCAATGGCCTGTAAGCGCTGATGGAAAGGATTCGCCTTTACTCTTTACCGAGCGCTTTCCTTTCCCGGACGGAAAAGCCATTCTATATCCTGTTCAGTGGACGGAGCCAAAAGAGTTCGGTGAGGAATATGATATACACGTCAACAATGGGCGGCTCTTAGAGCATTTCCATGAAGGGAACCTGACCTACAAATCAAAAGGCATTTCGAAAAAAACACCGGAAGTGTTCTTAGAAATTTCTCCAGAGCTTGCGGCAGAACGGGGAATTCAGGACGGAACCCTTGTCAGACTCACATCGCCTTTCGGAAATGTCAAAGTGAAGTGTTTGATCACTGATCGTGTCAAAGGGAAGGAAGTATATCTGCCAATGAACGACTCAGGGGAAGCGGCGATCAACCTGTTAACAGGCAGCCATGCAGATAAGGATACCGATACGCCGGCATACAAGGAAACATCAGCTAAGATGGAAATTTTGAAGCACGACGGAACCAGCCCGCTCCCTAAAATCAATCACCGCAACGGCAACCCGCAGCCGCAAATCGGTGTGCAAGTGCAAAAGAAATGGGCGCGGAAGGATTATATTTTCCCTGGAGACGCAGTAAAAAGGGGGATTGGGCGTAATGGGTAAAGCAATTAAACAAATCCAGAAAATCCAAGTAACCGAAGAGGATCAGCGTAAGCGTGATATGAAAGAAATTGAAGATGCATTAATTGAAAATAAGGAAGCCATTCTAGAAACGCTGCAAATGCTCGGCCACATGAACGAGCGCGGCGTCCTGCCATTGCTCCGCGGCCTTTTTGGCCAAGGAGATAAAGTTCTTGATATCTTAGTGAAAAAGGCAGATACAGAGGAAACAGCCAATACGCTGAAAAATCTGCTTCTTCTGTTTGGAACGCTAGGCATGCTGGATGTGAAACAGCTGGAGCCTCTCATTTTGAGAGTGAATGCGGGTGTGGCAAATGCGGTGGAACAGAAGGACAGCGAAGAGAAAACAGGTTATTTTGATATCATCCGTTCACTTAAAGATCCGGAAATCAACAAAGCAGTTACACTGCTTTTCTCCTTTTTAAAAGGAATGGGACAAGATACAAAGGAGCTGGAACGCACGACTCAGCCTCCAGAGCATCAAAAACATCATCAGGAACCCCGAGAGAAAAGGGATATGAATAAGCGAGATTGATCACCTGCCCGAGCCGGATGCTGCCTGCTCGGGTTTTTTGACGAATGGGTCTAATAGACTAGTGAAAAATGTTCAAAGACTAGAAAGAAGTAAGTTTGTAATGAATGAGACAGAAAAAAACATTATTTTTCTGTTAATAAAAGTAAAAATATGATTATAATAGAAAACGATTACTTTAGATGGGGGAACAGTGATGAAAAAAGTCTTATGGCTATTATTTGTTTTGACGATCGGGTTTGCGCTTTCCGCATGCAGCCAATCGAGCGATGCGTCAGAGAAGGAAAAACCGAAAGAAAAAACGCAAGAAGAGCTTGAAAAGGAACTTGATAAAGAACTGAAGGAAGGCAATGTATCGGAGTCTAAAAAAGATGATCAAATACATAAAATAGGAGAAACAGTTAAAGCAGGACATACGAATCTTACAGTGAATAAAGTTGATAGAGTGCAAAAAGGTGAATATATGGATGTTGGAGGAGCTGTAGACGCGAAGCCAAAAACAATAAAAGAAAAAGAGGAACGGCTAATTATAGAAGTTACAATAGAAAACATAGGAAAAGATTCAATAAGCTACAATTTTATCGGGTTTGATTTAAAAGACAAGAACGATCAATCAGTCCGGCCTGTTTTTTCTATAGAAGAGAAGGGCAGGACCCTTATGGGAGGAACACTAGTGCCAGGAAAAAAGGTTACAGATGTAGTCAGTTATGTCATCCCTAAAGGTGAACAGAAACATTACACACTGGTATATAATCCGTTTTTAGCTGATACCACAAGAAGTAATATTGAAGAGAGAGTAAAGGACGATATTGATTATTTGGTGAAGTTAGATTAGAACTTAATTTGCCGTTAGCACGTTTTCATCAATGGGAAACGTGCATTTTTTATAGTGAAAAATAACTTAAAAGGATGAGTGATAATAGTGCAAACCAAATGGCTGGGACGGGCGCAACGGATTCAGGCGATCGCACAGGCGGGGCTCGCTTTTTCCAAGGATGTGTATGACCGGGAAAGGTACGAAGAGCTGATGAAGCTCAGCGTAGAGATGATGGCGGATTACTCGCAAACGGAAATGGAAGTCATCACTGATTTATGGAAGGGGGAGAAAGGCTATCCGACACCGAAAGCGGATGTTCGCGGCGCAGTATTTCGAGAGAATCAGGTTTTGCTTGTAAGAGAGAAGCATGATGAGCTGTGGTCGCTGCCGGGCGGGTTTTGCGAGATTGGTTTATCACCGGCTGAAAACGTGATCAAGGAAATCAAAGAAGAGTCGGGTTACGATACTGAACCGTCCCGATTGCTGGCCGTGCTAGACAGCCATAAGCACCCTCATCCTCCTCAGCCATATCATTTCTATAAGATATTCATTGAATGCAGCATATTAGATGGGCAGGGAGAAATAGGAATTGAGACGAACCATGCCGCTTTTTTTCCGGAAGACAGACTCCCGCCGCTTTCTCTAAAACGAAACACACCTTCACAGCTAGGCATGGTGTTTGATTTTATGCGCCATCCTGAAAGGGCCACAATATTTGACTAAACAAAGAAAGAGCCCGGAAGGCTCTTTCTTTGTTATAGCGCAATATGTTTTTCATTGGCTAGTTTTAGAAGGGTCAATATAGAATCGGCTTGTTTAAGGCCGAGTTTTTGCTTTAATTTGTTTTCTTCAACTAATCGGCTGCCGTAAATCTCTACAGAAGCTTTGTCAACGACAGCATGCCAGTTTTCCTGATTCTTTCCTTCAACAAGCGGTTTCTCATGTCTCTCAGAAAAAGAGAACACAAACAATACAAATGCCAGTGAAAGTAGGATGCCGACAACTTGTTTTTTGAAATAGGTCTGTGCTGCCATGTTGTTCTCTCCTTCACCTTTTATCCTTTATTTAATCACAGAATCAGTTTGCTTGATATACTGGAAAAGTCATTTTTTTAGGTTAGGGCTATTGGTTGGAATGAGGGGTGTTTTCTGATCGGAGCGGTGCAATTGAATGCATATTGAATTTGCATGCTTATGCCTAAGGTCACGTTGTGAGCCAAAACGGTAGTGCAGAATAGAAAAAAATTGAAAGATTATGGTAAGATGAACGAAATTCGAGGGGGAATATATGATGCCTGCATCGGACATCTTGATCGCCTGCCTGCTGTTATGAATTTGTCTATATTTGTTGTCCCTCTCTTTTTTGAAAGCGGGAGGTGAAGAAGAACGTCAATTGCTGAATTCTTTCAAGGGGAGTGACAATGCATGAATGTGTTAAACCGCCGGCAAGCCTTGCAGCGAGCGCTGCTCAATGGAAAAAACCAACAGGATGCTTATCATCCGTTTCCTTGGTACGAATCGATGAGAAAGGATGCGCCTGTTTCCTTTGATGAAGAAAACCAAGTGTGGAGCGTTTTTCTTTATGATGATGTCAAAAAAGTCATTGGGGATAAAGAGCTGTTTTCCAGTTATATGCCGCAGCAGTCAAGCACTATTGGAAATTCCATCATTAACATGGATCCGCCGAGGCATACGCAAATCCGTTCTGTAGTGAATAAAGCCTTCACGCCGCGTGTGATGAAGCAATGGGAACCGAGAATTCAGGAAATCACCGATGAACTAATTCAAACATTTCAGGGGCGAAGCGAGTTTGACCTTGTTCACGATTTTTCATATCCGCTACCGGTTGTCGTGATATCTGAGTTGCTCGGAGTGCCTTCGGAGCATATGGATCAGTTTAAAACATGGTCTGATCTTCTGGTCAGCACGCCGAAGGATAAAAGTGAAGAAGCTGAAAAAGCTTTTTTGGAAGAACGAAACAAGTGCGAAGAAGAACTGGCCGCGTTTTTTGCCAACATCATTGAATAAAAGCGGAACAAACCGGCACAGGACATCATTTCAATTTTAGTGGAAGCGGAAGAAACAGGCGAGAAGCTGTCCGGAGAAGAGCTGGTTCCGTTTTGTACGCTGCTGCTGGTGGCTGGGAATGAAACCACGACAAACCTGATTTCAAATGCGATGTACAGCATATTGGAAACACCGGATGTGTATGATGAACTGCGCAGCCATCCTGAATTGATGCCTCAGGCTGTCGAGGAGGCCTTGCGTTTTAGGGCGCCTGCACCGGTTTTGAGGCGAATTGCCAAACGGGATACGGAGATCGGTGGACACCTCATTAAAGAAGGTGATATGATTCTGGCTTTTGTGGCATCTGCAAATCGTGATGAAACGAAGTTTGACAGGGCACACCTGTTTGATATTCACCGCCATCCTAATCCGCATATCGCGTTTGGACACGGCATCCATTTTTGTCTTGGGGCACCGCTTGCCCGTCTTGAAGCAACGATCGCGTTAACGTCTTTGATTTCTGCTTTTCCTCATATGGAGTGCGCCAGTATCACTCCGATTGAAAACAGCGTGATATACGGATTAAAGAGCTTCCGTCTGAACATTTAATAGATAAGGAGACTGAGAATGATGAAAAAGCACCATATTTCGATAATCAATATACCGGCGTACGGGCACGTCAATCCTACGCTTGCTTTAGTAGAGAAGCTTTGTGAGAAAGGGCATCGTGTCACATATGCGACGACTGAGGAGTTCGCACCTGCTGTTCAGCAAGCCGGTGCAGAAGCATTGATCTATCATACATCCTTGAATATTGATCCTATGCAAATCAGGGAGCTGATGGAAAAAAATGAAACACCGATCAGTCTCTTAAAAGAATCACTTAGCATCCTGCCGCAGCTTGAGGATTTATATCAGAATGATCATCCTGATCTGATTATCTATGATTTTATTGCGCTAGCGGGAAAATTGTTTGCTGACAAGCTTCATGTACCTGTCATCAAGCTCTGTTCTTCATATGCCCAAAATGAATCCTTTCAGCTAGGAAATGAAGACATGATGTTAAAAATGAAAGAAGCAGAGGCAGAATTTAAAACCTACTTGGAGCAAGAGCAATTGCCGCATGTTTCATTTGAACAGTTAGCTGTGCCGGAAGCATTAAATATTGTTTTTATGCCAAAGTCTTTTCAGATTCAGCATGAGACCTTCGATGACCGTTTTTGTTTTGTCGGTCCATCCCTTGGAAAACGCTCGGAACAGGAAAGCCTGTTAATTGAAAAGGACGATCGCCCGGTTATGCTCATTTCATTGGGAACGGCGTTTAACGCATGGCCGGAGTTTTATAAGATGTGCATTGAAGCATTTCGGAATTCTTCATGGCAAGTGATTATGTCCGTCGGGAAAACGATTGATCCTGAAAGCCTGGATGAAATTCCTGCTAACTTTACCATTCGCCAAAGTGTGCCGCAGCTTGAGGTGTTGGCAAAAGCCGATTTGTTTATTTCTCATGGCGGGATGAATAGTACGATGGAAGCGATGAATGCCGGTGTGCCGCTTGTCGTCATTCCGCAAATGTATGAGCAGGAGCTCACTGCTAAGCGTGTCGATGAATTAGGCCTTGGGGTTTATTTGCCGAAAGAGGAAGTGACGGTTTCCAGGCTGCAGCAAGCGGTTCAGGCTGTATCCGGTGATCAAGAGGTGCTCAGCCGCGTCAAGAATATGCAAAAGGATGTAAAAGAAGCAGGCGGAGCGGAGCGAGCGGCAGCTGAGATTGAATCGTTTATGAAAAAATCTACTGTACCGCAGTAAATCACAAAAACCGAAATCAATATACGATTTCGGTTTTTTGTTTAAATATTTTTTTTCATCCCGCATCTCCGGCATTCTCTAAGAAATTTACCGCCTTTTACAGAGCTTTTGAACAGTGTGTAATCACAATTATCACAGCGCCCGCTGCGGACGTCCGGATATTCGTTAAATTCGTAAACGATCGATGTATCGTAGCCTTTTGTTTCATATTCTTCTTTTTTTGTTTCCATAATCGATCCTCCGTTCGTAAACGTGTCTGCTGTTTATCTTACAGCAAGCTTCAGGTGTATTCAAATGGATTTTAAAGGCTTGGGTTTATCTTGATTTCTCCCTTGGTTTGCGCCACAATAGCTTTATTAAACTTGTATACATAAAAAGCCTATGCAAAGAGGAGAGAAACGGTTATGGGAAAAGGGTTACATGGAAAGCGAGTGGCGATCGGGGGCTCCCGAAAAACGGAAGAAATCAGTACGATCATTGAAAAACAGGGCGGAACTCCTGTCATCCGGCCTCTCCAAGGCACGGTTTACTTAGCAGAGAAGCAGGTGGAGCCGGATTTGCGGACGTTTGCGGAGGAAAAAGCTGACTGGGTCATTTTCACGACAGGCATCGGCACGGAGACTCTTGTCGATATGGCAGAGAAAATCGGTCTGAAAGACGAGTTTCTGCAGGCCATTCGCCAAGCGAAAGCGGCATGCCGAGGCTACAAAACGCTGTCTGCGTTGAAAAAGCTTGGGATCACACCGGAAGCTTCGGACGAAGACGGGACAACAAGAGGCTTAATCCGTTCCTTGGAACCTTACGACTTTTCAGGAAAAACAGTCATGGTGCAGCTACATGGAGAAAAAGCACCAGCCCTCATAGCATTTCTTGAAGAAAAGGGCGCGTCTGTTCTGCCGATTCTGCCTTATCAGCACATCCCGCCAGAGGAGGAAACGGTGGAGCGGTTATGCCGAGAACTGATGAACGGTGAGGTCGACGCCGTATGTTTTACAACGGCAATTCAGGTCCGTTCCCTATTTGATTTTGCCAGGGAGCGCGGCTATATCAATGAGGTGAAGGCGGTATTCGAAGAGCGCGCCATCGCTGCGGCTGTCGGAAAAGTGACTGCTGAAGCGCTGCGGGAAGAAGGAATCACGAGACTGCTTGCGCCGGAGATTGAGCGGATGGGCGCGATGATTGTTGAACTGTCCAAGTATTATGAAGAAACGGAATAACGAGTACAAAAAGCCGCTTTTCTCTTGGAAAGCGGCTTTTGTCTGTCAGCCATTCTGCTTCAGCTGCTGATGCGAGGTGAATAATGACGGGTATGTCAGCACGCTTAAAATCACACATGTCAGCGCCGCTGACGCCATCGTTGTAAACACGATTAAGAGCTGAAAACGGACCGCCTGAATCGGATCCGCGCCCGCTAAAATCTGGCCTGTCATCATGCCTGGAAGCTGAACAAGCCCCAGTGTTTTCTGGCTTTCCAGCGTCGGGATCATACTCATTTTCATCGCAGAAGTAAGAATACGCTGTATGGATTGCTTCGGTGTGCCTCCAAGAGACAATATTAATTGGATTTCTTCTTTGCGAACTTCGACTTCTGAGCTGAGCCGGTTTAAAAATAGACTGGAAAGCACCATCGAATTTCCGATGACCATTCCGCTGATCGGAATGACATAACGGGCCGTAAGCGGGATGATATGAAGAGACAAGAGAATTCCCTGCGTCACAATTTCTACAATTGCTAACGCCGCAAACACTCTCCAAAACGAACCGATTGTATTTTTCTTTCGTTTGATGACATTTTGCGCTGCCACTGCCAGCATTAACAGCACCATCAGAAGGATAAAAACAGGATGGTCTCCGCGGAAAATCAGCGACAGTACATAACCGATGATAAGCAGCTGTACAGCCGCCCGGATGGTGGCAATGATCATGTCTTTTTCTACGCCGGCTTTAAAGGATTTTGATAAAAACAAGGCGATCAAAACAAAGATCATCGTTAAAGAGAGAGAAAGGTAATCCATTAGCGGGTTCCTCCCTTCAAGAAATCTTTAGCTGCTTTATGCTGTGGATTGGAGAAAAATGTATCCGTTTCTGCAATTTCCAGCAGACGGCCATCCGCCATAAACCAAATGGTATCGGCAACTCGTTTTGCTTGCTCCATATTATGAGTGACCCACATGACTGTCCATTTTTTCTCTTGATGCTGACGTTTGATCAGTTCTTCAATCTCAAGAGCAGACACAGGGTCCAAGGCCGACGTGATCTCGTCCAGCAATAAAATAGAGGAAGGATTTGCGAGTGTTCTGGCCAGTGACAGTCTTTGCCGCTGTCCGCCCGATAAGTCCTTGGCGCTTCTATCTAACAGCTCTGGGGGCAGCCCTATAAGAGAAGCAAGCTTTTCAGGGGAGTACAGCTGGGATTGATGCAGCCTTTGTACGAGACTAAGGTTGTCACGTACTGTTCCGTCAAGAACGGGAGCCGATTGAAACGCGAGAGCTGCCGTTCGCCTCAGCTCATTGACATTCCAATCCCTGATTTCCTTTCCGTATATTTTCACTTCGCCGTGATCCGGCGTGTTCATTAAATTGCACATGGACAGAAGGGTGCTTTTACCTGAACCGGAAGGGCCTAAAACAGCAACGATTGCGCCCTGTTGAATGTCTCCGGTGACATCCTGCAGTACATCATAAGCTTGTCCATCTTGTTCATAGCTTTTTCTGACTGATCTGAAGGAGATGGCTGGTATGTTTTGTGTTTGATCATTTGCTTCCATTACAATAATCACCTTTCAGTATAAGTAGGCTGATACTCTATTTAATATAACGTGAAACCAATGCCTTGTGGTAGTAAAAATAAAGGAGAACAGGCTTTCACCCATTCTCCGGCAGATGCCTACGCGGTCAGATTTGACTGTGTTTTCTTTTTCCTTTTTCTCGGCTGTGAAGCAAAGGTATGTAATACCATCCCCGCAATAATTATGAACAAACCGGCAAATGATAAAAGGGATGGAAAAACGCCTGACAGCAGAACAATTTCACCAAGCAGCGCGAAAATCACTTCACCGGATTGAGTGGCTTCAACGGCTGCGAGTTTTTGCGGATTGTCTCTTACCATATCAGTGGCCCAGAAAAATAAAACGGTCGCAATGATGCCTGAGCTGACGGCCACGATAAAGGATTGAACAGTTTGTCCTGCTGTCGGAAGGCCATCTGACCACCAGCCGTAAGCTGCTACGATAAGCCAGAATGGAAGGCTTGCCAAGGTCATCCCCAGCACACGCTGAAATGTATCAAGCTGGCCCCCATATTCTTCGAGCATTCTCCGGTTTCCTAGCGGATAGGCAAAAGCCGCAATGACAACCGGCAGCACACTGAAAAGCAGCATCTTCCCAGAAAGCGATTCTGCATGCTGAAGCTGTATCAGTGCCGCTCCGATCAGGATGATTACGGAAGTGCCAAGTGAAACAAGGGGAATCTTTTGCCGAACGAGCTGCGGCCCAACCGGCATGTCTTTTTTGACATAGAAAAATGGAGATAAAAGAACGCCGGCTACAATTGTGATTTGCCAGGTCCCGGCTACGAGCCAACCTGGACCGTATGCAGCTGCAAATGTGATCGGGGCGTAAAAAAGCACAAAGCCGACAAAGCTCCATTTGATCCAAAAGAACGGCTTTTTCCGCATCTCTTGTAAGAGAGGGGTGAATGTCCCTTTCATGATGACAATCAAACATAAAAACGGAACCATAAAAATAAAGCGCAGCGAAGAGCTCCAAAGCCAGCTGCCTCCGGATAACTCCATCGCTCTGTTTAAAATAAAGGTAACGGCGAAAAAGAGTGAAGCCAATATTCCGATAACGATTGCTTTCATGATATCCCTCATTCTGGCATGTTTTTTTTACTATACTATTCGGTATCGCACAGATCAATGGAGTCGTCAGAAAATAAACATGTTTTGCGAACCGCTTTATGTGGAAGACAAAAAATGGAGGTGACATTGATGGTACCAAGGACACAGACTTACTTTTTTCAGGATGATGGCAGGATTCCGAATCACCCTGATTTTCCGCTCGTTGTGTATCAAAACGCACTCAAGGACACCGGTCAGGCAGAGCGGATCGTCAATCGGCATGGCTGGTCTAACAGCTGGTCAGGGAGTGTTTTTCCATACCATCATTATCACAGCAATACGCATGAAGTCCTGATTGCAGTCCGGGGAGAGGCTGTGATTCAATTTGGGGGAGAAAAAGGGGCCGCTATTCCTTTCAAATCCGGTGACGCAGTCGTGATTCCAGCTGGAGTCGGCCATAAAAAGCTAAGCGCGAGTTCCAATTTTACCGTCATTGGCGCTTATCCGGGAGGCGTTCATTATGATATGAAGACGGGAGAGCCGAGTGAACGGAAGGAAGCGAGGGAACAGATCAAGCGGTTGTCATTGCCAGCGAAAGATCCGATTACAGGAAAAAGAGAACCTCTATTGGAGATATGGGTAAAGTGAAGGGGAGAAAATTGGTAGATTGTCAATAACTAGTGCCGGAGAAATGTTATGACATGAGCTCCATATAAATTAATTTCATAATCGAAGCAATTCACGTTCAAATTTTGTTCAAAAAGTGTTATCATATAGAAGGTAATCGAATTGGAGTTTTTTGTGTTTGCTATTTTCAGAGAGAGTAAAAGATTTTTGACTTATTCAATTGTTTATTTTTGAGATAAAAATAATACTGAATATGGCAAGATGAAAAACTGGGTAGTAAACATTTATTTTTGTAAATGATTGTGCATGAATTCACAATCCTTATTCTTATGCTTTCAAGCATGAGACCAGGGAGAGGCACTACCCTTTCCACAAAAAATCTGCAAACTGCTTATAGTAAAGGAGAATTGGATATGCCAGAAACAATCGATCAAACAAATGCGTCTGTCAGCCAAAGCCAGCAAGATCTAATCGATCAGCTGTTAAAGCCGGAAGTTCAAGAATCACTGACCGTTTTAGTTGACCAGCTTCCAAAGCTGACTGAGTTAGTGAATATTTTAACGAAGTCTTATGATTTCGCTCAGTCTGTAGCAACTGACGAAGTGCTAAAAAGCGACACTGTCGGTGCGATCACTGAAATGCTTGAGCCTGTAAAAGAAACAGCGAAAGAAGTAGCTGCGACTGCAATCGAAGCGAAAGACCGCGCGGATGCAAGCAACGAAACGATTGGTCTTTTCGGCCTGTTGCGCATGCTGAAAGATCCTCAAGCTCAAAAGCTGTTCCGTTTTGCTAACAGCTACCTTGAAATCATGAACGAAAAACAAAAATAATCTCAGATTCAAATTGATATAAAGGACGGAGGATATACGATGTCAAAACATATTGTCATTCTAGGCGCTGGTTATGGCGGAGTTCTTTCTGCTCTAACAGTTCGCAAACATTACACAAAAGAACAAGCACGCGTGACTGTGGTAAACAAATACCCAACTCACCAAATCATTACGGAGTTACACCGTCTTGCAGCAGGCAACGTGTCTGAAAAAGCGGTTGCAATGCCATTAGAAAAACTCTTCAAAGGCAAAGACATTGATCTTAAAATCGCGGAAGTAAGCTCTTTCTCTGTTGATAAAAAAGAAGTTGCGCTTGCTGACGGTTCTACATTAACTTATGATGCGCTTGTTGTAGGTCTTGGTTCTGTAACAGCTTACTTCGGCATCCCAGGTCTTGAAGAAAACAGCATGGTATTGAAATCTGCTGCTGATGCGAACAAAGTCTTCCAACATGTTGAAGATCGTGTGCGCGAGTACTCTCAAACGAAAAACGAAGCTGATGCAACAATCCTTATCGGCGGAGGCGGCTTAACAGGTGTTGAGCTTGTCGGTGAGCTTGCTGATATTATGCCGAACCTTGCGAAAAAATACGGCGTAGACCATAAAGAAATCAAATTGAAGCTGGTTGAAGCAGGTCCGAAAATCCTTCCTGTCCTTCCGGATGATCTAATCGAGCGTGCGACTGCAAGCCTTGAAAAACGCGGCGTTGAGTTCTTAACAGGTCTTCCTGTTACAAATGTAGAAGGAAACGTGATTGATCTGAAAGACGGATCTAAAGTTGTTGCCAACACATTTGTTTGGACTGGCGGCGTACAAGGTAACCCATTAGTCGGTGAATCAGGTCTTGAAGTGAATCGCGGACGCGCGACAGTAAATGACTTCCTGCAATCTACATCTCATGAAGATGTATTCGTTGCTGGAGACAGCGCAGTTTACTTTGCTCCAGACGGCCGTCCATACCCGCCGACTGCACAAATCGCATGGCAAATGGGTGAGCTGATCGGTTACAACCTATTCGCTTACTTAGAAGGCAAAACGCTTGAAACATTCAAACCAGTAAACTCTGGTACACTTGCAAGCCTCGGACGCAAAGACGCGGTTGCCATCATTGGTGCAAATTCTACACCGCTTAAAGGTCTTCCTGCTTCCTTGATGAAAGAAGCAAGTAACGTACGCTACTTAACTCACATTAAAGGACTTTTCAGCCTGGCTTACTAATCCTTTTTTGTGAACTCGGACATTGCCAAAAGTGTTCCTTTCGGGATGCTTTCCGGCAATGTCTTTTTTTGTTTTGATTGCTAACGTTAACATTTTATTTTCAAAAAAGAGATTGATCCCAGAGTTGTATAACGGTAAAATAAAGTAAATCAAAATGTTAACGTTAACATTTTGAAATAGAATGAAAGACGGTGAGGACATGGAACCCTTTATGGGCGAAAATTTTTTATTGAAAAATGAAACCGCTGTCAGCCTCTATCACCAGTATGCAAAAGACATGCCGATTATTGATTACCACTGCCATTTAAGCCCGAAAGAAATCTATGAAAATAAGACCTTTCAAAACATCACAGAAGCCTGGCTGTATGGAGACCATTACAAATGGCGCATCATGAGAGCCAATGGGATTGAAGAGACATACATTACCGGCGATGCGCCTGATGAGGAGAAATTTATGGCTTGGGCGGAAACCGTACCGATGGCGATCGGCAATCCACTTTACAATTGGACTCACTTAGAACTGCAGCGTTTTTTTTGCATTTATGAGATATTAAATGAGCAATCCGCGCCGGCTATATGGAAACGGACGAATGAACTGCTTCAAGGAGAAGGCTTCGGGGCAAGGGATCTAATCGTAAAATCAAATGTAAAGGTCGTTTGCACAACTGATGATCCTGTCGATTCTCTTGAATACCATCTATTATTAAAAGAAGACAAAGATTTTCCTGTCAGCGTGCTGCCTGGATTTCGGCCGGATAAGGGACTTGAGATCAATCGTGAAGGCTTCCCAGATTGGGTGCAGGCACTTGAAGATGCCGCAGCGATTTCAATTACAACCTACGATGAGTTTCTAAAGGCGTTAGAAAAACGGGTGCGATTCTTCCATTCAGCCGGCGGCAGAGTGTCAGATCACGCCATAGATTCGATGGTATTTGCTGAGACGACAAAAGAGGAAGCGGGACGGATTTTTTCTGATAGATTACAAGGAACAGAGGTTTCCTATGAAGATGAGAAGAAATTTAAGACGTATACGCTTCAGTTTCTTTGCGGTTTGTATGCGGAGCTCGATTGGGCGATGCAGTTTCATATCAACGCTTTAAGAAACACGAATACAAAAATGATGAAGAGACTTGGGCCTGATACAGGCTATGATTCTATGAATGATGAAGAAATTGCTAAGCCTTTATACAAGCTGTTGAACTCAGTTGAGATGGAGAACAAGCTGCCAAAAACCATTTTATATTCACTTAATCCAAACGATAACTATGTCATCGCCAGCATGATCAACAGTTTTCAGGACGGTGTTATCCCGGGAAAAATACAATTCGGCACAGCCTGGTGGTTTAACGATACAAAAGACGGGATGCTTGATCAAATGAAAGCGTTGTCAAACGTCGGGCTTTTCAGCCGCTTTATCGGTATGCTCACAGATTCCAGAAGTTTTCTTTCCTATACGCGCCACGAGTATTTCAGGCGGATCGTCTGCAATTTGATCGGGGAATGGGCGGAAAACGGCGAAGTGCCGCGAGATATGGAGCTTCTGGGAAGCATTGTGCAGGGGATTTGCTATGACAATGCGAAACACTACTTTCAATTTCAAGAAGAGAAAGCAAACGTGTAACCAAATGTCCGCTCAGTATCGCGATTATGTGTCAGCCTGAGCGGGTCACTACCCGAAAATTCTTAAGACACAGAGGTGTAAGATGCGAACTGAACTGGCAAATAAGGTTGTGTCGATCGAAACGGAGAAGAAGCTTTCATTGAAAGAGAAAATTTCGTATGGATTTGGTGATTTTGGCAACGGTTTTATGTTTGATCTCGGCCAGATTTATTTATTAAAGTATTTTACTGATGTAGCGGGAATCCCGGCTGCGATGGCCGGCGGCATTTTTTTAGTCAGCAAGCTGTTTGCGGCGATAATAGATCCAATTGTGGGCTCATCTATTGATTATCGCAAACATATCGGCAAACGGGGGAAATTCAGGCCTTATATATTAATCGGCAGCATCGTGCTTGCGGTGCTTACTGTTCTTATTTTTCTGTCTCCCAATGTATCAACAACTGGAAAACTTATTTATGCATATGCTTCCTATATGATTTGGGGCATCGGCTATTCATTTGTGAATATTCCGTATGGCTCATTAGGGGCAGCGATGACTCAAAATTCTGAGGATCGGACCTCTATTTCGACTTTCCGCCAAATCGGATCACTTGGGGCTTTGTTTATCACAAGTGTGGCCGTAATGCCGCTGCTCGTCAAGTTTGATAATCCGAAGGTCGGCTACCCGGTGGTCATGGGCCTGTTTGCCGCACTCGGCGTAATTTGGTTTTATATTTGCTACCGCAACTGCAAAGAGCGCATTGTCATATCGGAAGCGCCAAAAGAAAAATTAACATTCTCATCTGTCATCAAAACATTTATTACGAATAAACCGCTGTTAACCCTAGTCCTGATGACGATTTTTTCAATTTCCGCATACAACATTAAATCCGCCATGCTAGTCTATTTCGCACAATATAACCTGGGCAATGTTGAATTAATGGCTTATATGAACTTTATTATTATCGGTTCTTCCTTTTTGGGCGTCGTATTTCTGCCAAAGCTTGTCAAGGTGTTTGGAAAGAAACAAACGGCAATGATCGGCTTCGGCATCAGTGTAGCAGCGGATCTAATCAACTTTATGCTGCCATCTAACGTTTATGTGTTTACGATTCTAGCCAGTATCGCCTTTATCGGTATCAGTATCCCAAATGGTATTACGTGGGCGCTTGTCTCCGATATTATTGACTATGGCGAATGGAAATCCGGTGAACGGAAAGAAGCAACGACATATTCACTTTTCAATTTCTCCAGAAAGCTTGCTCAGTCATTGTCCGGTTTTCTCTCGGGAATCGGTTTGGGGATTATCGGCTATGTGCCGAATGCAGTCCAGACAGCACAGGCGCTAATCGGAATCAAAGCGCTTCTGCTTCTGTATCCGGCCATTGCTTTGGCATTAGCGATGATCATTATCGGCTTTCTTTATAAACTCACAGACCAGCAGCATGCACAGATTGTTCAGGATCTTCATCAAAAGAGCTGACAATTCTATATAGAGAATATTTAAAATAGTTTGTAAATACAATGTGTTTGTAAGGGTTTTCGCTCAGGTGTGCCTGAAAAACAGACAAGAAAGGAGGCACTTGATTGAAAACGGTAACGATACCGGCTGAAGAAGCCAAGGAACTCGTTCGGGTCAAGCTGATCGGTGCTCATTTGAATGAACGAGACGCTGAAAAAATAGCCGATGTCCTCGTGCACGCCGATTTGCGCAGTGTACATTCGCATGGTGTGCTGCGAACAGAACATTATGTGAACAGGCTAAGGGCGGGAGGGGTCAATCCCAAAGCACATCCTGTTTTTAAAGAAACGGGGCCTGTGACCGGTGTGCTTGACGGAGACGATGGTTTCGGCCATGTAATTTGTGATATGGCGATAGACCGTGCAATTGACATGGCGAAGAAAAACGGAGTCGGCATGGTGACGGCTGTAAACAGCAGTCATTGCGGAGCGCTAAGCTATTTTGTGCAAAAAGCAGCTGAAGAAAAGCTGATCGGGATGGCAATGACGCATACGGACAGTATCGTTGTTCCATTTGGGGGGAGGTCTCCTTTTTTAGGGACAAATCCGATTGCTTACGGTGTCCCGGCTAAGCATAAAAAACCATTTATCCTAGATATGGCGACATCCAAAGTGGCCTTTGGGAAGATTTTGCAGGCCCGTGAAGAGGGCAAAGACATTCCTGAGGGATGGGGAGTCGATGAAAACGGAGAAGCAGTAACCGATCCCTACAAGGTCGTCTCCCTTTCAACCTTCGGCGGCCCAAAAGGCTATGGCCTATCTATTATGGTGGATGTGTTTTCCGGATTGCTGGCGGGCGCGGCTTTTGGCCCTCATATCGCCAAAATGTACAGCGGCCTTGATCAAAAAAGAAAGCTGGGACATTACGTTTGCGCGATTAACCCTTCCTTTTTTACCGACCGGGATACGTTTTTAGTGCAGATGGATGCCATGCTCAATGAATTGCAGCAGTCACCGCCGGCTGCTGGAGTCGAGAGAGTGTATGTGCCCGGCGAGATCGAGCAGCTGCATGAAGAAAGAAATAAGGTACACGGAATATCAATTGCTCGGAGCGTGTATGAATTCTTAAAAAGCAGGTGAGATAAATGAAAGCGGTTCAAGTGCGAAAAGCGTATGATTTGCTGACTGCAGAGATGAAGAAGCCGGTTCTTTCAAAGGATGATGAAGTGCGCGTGAAAGTCAAGCGAGTCGGGATTTGCGGCTCAGACATGCACATTTATCATGGCACGAATCCGCTTGCGACCCTCCCGAGAGTTATCGGCCACGAGGTAACGGGACAAGTGGAGGAAGTTGGTGCCAATGTGCAGAGCCTAAAAGCCGGTGACCACGTTGTGATTGAGCCGATTTCTTATTGCGGAACGTGTTACGCCTGCCGCAAAGGGCGCCCGAATGTTTGCGCCAAGCTCTCTGTGTTTGGCGTACATGAAGATGGCGGCATGCGGGAATATATTGTGCTTCCGGAAAGGCAGCTTCACGTTGTCTCAAAGGACTTGCCTTGGGAGGAAGCGGTCATGGCTGAGCCTTATACGATAGGTGCCCAGGCAGTGTGGAGAGGCCAGGTGGAAAAAGGTGATACCGTTCTAATCCAGGGAGCGGGGCCCATCGGGATCTGTGTGTTAAAAATGGCTAAGCTGGCGGGCGCGGCCGTCATGATGACGGACTTGAACAACGAGCGGCTGACATTTGCGAAAGAAAACGGCGCCGACGCTGTCGTGAATGCCCAAACTGAAGATGTTGCTGAGCGAATCCGCGAATGGACTGGGAATGAAGGAGCCAATGTAGTCATTGATGCTGTTTGTCTGCCGGCGACTTTTGAGCTTTCAGTTGAGGTCGTTTCTCCCGCGGGACATGTGGTTGTGCTTGGATTTGATGAAAGAGCGGCACAGATTTCTCAGCTGCCGATTACAAAAAAAGAAGTCACGATAACCGGATCGAGATTGCAGACTAATCAGTTTCCCAAGGTGGTAGAGCTTTTGAATAAAGGACGGTTAGCGCATAACGGGCTGGTGACCCATACATTTTCAGTAGATGACGTCCATCACGCATTTCAGTTTATCAAGGAGCATCCAGACCAGGTGCGGAAAGCCGTTATTACATTTGATTAATCGACTGAAACCGGAGGTGTACACATGAATATGACATTTCGATGGTATGGCCGAGGCAACGATACAGTCACACTTGAACACGTGAAGCAGATTCCCGGGGTCAAAGGCATCGTCTGGGCTCTCCATCAAAAACCTGTCGGCGACGTGTGGGAAAAAGAAGAAATCAGAGCCGAGACCGAATATATTCAATCCTATGGTTTTCACGCTGAAGTTGTAGAAAGCGTGAATGTTCATGAAGCGATTAAACTCGGTAACGAAGAACGCGGCCGGTATATTGAAAACTACAAACAAACGATCCGTAACCTTGCCGAATTTGGTGTGAAAGTGATCTGTTATAATTTTATGCCGGTTTTTGATTGGACACGCACGGACATGTTCCATTCACTGGAAGATGGATCAACCGCTCTGTTTTTTGAAAAGGCCAAGGTGGAGAGCCTTGAGCCTCAAGAGCTGATTCGGACGGTGGAGCAAGCATCTGACATGACACTGCCCGGGTGGGAGCCCGAAAAATTAGCCCGGATCAAAGAGCTGTTTGCAGCCTACAGAATGGTTGATGAAGAACAACTATGGGACAATTTATCATTCTTTTTGGAGGAAATTCTTCCGGTTGCAGAAAGTCACGGTGTTCAAATGGCTATACATCCCGATGACCCGCCATGGCCGATTTTCGGACTGCCGCGCATTATCACAGGGGAGGCAAGCTATAAAAAACTGCGGGCGATTTCAGATTCACCGTCTAATGGCATCACCCTTTGTACAGGTTCAATGGGAGCCAGTCCGGCTAACGACATGGTGGAAATCGCTAAGGCGTATGCCGACATCGCTCCGTTTTCACATATTCGCAATGTGAAAATTTTTGAGAATGGCGATTTTATTGAAACATCTCATCTGACGAACGACGGTTCAATCAACATTAAAGGCGTGATGGAAGAACTGCATAAGCAGGGTTACAAAGGATATGTCAGACCGGATCATGGTCGCCATCTTTGGGGTGAGCAATGCCGCCCTGGATATGGCTTATACGATCGGGCCCTAGGCATCATGTATTTGAACGGGCTGTGGGACGCCTATGAAGCAATGGCAAAAAAAGAGGTGGAAGTATGATCCCCCTGCATGAGAACCTGGCTGGTAAAACGGCTGTCATTACTGGCGGCAGCGGCGTGCTTTGTTCAGCGATGGCCCGGGAGCTTGCCCGGCATGGCATGAAGGTGGCGATATTGAATCGGACGGCTGAAAAAGGCCAAGCGGTCGTGAAGCAGATTACGGCGGCTGGCGGGACAGCATGCTCTGTTTCTGCGGATGTGCTGGACAGGGGGTCACTTGTGCAGGCAAAGGAGGACATCCTCGGCCGACTTGGCTCTGTTGATCTGTTAATTAACGGGGCTGGCGGCAATCATCCTGACGCGATAACCGATGTGGAGACATATGAAGAAGCGGGAGAAGGCCAATCCTTTTTTGATATGGATGAGGGGGGCTTTTCAACTGTATTCTCCACCAACTTCACCGGTGCGTTTCTGGCCTCTCAAGTGTTTGGAAAAGAGCTGCTGAAGGCTGATTCACCGGCGATTATTAATCTTTCTTCCATGAGTGCTTATTCACCCATGACGAAGGTTCCTGCATACAGTGCCGCCAAAGCATCGATCAATAATTTTACCATGTGGATGGCCGTTCATTTTGCCGAAACCGGGCTGCGGGTCAATGCGATTGCCCCAGGCTTTTTTCTGACAAAACAAAATCATGATCTGCTGATCAATCGAGACGGAACCTTAACCGGACGTTCTAACAAAATTATTGCGGGAACACCGATGAAGCGCTTTGGTAAACCGGAGGACCTGCTCGGCACACTTCTTTGGCTGGCGGATGAGTCCTATTCCGGTTTTGTCACCGGAATCACCGTTCCTGTCGATGGAGGATTTATGGCTTATTCAGGCGTGTAACGAAAGCAGCGCAACAGAAGAAACTGAACCAACATAGGGGTGAGGTTGAGATGTTCTCAAAAGATAAGCTTCCCGTTATCCTTTTTTTGTTCCTGGCAGGAGTGATTAATTATCTGGATCGCTCGGCGCTTTCCATTGCGGCTCCTTTTATTCAGGATGATCTCACATTATCTGCCACGCAAATGGGCTTGATTTTCAGCAGTTTTTCGATTGGTTATGCCATTTTTAACTTTCTTGGGGGCGTGGCATCTGACCGCTACGGGGCAAAGCTGACCTTGTTTGTCGCCATGGTCGTTTGGTCGCTGTTCAGCGGAGCAGTCGCCCTTGCCTTTGGTTTTGTCAGCCTGCTGATTATACGCATCCTCTTCGGTATGGGAGAAGGCCCGCTGTCTGCGACCATCAATAAAATGGTGAATAACTGGTTCCCGCCGACCCAGCGGGCATCCGTTGTCGGTGTGACCAACAGCGGAACGCCACTCGGGGGAGCCATTTCTGGTCCGATCGTCGGCATGATCGCAGTCGCGTTCAGCTGGAAGGTATCCTTCGTTCTCATTATGATTATTGGATTAATATGGGCAGTGCTCTGGTTCAAGTTTGTCAAAGAGAAGCCGCCAGTAGCGATGGGGGATGCACCGGCAATCAAGGCAGAAACGTCTCCTAGAGAAAAAATTCCGCTCACCTTTTACCTGAAGCAAAAAACAGTCCTGTTTACGGCATTTGCTTTTTTCGCTTACAACTACATCCTCTTCTTCTTTTTGACGTGGTTTCCGAGCTACCTTGTTGAAGAGCGGGGACTAAGTGTTGAATCGATGAGTGTCATCACAGTCATTCCATGGATTTTAGGCTTTATCGGCCTTGCAGCGGGGGGATTTGTTTCTGACTATGTGTACAAAAAAACAGCCCGAAAAGGTGTGCTGTTTTCTCGCAAGGTGGTGCTTGTCTCATGTTTGTTTTCATCAGCGGTCCTGATTGGTTTCGCCGGGCTTGTGACAACTACTGCGAGCGCTGTCACACTTGTCGCTTTATCAGTGTTCTTTCTCTATTTGACAGGCGCTATCTATTGGGCTGTCATTCAAGATGTGGTTGATCAAAACAATGTTGGTTCTGTAGGCGGCTTTATGCATTTCCTTGCCAACACGGCAGGAATTATCGGCCCGGCTTTAACCGGCTTTATTGTTGACCGAACGGGCACGTTTTCTGGAGCATTTTTGCTTGCCGGAGGGTTAGCTGTCTTTGCTTCACTAGCTGTTATTCGTTTTGTTCGTCCGATTATCGGCAAACAAGCAGGAACAGAATCGGAAAATCCGTTGTCTTATTAATCTGGAAATATAGTGAGAGAGGCGGTATGTTTGATGATACAATATACAGTAAATAATCGCAGCCGGTATGATAAGGAAGGGAATTAGATGGTAACCATAAAAGATATCGCAAAACTCGCAAACGTATCCCACACAACCGTTTCCAGAGCACTCAACAACAGTCCTTACATCAAAGAACATACGAAGAAAAAAATACTGGAGCTCGCAGCACAGCTCAATTACACACCAAATGTAAACGCGAAAAGCCTGGCGATGCAAAAGTCACATACGATCGGGCTATTCTTTACAAGCATCACAAACGGAACTTCACACAGCTTCTTTGCTGATACAATCAAGGGCGTAAACCAAGCCATAAGTGAGGATTACAATCTCTATGTGCGCGGGATCGATGATCTGAAGAACTATGACTCCGTTACGCCAATGAGATATGACGGCATCATTTTAATGAGCCAAAGTGACATTGACAATTCTTTTATTTATCATATTCGAGAAAAAAACATCCCGCTTGTGGTACTGAATCGCGATATTGATGACCGAAGCATCACCAATATTTTGTCCAATGACAAAGAAGGCTCTCAGGAAGCTGTAGAATACTTCATTAAGAACGGACATCAAGATATCGCCATCATTGAGGGAATCGAAGGCTTTAAATCTTCCCAGCAGCGTAAGGAAGGCTACTTAGCCGCACTAATTCATCATCATATTCCGATCAAACATGAATACAGTGTCAAAGGGCAATACGATATGGAGAGCGGCTTTCAAGCGATGGAGCGGCTGCTGGCACTGCCGAATCCTCCAACTGCTGTCTTTTGTTCAAATGATGACATGGCAATCGGAGCGATGAATGCGATATTCGCAAAGGGCCTGCGCGTCCCTGATGATATTTCTGTGATCGGTTTTGATGATATTGGATTCTCGCAATACATTACGCCAAGGCTTTCAACAGTGAAGCGTCCAGTAGAGAAAATCAGCGTGCTTGGCGCGCAAAAACTATTGTCGCTGATCAGCGAGCCGGAAACAAAAGCGGAAAAAATCTTGGAAAATACAGCATTCATGGTGCGTGATTCAGTTAGACAATTGACCACGTGATGCCCCGTTTTTCAGCGGGCATTCTTTATACAGAAAAATGTTAACGTGTGCATAAGTGAGAGAGGGAGGCAATGAAGGTGCAGAAGCTAAATAAAAATGTGTACGATCACTATACTCAGTATCCTGAAAAAATTCTCCAATTCGGTGAAGGAAACTTTCTGCGAGGGTTTGTCGATTGGCAGATTGATCAATTGAATCAACACACTGATTTTAATGGAAGCGTCACAGTTGTACAGCCAAGAGGGTCAGAGAAAATCAAAAGGTTAAATCAGCAAGATGGTTTGTACACGCTTTTTTTACAGGGAATGAAAGACGGGGAAGCGGTAAACGAGCATATGATTATCAACTCAATCAGCCGTGGAATTGATCTGTTTTCAGATTATGAAGCGTTTAAAGAATTGGCTTCAAGTGAAGAGCTGCGGTTTATCATTTCCAACACCACTGAGGCCGGTATCGTATGTGACGAAAAAGATCGTTTAGAGGATCGGCCGCAAAAAACATTCCCTGGGAAATTAACGGCATTTCTCTACTTTCGCTATCAAGCCTTTAAAGGAGATCAGGCAAAAGGGTGTGTCATAATCCCATGTGAGCTGATCGAGAATAATGGAGAAAAGTTGAAGGAAACAATCCTTCATTATGCAGAACTATGGAAGCTGGAAGAAGGGTTCACACAGTGGATATATGATGCCAACACGTTTTGTAACAGTTTAGTAGACCGCATTGTCCCGGGCTTTCCTGTCGACAGCATTGATGAGATTACTGTAGATTTGGGCTATCAAGATGAACTGATAGTTGTGGGAGAGCAGTATTATTTATGGGTAATCGAGGGGCCGGATTGGATTGGGGAAGAACTGCCTTTTGCAGCTGCCGGGCTTCATACAAAGATTGTCAGCGACCTGACCCCTTACCGAATTAAAAAAGTGAGAATTTTAAATGGTGCTCATACGGCAATGACGCCAGTTGCTTTATTATACGGCTTGAAAACTGTGCGGGATGCTGTCGAGCATCCGGAAGTGGGGCAGTTTATTAGAGAGATGATCGCTGACGACATTCTTCCTGTTTTAAAAATGGAAGGGCTTTCTCAATATGCTGATGATGTGCTGAATCGGTTCAAAAACCCGTATATTAAGCATTACCTAGAAAGCATTGCATTGAACTCCGTTTCCAAATTCAAAACAAGAAACCTGCCGACCATTCAGGAATATGCTAAACAGAAGGGACAGCTTCCTGAACGCTTGGTGTTTTCTTTCAGCGCTCTTCTGTATTTTTATCAGGGAAACGAGAAATTGCAGGATGATCCAGCTGTTCTTCAATTTTTCAAAAAGGTGTGGCATCAGGAGAATGGAGACATGCTTCGTATTGCCTCAAGGGTGTTAGGTGAAGAGCGGCTGTGGGGGGCAGATCTGAACGAGATACCGGGGCTGACTGACAGAGTCGCTGATGGCTTGAATCATATTCATGAGCTGGGCATGCAGCGGGCTCTTGAACGATGCTGTACACAAAGGGGAGAGGTACGATGAAGTCATGTATAAAGATTCATAAACAAGACAATGTCCTTCTTGCTCTGCGGGATATCACGAAGGGAGAGCGGCTGAATGCGGATGGCATGTCGATTGAAGTCAAGGATGATATAAAAAGAGGCCACAAGATTGCGCTTCAGCCTATCAAAGAAAACGACAGCATCATCAAATACGGGTTTCCAATCGGGCATGCATCACAAGATATATCGATCGGAGAGCATATTCATGTCCATAATACAAAAACAAACCTGTCTGATATCCAAACATACAGCTATACACCGAGATTTGATGAAAATCCGTACTCAAATGAGAACCGAACGTTTAAAGGATTTAGAAGAGAAAACGGAGATGCCGGTGTACGCAATGAATTATGGATTGTGCCAACTGTCGGCTGTGTCAATGGGATAGCTGAAAAAATGCTCCAGCGTTTTGTCAGAGAAATGGGGGATATTTCTCCATTCGATAACGTGCTCGTGTTAAAACATCAATACGGTTGCTCGCAGCTTGGCGACGACCACGAAAACACGAAGCAAATTCTGCTGAATGCCATTCGCCATCCAAATGCCGGCGGTGTCTTGGTGTTAGGGCTTGGCTGTGAAAACAATGAGCTGGCAGGAATGAAGCAAGCACTGCAGGACGTGAACCTGAATCGGGTGAAGTTTCTCGAATCCCAGTCGGTGACAAACGAAATGGAGGCAGGCATTGCTTTACTGAAGGAGATTCATGAAGCCGCTAAAGGAGATAGACGAGAAGATATTCCGTTGTCTGAACTGAAAATCGGACTGAAATGCGGTGGTTCGGACGGTTTTTCCGGCATAACGGCAAACCCGCTGCTTGGCCGTTTTTCAGATTATATCATCGCACAGGGAGGGAGCACGGTGCTGACGGAAGTCCCGGAAATGTTCGGAGCGGAAACCATCCTGATGCAGCGGGCTGCCAATGAAGAGGTGTTTCATAAAATTGTCCATTTAATCAATGATTTTAAACAATATTTTATAAAACATGATCAGCCGGTGTATGAAAATCCTTCACCAGGCAATAAAGCAGGCGGTATTTCTACGCTTGAGGATAAATCGCTGGGCTGTACGCAAAAAGCGGGAATTTCTCCTGTTGCGGATGTCTTGAAATACGGCGAAGTGCTCAAGACAAAAGGGCTGACGCTTTTGAGCGCGCCTGGAAATGATTTGATCGCTTCCTCCGCATTAGCGGCGGCGGGCTGCCAAATTGTCCTCTTTACAACGGGGAGAGGCACGCCGTTCGGCACCTTTGTCCCGACAGTGAAGGTAGCGACAAACACCGAGCTGTACGAGGCGAAGCCGCATTGGATTGATTTTAACGCAGGTCTTTTAGCAGAGGATGATGTGCATGAGGAATTTGTGCTGCGGGAGTTTATCCACTATATGATTGAAGTGGCCAGCGGTCAACTTGTGAACCATGAAAAAAATGATTTCAGGGAGCTTGCCATTTTTAAATCGGGTGTGACGTTATAATGAAAAAGGCTATCCTCCGGAGGATAGCCTTTTTCATTAGATCAATTTTAAGCCGCTGACCAAAATGATGGACGCCATAATAAATTGCAGCGGGCGCGGAGAGAATCGAGGCGAGAGATGGCTTCCGATCAGCACGCCTGGAATTGAGCCAAGAAGCAGATTAGCTGCCAGCATATAATCTACGCTTCCGAAGCTTGCATTCAAAATGCCTGCTGCCGTAACGAGAAGAAAAGCATGCGCGATATCGGTTCCGACAATCTGTGACGCTTTCATGTTAAATAAGTAAATCATAGCAATTGCAAATAATGACCCCGAACCGATTGAAGTTAATCCGACGATAAACCCAAACACAACACCAATAAGAATCGTCAGCGCCCGCTTATTTTCAAGCGGCATCAGCTGCCATCGGTTCGGGCGAAGTTTTCTATCCAAAAACAAACGAACGATGATTGAAATCGCAACTAGTGTTAACACATAGCCAAGAGCGTGCTTAATAATTTCTTCCTGATGCTGATGAAAGGCGGGGAACAAATGCAGTATGCCAATGGCTAGCGACGCACTCGGAATACTGCCGATGGCTAAGTATTTTACCAATTTAAAGTTAATTGTTTTCTGCCGCCAATGGGAGGCAACGCCAAACAGCTTTGTGATCGAGTTATATACAAGATCCGTACCGACCGCGATGGAAGGATTAATGCCAAGGACAATTAAAAGAGGAGTTAATAAGGCCGCTCCGCCCACTCCCGTCAATCCGACTAAGGCTCCGACAAACAAACCCATCAATATGATGCTTACACTCATGATAAAGGCCTCCTGAAAACCCGACTATTTTTATCAGATTATATATGATTAGGTCGTGTTAATCAATTAAATGTTTTGAATTTTCGCGCGTTAGTTCCTTGAAATATTGGTTTGCTCAATATCTTTATTCATTTGACCTATAATGAGTGTCTGGACGAAATCTGGAAGTGAGGCGGAGGCATAAAAAAAGATACCTCAAATCAGGTATCTTTTTTCTCGTTTGCATTACATACGCTGCTGATAGAAAGGAAGCTCCGTGTGGCCCATTTCCCGCACATAAACGAATAGGTTGCCTTTATGATGAATTTCATGTTCCATTGCAAGCTGAAGCAGGGCGCTGCCTGTGACTTTTCTGCCGAAAGTGGCTGTCAGATCAATTTCTCTGTCCAGTTGCTCTTCAGTCAGCTGTTCAAGGATAGCGACCGTTTTTTCTGTGTATGTTTTTGCCAGAACATTGAGATCTGTTTCTGTTTCTTCCTGCTTGTTTTGAAACGGTGACGCATTGCCTTCTTTAATGACATTTGCAAACAAGTGGAAAGACGTAAGAATGTGTTTGACAAGCTCTTCCGCTGACATAGACGTTTCAGCCGGTTTGTAGCCGTAATGGTCTTTGCTGATTTTTTCAGCAAGCTCATTGGTCACGTTCCGATGGGATAAAAAATGGTTGACAATTTGATTGGATTGGCTCAATATGATCTCCTCCATATGTGAAAATTATGGTGCAATGACATCCTATATCAACGGTTATCAATTCACAAGCAATATGCTACTTTGTTGCGTGAAAGGGGGGAAAGGGAATGGATTTACTTCTAAGGAATGTTGAGCCTGCGGCAGTAAAGAAAATCGAAGAGCTTGCTAGAAAAAAAGGATTTCCAGAAACGAGTTTCTTAAAAACGTGTTTGAGGATTTTTCAATTTTGCAAATGAAAGATAATCATGTTGATCGCATGGAAAAGCAGCTTATTGCTAACACCTTGATGATGGAAAAAACCTCAAACACGTTAGACGAATTAGTATCTGTTTTGAAAGAGCTGATTGACGATGAGTAATTATGTAAGACCTGCTGTTGTAATTAAATCCAAGTTTATTTTATTGTCCGGTTCAAAAAATAATTTCAATAATTATTTGAATTACATGGACAGAAGAAGTACTTATTCGAACGAAAACGATTTTCAAAACTATCAAGATTATATGAGCAATGAAGAAAAGTCTACTGGCTAGTTTACTTCAAACAATGACAAGTTAGGTGCAAAAGAAAAAGAAGAATTAAAATCCCTTCTTGAACAATCGCAACAAAAAGGAAGTATTCTTTGGCAGATGTCATTTCTTTTGATAATGAATGGCTGCAAGAAAATGGCGTGTTAAAAGATGGCTTTATGGATGAACAAAAAATGAAACAAGCGACACGAAATGCAGTGAATGAAATGATCAGAAAAGAAGGTTTGTCTGATAGTGCTATTTGGTTGGCTGCCATTCATACGGATAATATTCATGTTCATGTTGCTACTGTTCAAACAAATAACTTTCGAGAGCGTGAGAACCGATAGCGAAAATCAATTGATTTCATGAAATCAAAAGTAGCCAGTACGATTCTTGACCGGAGCAAAGAAATGAAAAACTGAATGAATTTATTCGAGAAAGAGTTGTAAAAACAAAACGTGACGATGATTTATTGTCCCTGAAAAATCGTGTGGTTAATCGAGATATGGTGAAGCAATTTAAAAAAATTCATAGCATGTTGCCAGAAGATAAAAGGCTCTGGGCGTATAGCATGAATGGAATTAAAAATGTAAGACCGGAAATTGATAAATTGACAGATATGTATATTCAAAAGCATTTTAAAAAAGAGTTCAAAGAATCTGAAAAGCAACTGGATAAAGAAGTTGATCTTTATAAACGAACTTATGGTGATACTAAAAAAGCAGAGAAATATGCGTCTACACCTATGCACATCCTAGAATAAGTAAACCAATAGAAAAGCTCAAGACCATGTTATAACCTCTCATCATGTACAATATCAAGAATTAGCTCATACTTTTCAAGTAGCCCTAGTGTTTTACTGTTTAAGCATTCTTTAGGAACTTAACAACTCTTGCTAGAACTTTCATTAACCATAAATGCGTAATATTGAGCTTTTGTTATATCTTTAATGCTTATTTTCTCAAAGTATTGATGGATGCATAATAAGCATAGTGGATGGTTTTTTTTGCAACGATCAATCAGGTAATTTTAATGTCAAAGAGCTATTATAGAATATTGAATTTTTGATTTTTTAATTCAAAGTTGAAATTCTGAACTATTTGCGTCTACTAGGCCGATTTGTACCTCTCTACACCCCAATACATCTTGACATATATTGGACAAATCCGCTCTAGCAGACAATACAGCTTCCAAGTTAGTATGATTAAATCCATCTATTGGAAAGAATATATTTTTACTTTGAGATGTGATTTTTCCGATTTCACTCTGTCGCCAAATCCAGCGGCGTGTACGAATTTCATTGCCGACAGCATAGACTAACTCATTTTCAGGCATTTCCTCAGATTCAGCTTGACCAAAAGGAGTAAATATGTCATAGGCCGTAGAAAAGCGTATTTTTATATCTGTTTCAATTTGATCAATATCATGAGCCCCCATTGGCAAAACATATTTTAATGATAATGAATTTCCAAGGTCAACAATTGGATTAATACTAGGCAAACCTTTTCCCTTACTAATGCGGGTTATCATAGCTTCAATAGAACTCATATATTTATTAGGGTTAATATTTACCTTCTTAAATGCTTCACGGTAAGGAAGGATAGCAGAGTCCTCTTTCACACTTTTATTAGCATACCGTTCTATCACTGACTTAATGTTACGAACCAGCATATCAGCTATTATAGGGTTAGATTTTGTATTATCAATTCCTTTTGCAACGACAATGCCAAAGCATGCATTAGGTATTGCTGTAAAAACATTCGAATCCACTATAAACTTCATCTTAAAAACTCCTTTAAAAATTTTAAAGTTCTGTCATTTTATTATTTTTTTAAATTAATACTTTATAAAAAATCAATTAAGTTGTTCTCAACACAATAATAAAATTAAATAAATAATAAAGGCTTTAGTTACTATAGGGTCAAGAAAAAGATTTTAAATTAATAAATATTTGTAAGAAAATTTCACAAGAATTTTGAACAATAGTGTTAGTTGAGAATATTTTAAAACAAGTTTTACGGGATTATAACCCTCTAGCATCTTAAAAAAGTTTGTGAGATTATCTGACAAATTATTAGACCCTTAAAAATTCGTAATATATTATCAATCTTGTTTTTCGATATTAATAATGAAAGTTAGTTTTTGGTAGGAAAATCTTCAAAAATAAAATGTAGAATGGAGATGAAAATATATAATAATAGTATTATCAAGCAAATTAGTAATGATATTATTTTTTTCGTAATTGATAATACTTCTGTTCTTTAATTTAAAGTTTTTTAGTTTATCTAAGTATAAGATTAGTAACCCTGGATTTTCAATTGCTTACTGTTACCAAATCACTGTACTACTAACAGCATTTTATTAAGTCAGCTATACGCAATAACCAGAATCACAAAGAAATAAAATAATTATTATTTTCAGAATATTAAGTAATAGGGAAATTATGTTAATGTATTTCGAAGAAAATCAATAAATTTTTTATTATCACAAACAGGTAGTGAAGATATTAAATTGAAAAGAGATCTAGGTTCTTTTGATTTAACAATGCTTGGAATTGGTGATTATTGGTACAGGAATTTTTGTCTTAACAGGTGTTGCTGCAGCCCAACATGCAGGGCCAGCATTAATTATCTCTTTTATTTTATCAGGATTGGCTTGTGTTTTTGCGGCACTTTGTTACGCCGAATTTGCTTCAAGTGTTCCTGTATCGGGGAGCGCTTATACGTATAGCTATGCTACATTTGGAGAAGTATTTGCTTGGATATTAGGATGGGATTTAATATTGGAGTATGGACTAACATCATCAGCCGTCGCAAGTGGTTGGTCTGGATACATCCAAGGTTTACTAGCTGGATTTGACATTCATTTTCCTGTTGCATTTACAAGCGCCTTCAACCCAGAGAAAGGGACATACATAGATTTACCTGCTGTTATAATCATTTTTTTATTTATAATGCTCTTAACACAGGGAGTAAAAAAATCATCTCGCTTTAATGCATTGCTGGTAATGATTAAACTAGCGGTAATTATATTATTTATTGGTGTAGGAGTATGGTATGTGCAACCAGAGAATTGGACACCTTTTATGCCATTCGGTTTTTCAGGTGTTACAACGGGTGCTGCTACGGTCTTCTTTGCTTATATTGGTTTTGATGCTGTAGCAACTGCTGCGGAAGAAGTCCGTAATCCACAAAATAGTATGCCAATAGGCATTATTTCTTCCCTGGCTATTTGCACTGCATTGTATATTATCGTTTCACTTATCTTAACGGGTATTGTGCCCTATTCACAGTTAAATGTAAATAACCCAGTAGCTTTTGCTTTAAACTATATCAACCAAGACTGGGTTGCAGGGTTTATTTCTGTAGGGGCAATAGTAGGTATTACTACAGTACTGCTAGTTTTAATGTATGGACAAACCCGTGTATTTTATGCCATGAGTCGAGATGGTTTATTATCAAAATCTTTTTCGAAAATCAACACGAAGAAACAAACACCTATAATGTATTCATAGATTATGTGTATTTTAGCATCTGTTTTTGCAGGTTTAGTTCCTTTAGGTAGGTTAGCTGAGTTAACTAATATCGGAACACTTTTTGCATAATATAAGCATTTGCATTTTGTATGTATTTAGCCCTTCAATTACATCTTTTAACATGGATTAGCTTTGCTGTTTGGCTCGTTCTCGGATTAATTGTTTATGCTATTTATGGTTATAAACATAGTCACTTAAAAAATATAGATGAAAAACACAATATTACGAAAGCTGCTGAGTAACTACTGTTACAAATGAAAAATCAGCTATCTCGCTTATTAGTGATTTGATCAGCAAATAGATTACTAAAAGATATAATGGCTGGTTGCTAATGCTATTGAGTAGGTTTAAAAAGTCGAGGATTGTGTTTATTTTATTAAAACGCTAATTAAGAAGACCTTTATTATTCAAGTATATGATGAATATAAAGGTCTTTTCATAAAGAATGGAAAAGTGTGCTTAATGAATTGCAAAGGAGTATTAAATACAACCTAAAATTTTTAAATCAGGTTGAAAAATATACACAGTTAGAGAGTTAACTTAGTCAAAATATCTATTTGCATAATTCTTTCTGTGTGAAATTAGCAGTAATGATGTAATGTTGGACTATTATGGAACATAAGATAAACAAAGACTTAACCGATGGGTATCTGTATTTCTGTAAGATAGTCTTCTTTAGATTTGGAAATAAATTGATTAATAATTGTTCTTTCTACAGCATCTCCGATAACTTTATATTCTTCTTTATTTATATAGTCTAGTAACATTTTATAATATTTAGAAGAAACACTATGGTCACCGGAATAGTAAATACAAGCATATTTTCCGGCTTTAAGTGATGTTACCAATTCACTTTTAATTGGTTCTTCTAATAAAATAAATATTGAATTATATTCATTAAATTTCATTCTTTCAATGTTATTTTTGGATACAGTAAGACCTACTTTTCCTATAAATATTGAAGAAGTTATATTAGATGTATTTTCTAGTTTTCTTAAGGCTAGCTCTAATTCAACTTCTGAATAAATTGGTTCTTCTAAAAGTAATATTTTTCTTTCTGGAAAAAATTTTGTTGTTGCACTTTCTAACTTATGCCCTCGTATTGCTTGCTCAATTTCATCAATTCGGTTTTCAAATCTAGTTTTAATTAACTGTAATTCTTTAATTCTGCGCTCGGTGATCTCACTCTCTTTTTTCAATAGATTTAGAAAATATTCCTTATCTCTAGTTTCGAGTTGAAGTTTAATACTTTTCAAAGGAATACCTAAATTTTTTAAATAGTTTATTGTATGTAATTGTTCAAATTGTTCCGTAGAATAGTATCTATATCCTGTATTAGAATCAATTACAATCGGCTTAAATAGTCCAATCTTGTCATAGTATCTAAGAGTTTGAATGGGCACATTATGTAATTTTGACATTGTTCCTATGGAAAATCTGTTCTTCATTTGAGTCCTCCCTAATTCAGTAATTAATAGTTATGACAGTTATGTTAATTATATTATTTTGTCAATGGGTTGAAATAGTATGCGAAGGTAAATGAGATTGAATGAATAGTGCAAGTGTTTTTTCATTGTGTGAAAACAGGCGAATAAGTATGATGATACATGGACTAGAGAAAATTAGCCATACTGGGAAAGCGTGTAATTATAATTATAACATGTAGAAATGAAAAAACGATATGGCGCTTCGTGTAAAGTTTAAGTTCCCACATATATTCATGGAGGGAAGTCTTGAGCTATCAATGTCTTAGCAAACTTGTATGAGTACACCTAGAAACACTGGAGCAATATGGATACGGTCTGTCGACATTTTCAGAATAATCGGCTGTCGTCTTCTACAGTTTCACGAGAGTCGACATGGAACAGTTCTTCTGGACAGTGCAACTCTGAGATCTCACAGCGTCAATGCGAAGGTAGGCGCAAAACTGTGAATGCTACGGAAAGGGATCTCATACCGTAACTGAAATTATTAAGGAGAGGCTGTATCTGCCTAGTTGTCAGAAGAAACAAATCATTAGGGAGTAGCCTGCTTCAAAACGATTTACAAATTGCTGTACCCGGTTGGTTCTGCCGAAAAACTGAAATTCTCAGTCGCAAAAGAAGACATCTAAAGCTTTAGGAAACATAATGTTGGCACATCGATTCCTAAATATTTGACAGAAGTTCAAAAGCGAAGGTTTTTTGGTCACTAAGGTTGGGCACCTCATAGTTCAGGCGTAGGAAAAAGCAAGAGCTGTGTGGCAGTTTTTGTCGAGCGAGAAAACTGCGGGTATGTGGTGATCAAAAAGACAAACAGATCAACCGGAATATATCATTCGTATTTTGTACAGCTGTAAACCAAAGAAGGCTTTCAGAAGGACAAAATTAATTTTACATAGGAATCAAACAGGCTTTTTAAAAAGCTCTTTTTTATATTGTCGATTGCTATCTGTCGGCATTGGAGTAAATTGCGTAATCTGTCTCTTTCACCGTATTGGATAGATAAACTGTTTTTGGCAAAATGTATACATTGATCTCATCTTACTAAATTAAAAGTGAAGATAAAACTCCCTTTTGGTTGTCTTTAGAAATGAACATCAGCAGTGCGACAGATCACATTAAAATAAAATTCAAAAAATTATAAATGTTTTAAATTAATATATTGACCCTATAGTAACTATAGAATTTAAAGTGAAATCACAGGAATATTAACTGAATATTTTTTATATTTAACTATCAAAATTGCTAAAAATGTTTTTAAGTAATCTCATTTAAAAAAATTCTTGAAGAGGTGATTTATAATGGAAAATCGACAGAAAGTAGATATAACAGGAAAATCCCGACTTGATTTAGATTACGACACTATGAGAAACCTAGGGTATCAGGTTACCGATACTATTGCACAACACCTATCAAGTTTGCGTTCTCAGCCTGTTTTCGTACCAATGGAACGTGCAGAGACAGAAAAGCTATTGCCGAAAGGACCACCTAATAAAGGGCTTGATTTTGATGCAATTATGCAAAAACTGAATCAAGACATTTTTCCAAATACAGCACGTGAACCACATCCAGGATATATAGCTTATGTGCCAAGCAGTCCCACGTTTCCTTCTGTGTTAGGCGATTATATGGCTGCTGGTTTCAACTTTTTTACAGGACTTTGGGATATGGCATCTAGCATCAACCAGATGGAGCTCGTTGTTCTTGAATGGTTTCGTCAATGGTTTGGGATGCCAGAAGGAACTAGTGGTCTCTTAACGCCAGGGGGTTCAGCAGCAACGCATACAGCTGTAATTGCAGCTAGACATAGTATCTTAGGAACAAATTATTCTGACATCTCAAAACTGGTCATCTATTCTTCGGATCAAGCTCATTCTTCAGTTATGAAAGCAGCCTGGATGGCTGGCATTCCGCATACACATGTAAGAAAAATCTCCGTTGATAATCAGTTTAGAATGAATGTAGAAGAATTACGAGAGACCTTGCATAAAGATCGCGAATTGGGATTGCTTCCATTTATGGTGGTCGCAAGTGCTGGTACAACAAATACTGGTGCTGTAGATCCTCTTCATAACGTTTCGGAAATATGTGAAGAAGAAAAATTATGGATGCACGTGGATGCTGCTTACGCGGGATTTTCAGTTCTTACGGAAAGGGGAAAAAAAGAACTAGCAGGGATTGGAAAAGCGGACAGCATTACAATTGATCCGCATAAATGGCTATTTGTCCCAATTGAATGTGGTTGCTTATTGGCACGCGATCCTAGTAAGTTGAGAGATGCCTTACAAGTTAACCCAGAATATCTTAAAGATGCAGCTTCTATAAATTCTAAAGTGAACTTCTCAGAGTACGGAGAACAACTTACAAGATCATCTAGAGCTCTTAAAATATGGCTATCAGTAAACTACTTTGGTCTTAATGCTATTAGTGAAGCAATTGATCGTGCGATGGATTTAGCCGTATACACCGAAGATTTGATGAGAAAAAATGGGAATTTCGATATTTTATCACCAGCAAAATTTGGGATAATTTGTTTTAGAGTTCATCCTAAAGAAATAAATGATTCCTCAAAATTAGAGGAATTGAACCAGAAGATAAATGAACGTATTAATGGAGAGGGACGATATTTAATATCATCAACTCGATTGAATGGAGAATTCTCCCTGCGAATCTGTATTCTTGGTTTCCGAACTTCAAAAGAAGATGTCGATTGTGTAGTGAACGATATTGTTAAGGCTTACCAAAGCCTAGTGAATTAATTATTGAAAGCCAGTCAATGATATGGATAAAAACACGCATAATCATTATATTGACTTTCTGCGTATAATGCTCATATGAAAAACTCTATTAATTTCGCCTGTTAATACAAAGAAAGTTGCCTTTAAACAGCCTACGCTAAGATGGTCAAAATAAGAGCGCAGAAAATCCACCATTTTGTCTCTTTAGAAAAACACTTTCACTATGGTGTAGACAACCAATGCAAATTAACCGCATTGGTTGTCATTCATAATACCAATATATAAGGTTTTCTAGGTACACTTAAAAGCAGAAAACTTATTTTTTTAGCTGAACAAAAAAGCGCTTTCATTATAGTCTGGGCTGTCATCAGGTTGGTCGTCGTTAAAAATAGCATATATTATATTAAGATTCTTTCTTACTTTAGCCAGAAAGGGTTCGAATGGTTTAGCATGCCTTATTTGCTGCGGAAATCTTTTTAGCAAACAATATTCATTAACTTGTCTGAGTTAACTAATAGATAAGGTGTATTTGCAGCGGACTGTACTAATTTGTCAGAGTGATATGATGAGCACTAAAAGAGAGCGCAGTTTTTTAAATGGCATTACTTAAATATGATTATGAACAGAAATGTTATATTCCAATTTTCAATCATTAGTATAGATAAATCATAATAAAAGTGTTCTGAAAAACGTTGAAAGGTGGAAAATAGGGTATGAATTTTCGTAAAAAATCAATTTCAACTATACTTATTAATTCAAACAGTGGGAAGAATTCATTAAAACAAGTACTTGGTGCCACGGATCTAATCTTGTTAGGTATTGGTTGTATTATTGGTACAGGCATTTTTGTCTTAACAGGGATAGTAGCTTCTGAACATGCAGGTCCCGCTCTCGTTCTCTCCTTTATTATTTCTGGAATTGTATGTGCATTTGCTGCCCTTTGTTATTCAGAGCTTGCCTCTTCTCTACCCGCAACTGGTAGTGCCTACACTTATAGTTACATTGCTTTTGGAGAATTGGTCGCTTGGATCACGGGGTGGGCCCTTATTCTTGAATATGGAATGGCTGCTTCAGCAGTAGCAAGTGGATGGTCAAGCTATTTTCAAGGGCTTCTAAATGGCTTTGGCCTTTATCTGCCAACAGCTTTAACGAGTGGCTATAATTTAGAAAAAGGGACTTTTATTGATGTTCCAGCCATCGTAATTATTTTGACTCTTACTTTTTTACTTTCCAAGGGAGTAAGGGAGTTAACTCGTGTAAACAGTACCATGGTAATTATCAAGGTTGGAGCAGTGCTACTTTTCATTGCAGTAGGTGTATGGTATGTACAGCCAGACAACTGGGCTCCTTTTATGCCATTCGGCTTTTCTGGGGTAGCTGCTGGTGCAGCGACTGTATTCTTTGCATACTTAGGATTCGATGTAGTATCAACAGCTGCGGAAGAAGTTAAGAATCCACAAAAAAATATGCCAATAGGAATTATAGCCTCACTACTAATCTGTACAGCGCTATATATGATCGTTACTCTGGTCTTAACTGGCATAGTACCCTATACAGAGTTGAATGTTAAAAATCCTGTTGCTTTTGCCTTGAATTATATTCACCAGGATTGGGTTGCTGGTTTCATTTCATTGGGAGCAATTACAGGAATGACAACTGTACTTATGGGTATGATTTACGCACAGACACGTCTATTCTTTGCTATGAGTCGTGATGGATTATTCCCCAAGGTACTAAATAAAGTAAATGCGAAGTCTGACACACCTGTTGTAACTACATGGGTAACAGGTATATTGGTAGCTATTTTCGGAGGAGTTATTCCATTAAATAAATTAGCGGAAATGGTAAGTATGGGAACGTTAGGAGCATACATTATTGTCTCGCTTGGTGTACTGTCCCTTCGTAAAACTAATCCCGATTTATCTCGTCCGTTTAAAGTTCCATTTCTTCCTGTTATTACTATTTTAACGGTACTTTCCTGTGGATATTTAATCTTAAATTTGTCTGCAGTGACTTGGATTGCCTGTGGTGCTTGGTTCCTTATTGGCTTAATTATATATTTAGTGTTTGGACGTAAAAATAGCAATATGGCTAATCAGCCACTTGAGGAACCAACTACTCTATCTTAACAAGAAAACGTGTAAATATGAAGCGGGAAAAGGGGTTCTAAGATCAAAGCTGATCAATTTTTCTGAAGACATTTAAAAAATATTTACAACAGCAAGCAGCCCTTGTAATTAAAGAGCTTGTAATTATAAGGGCTGCTATAAGTAGAATAAAAAAGAGTAAATTCAAGATTAGTATAATCTACCATGGTACAAAACGCACTGCACAACATTCATTTAAGGAAGGGTAATTGAACAAGTGTATCTGATTAATGAGCTTAAAATTTCGGGTATACGAGACTAGGTAAATTTACTGCGCAATAGAAGCAGTAAAGTAAATCAATTAACAATAAAGAGATGGCAATAAACAGAGCATTGTTCTAGCAGAACAAGCCTTTTTACGAGTTTTTATTTGCATTTTATTTCTGGAATTTAATAGATCGGTTCGATAGAAATATAAATTTTTCTTGAGTTCCGATTTTTCCAATAAAAAATTGTTAAGCTTTGATAGTCTATAACTAGAAAATAAATCATTGTTAATACCTGCTTCTTTTGTAATAAAAGTAATACTTTTGTTCGTAGTATTACTGACGAACGTTCGTAAAAAATAATTTCAAGTCAAGTTTGTTTTTCATCATTTATGCGTTAAAAAGAGAGGAGACAAAAAAGTGAAAAAATATCAACTGTTTATTAATGGGGAATGGATTGATTCTTTGTCCGGTAAAACATTTAAGTCTATTAATCCAGGCACTGGAGAAGTAAATGCAATTGTTGCAGAAGCCGGAGCCGAGGATGTAGATCTTGTCGTGAAACATCTTCGTTAAATGGCGTAATGATTGGAGCAATAGATACTCTTAATCGTTTTTTAGCTTCTTCAAAATTTGACATGGCTGACTCTCCTTCTGAATAAAAAATTTTAATTCCTTTCCTGCAGAATACGATTAAAAAAATATCCGCAGGTTTTCTTCCATCACAACCACTTTAGAAAGTTAGGAATTTTTTTGAATCATTTTGCGGACCGTGGTTTGTTTCTTTGGGTGAGCCCGATAGGGCTGAATGAAGTCACGCAGAATCGTACTTTTGCCTTCATAGCCCATCGCTTCGATTTCCTCAAGCAAGACGACACAATTGGTTGTTCCTTCCTGCACACGCTACAGAAGGTAGAGCTTAAAAGCCTCAAGCTTACTTTCTCGTTTCTTTTTTCCTTTTGTTTTGGGCTGTTCATCACTCTTTATGTATTTGCTGATCGTTTTACGATCAAAGCCCGTTTCTTCGGCAATCGCCGTTGGCGGAGTTGTTGGGTGTAAATAATGCTTTTTATCCAGTTCAGCTAGTTCTGCTCGAGTTAAAGTAGGTTGGCTAGATAGTTGTTGCACGATTATTCCTCCTATATATAAGTGTTATATGTTCAATTTCTTAAAATGATATGCTCCCCTAAAAGTAGACAGATGAAATAAAAAATCTGAGTGCTTGGGACTGACCCCCGTTTTTGAGACAGGGATCAAAACACCTTTTAAACAGCCAATTGTCGATAGTTTATCGGTGATTGGTTGTTTAGTTTCGTTTGAATACGAATATTGTTATAATAATGAATGTATTCTGTGACAGTGCGTTCTACGATGGTGGTCGTGGTTCGATCAATGCTGTTAAGATAGAACGTTTCAGACTTTAGTGAGGAATGACGAAGGATTGCCTGGCTCTACGGAAAGGATTACGCCAGATCGACAGACATTTATCAAGTCTCCTATCATCAGGTGTATCAATGGGTCAAAAAATATGAAGAAGGCGGAGAAGAAGCCTTAAAAGACAAACGGGGAAAACGAAAAACCGATGAAGAGCTGACACCTCAAGAAGAAGCTCAGCGGAAAAACAAACGGCTGGAACGGGAAAATGAGCGTTTGCGTGCGGAGGTTGCTTTCTTAAAAAAGTGGGTCACCGATGTGACAGAGCTGAAATACGGTCATCGGAAAGCCTATCTCAGTGCCATTATGGATCTTCACGAGGGAATGATCGTGTCTTATGTGCTGGGGGAATCCAATAATAATGCCCTTGTGTTTGAAACCTTTAAAAAAGTGGTCGAAGCAGCACCTAACACACAGCCTCTTCTCCACAGCGACAGAGGGTTTCAATACACATCTTACCAGTTTAGAAGGATGGTCGACAAAGCAAATATGACACAAAGCATGTCCCGGGTCGGCCGCTGCATTGATAACGGACCCATTGAATCGTTTTGGGGAAAATTAAAATGCGAAAAATACAGACGCAACTCGTATGAGACATATGAGGAGCTTCAACACGATATTGATGAATATACATCCGCTTTTACAACTACGATCGTCTACAAGAAAAACTAAACGGCCTCAGCCCGGTGGAATACAGGGCTAAACCGACTGATATATTTTAGTTATTTCCGCTGTCTACTAGACAGGGGGCAGTTCAAGCTGGATGGAAAGAAACAATGTCGGTTTTCACTAAATGAAAGCACGGGTTTTGAAAAACCCGTGCTTCTTTGTTGCGGTTAGCCGAAATTCGACAATTGCGGTCTTTTTTCGGTTCTCTATTTCTAGTAAATATGATAAAATATGACATATCCTAGGCAACTCAAAAGGGGGGATTAATTGAGGATGAAGCAGACGATTCCGTCCTCTTATGTCGGGCTTAAAATTAATGAATGGTATACCCATATCCGGCAGTTCCACGTTGCTGAAGCCGAACGGGTCAAGCTCGAAGTAGAAAGAGAAATCGAGGATATGGAAGAAGATCAAGATTTGCTGCTGTATTATTCTTTAATGGAGTTCAGACATCGTGTCATGCTGGATTACATTAAGCCTTTTGGAGAGGACACGTCGCAGCTAGAGTTTTCAGAATTATCAGAAGATATTGAGGGGAATCAGTACAAGCTGACAGGGCTTCTCGATTATTACTTTAATTTTTTTCGAGGAATGTATGAATTTAAGCAGAAAATGTTTGTCAGTGCCATGAAGTATTATAAACGGGCAGAAAAGAATCTTGCCCTTGTCTCGGATGATATTGAGAAGGCCGAGTTTGCTTTTAAAATGGCCGAGATTTTTTACAATTTAAAACAAACCTATGTATCGATGAGCTATGCCGTTCAGGCATTAGAAACGTACCAAATGTATGAAACGTACACCGTCCGCAGAATCCAATGTGAATTCGTTATTGCAGGAAATTATGATGATATGCAGTATCCAGAAAGAGCATTGCCCCACTTAGAACTGGCTTTAGATCTTGCAAAGAAAGAAGGCAACCCCCGCCTGATCAGTTCAGCCCTGTACAATCTCGGCAACTGCTATGAGAAAATGGGTGAACTGCAAAAGGCAGCCGAATACTTTGAGAAATCTGTTTCTATTTGCAAGTCGGAAAAGTTCGATAATCTTCCGCACTCTATCTACTCTTTAACACAGGTTCTGTATAAACAAAAAAATGATGCCGAAGCGCAAAAACAGTATCGTGAAGGATTGGAAATCGCTCGTCAATACAGTGATGAATTATTTGTGGAGCTTTTTCAATTTCTACATGCGTTATACGCGAAAAACATTGACACAGAATCAGTCTCACACACCTTTCAATTTCTTGAAGCACATATGCTGTATCCTTATATTGAAGAGCTGGCGCATGATGCTGCCCAATTCTATATAGAAAATGGACAGCCCGAAAAAGCACTTTCATTTTATGAGAAAATGGTGCATGCACAAAAACAAATCCAGAGAGGAGATTGTTTATATGAAATTTAAATGGATGTCAGGTTTGTTGCTCGTTGCGATCGGGTTTAGCTTTACTCAGGTGATGGTCCATGCAGGAGAAACAGCAGACACAGAGGGGAATACATTCCACATTGCGGCACGCAATCAAACATGATGATGACAAAAAAGACCCTCAGGGGTCTTTTTTATTTCAGCTTTCATTCTTTTATGGTTAGCTCAGAAGATCCGCTTGTCACCAGAGAGTCTGCATGTCCGATTTCCTCCGCTTCTTCCAGCGAACCTGCTTCGATGACGTAGGCTCCGCCTGTGCCGTCGCTGAATGGCCCGAACATTTTTAAGCGCTTCTCTGCCTGTAAGCGATCCAAAAATTCATAATGGCCGGCTACATGCTCCTGATTGAATTGATTTGTTCTCGTTGTCAGCATTAAGTACGTATTCATCTCATACCCTTCCTATTGAACTTTATTGTAACACCATTATCCATATACCGGTGACGGATGATATGAGCTTTTCGTCCTACGAATGCCACCTATTGATGAAAAAGAAAAAGGAGAGATGATAGGTGAGCATTCAAGTGAAGAAAAATTTGGTTTCTGAAGCGAAATATGCGTTGAAGTGCCCCAATGCGATGTCCGCTGAATACATTACCATTCACAACACGGCAAACGATGCGTCAGCGGCTAATGAAATCAGCTATATGCTTGGGAACACCAGCTCAACAAGCTTTCACTTTGCGGTGGATGATAAAGAGGTGATTCAGGGTCTGCCGCTAAACCGAAACGCCTGGCACACGGGTGACGGCACAAACGGTACAGGAAACCGCAAATCAATCGGCGTTGAGATTTGCTACAGCAAATCGGGAGGCCCAAAATATGAGGCCGCCGAAGCCTTGGCGATTTCTTTCGTGGCTCAGCTTTTGAAAGAGCGCGGCTGGGGAATAGACCGGGTGAGAAAGCATCAGGACTGGAGCGGAAAGTACTGCCCACACCGTATTTTATCAGAGGGGCGCTGGGATCAAGTGAAGGCGGCGATTGAAAAGGAATTAAACGGAGTTGTGTCAGCGAAAAAGGCTTCAGTCTCTTCTTCGGCGTCTGAATACCATGTGAAAAAAGGCGACACACTGTCCGGTATTGCCGCATCGCATGGTGTCAGTGTGAAAACGCTGCAAAACATAAATCATATCACTGACCCACATCATATCAAAGTCGGACAGGTGATTAAGCTGCCTCAATCGGCATCTTCTTCAAAAAGCCATGCCGCGTCTTCCTATCCGCTCCCAGCCGGAGTGATTAAAGTGACAAGCCCGCTAACGAAAGGGACAAATGTAAAGCAGGTGCAGAAAGCTTTAGCTGCTCTTTATTTTTACCCTGATAAAGGAGCGAAAAATCACGGCGTTGATGGCGTTTATGGCCCGAAAACAGCAAATGCCGTGAAACGTTTTCAGTCTGTCAGCGGATTAACGGCAGATGGCATTTACGGTCCGAAAACGAAAGCGAAAATAGAGGAAAAGCTGTAATCAATAAACGGAAGCTGCTAAGCTTCCGTTTTCTTCTTATACACAAACTGCGGCAAGAACCTTTTGAATATCATAAATGCTTTCGTCTTTTTTAAATTGCTTTGAGACAGCGGGCAGTTCTGCGCCGGAGATCCAAATTTTCAACTCCGAATCAAGGTCAAAGCGGCCGGCAGTCTCCACGCTGAATCTAGAAATGCTTTTGTACGGAATCGATTGAAATTCCGTTTTCTTTCCTGTGAGTCCCTGCTTATCTACAAGAATAAGCCGCTTGTCAGTAAAGACGATTAAATCGCGAACTAATTTAAACGCGGCGTCGACATTCTCACCATCGAGTAAAATATGAGCCAACTCTTCTTTCACCGCAGCTGTTGACAGTGTTGACGCATTGCCAAGTAATCCATCAATAAATCCCATGATATACCTCCTCATACGTATTCTATCAAATCATACTATAAAAAAGGTTTTCATACATAAGTGAGTAGAGTAAACTGGTGCTGACTGGTAAAGGAGAGCATTCAAATGAAAGATATGTACGACAGCTTTGCAGCCCTTTCTGTTTCTGAATCGGAGTACCGGATTATCTATGAGGAGAAAAACGAAAGTGAGCTTATCGTCCTCGGCCCCCACGGCGGGAGAATTGAGCCTGGCGTCAGTGAGCTGGTGCGGGCATTTTCCGATCAATGTTCCATTTATTTGTTTGAAGGGGTGAAGCAGCGAAACAACCGTTCCTTGCACCTGACAAGCACTCGTTTTGACGAGCCGCTGGCTTTAGAAAAAGTGAATGCCCACCATTTTGCATTGGCATTTCATGGGTATCATGATCCAAAAACTCCGCATACATTGGTCGGAGGCGCGGACCGTAAAAAAGCCAAGCTCATTTGTGAGCAGCTGAATAAAGCGGGCTTTAGCGCTGAGCTCACGAGTGAGAAAAACCGGCTGGCAGGTGTCCATCCGAAAAATATTGTCAATCGTACGAAGAGGAAAATGGGACTGCAATTGGAAGTAAGCACGGCACAGCGAAAGGCATTATTCCGCAATTTTGGCTGCCGTGATGAAAGTTACACACAAAACGATCTGTTTTATCGATATGTAGAAGCCATAAAGCTTGGATTTTATGAATAAATATAACGGGACCTGCACAATCGGCCTATTCCTTCATACGCTGGAGTTGTGCGAAAGTGTAGGGAGGAATGAATATGTTTTATCATATTAAAGAGCTTCAATATCAAGCAAAGCCAGCACGTCCCGATCCGGTTTATGCAAAAAAGCTTCAAGAAATACTAGGCGGCCAATTCGGTGAGATCAGTGTCATGATGCAATATTTGTTCCAAGGCTTTAACTGCAGGGCGGACGCCAAATATAAAGATTTGTTATGTGACGTTGGCACTGAAGAGATTGCACACGTAGAGATGTTGGCGACGATGATTTCCAGGCTTCTGGATAATGCCCCGGCCGATGTCCAGGAGGATGCTTATAAAAGCAATCCCGCCATTGCAGCAGTAATGTCAGGAATGAATCCTCAGCATGCGATTGTGTCCGGTTTGGGTGCAATGCCAGCAGATAGTGAGGGCTATCCGTGGAATGCAAAATACATTATTGCAAGCGGAAATTTGCTCGCGGATTTTCGCGCAAATTTAAATGCTGAATCTCAAGGGCGCCTTCAGGTGACTCGGCTGTATGCGATGACCGATGATCCAGGGGTAAGGGATATGCTGTCATTTTTGATTGCAAGGGATACTTATCATCAAAATATGTGGTATGCGGCTATTAAAGAGCTGGAAGAAAGAGAACGGGATATTGTCGTTCCAACAACATTCCCGCGTGAGCTCGAAAAACGGGAAGTGGCCTATGACCTATTTAACTTTTCCAGAGGGGATGAAAGCTCACAGGGGAGATGGGCTCATGGCGAAGCCTTAGACGGCCGGGGAGAATTTCGATATATTCCAGCCCCGATTGCATTCGGGCCTGCGCCTCATCTTAAACCGGCGCCAATGTGGGTGCATAATACGATTCCTCCAATGTCAAAATGCTAGTTATTCTGCCGGGCTGAGGATATATATTCCCAGCCCATTTTAATCAGCTGTATTTGCCGATATGATATAACGCTTTTTCTTCAGCGACCTGCAAGTGCTGCTGATCGCCTTCCTCGTACACATTTGGCCGCTTGTGTGATAATACGTATGCGAGCCGCTTCTGAAATTGAATACCTACTTTACGCCGTTCAAACATTTCAAGCCTTTTTTCAGCGAATTCCTTTGTTACCCGGAATACCCCCGCGATTGTGGCAAGCGCCTGGCTTCTCCATTGCGGCAGTTCCATCTGCAACAGCATAAAGGTTGGCACACAGAAGTGGTACATAAATTGATTCGCCTGAAATTCCTGCAGTTCCCTGAAGAGCTTGTTCATCTGAAAATGATTGCCTGCATGCTTTAACACGTGGCACAGTTCATGGCCAAAATCCTCCCATTGCTCTTCCCGTGATTTTCTCTGATTTAATACAATACTGTACATGCCGTCGTATTTGACCATCATGCTCCCCATATCCTCAAAATGAACCCATATATCCAGATCCTTTGCGATTTTCAGCATGTCAATATGATGGGGGGAGGTGATGCCCAGCCGGCTGTATAGATTTTTTACGTATTCCTCCAGATGTGATAAGTAATCGCCCAATTGAATACTCCCTTTCGAACGTGTGTTCTGTTTTTAGCGAGAAAGAAAAGCCCTAATAGGACTGGAAAGTGTGTTGAAATCTTTCCCTTTTCTTAAAGAAATAAACACTTTTTTCTTTTTATCGGTTTATTTTTCATATGTTTTAGAGAACAGAGAAATATTTATTTATTTTTCGGCTTCCGGTTTTTCTCTTTTTCTTTTAAATAGTTGATAAATTCAATGGCTTGCTGTTTGCTTTCTGGGGAAAAATCCTGCATATCACGGTATGCTACCTGCAAGTCCGGATCTGAGAACATATCGTCATCGGATTTTTTGTCTTTCCCTGTTAATAAGTAGTCAGTCGTCACTTGAAAGTAATCAGCCAGCTTTTGGAGTGTGTCATAATCAGGTTCGCTTCGCCCGTTTTCATAGTGGGAATAGCGTGCCCGTGACACACCGATGTGAGATGCGATTTCTTCCTGTGTCCTTTTCCCTCTGAGACTCTTCAATCTGCTGCCTATCATACTATGACCTCTCTTTTTTAAACTCCCTAAGTTACCTATGATTATAGATACAATCTGTATCAAAATAAAGTTATGATAAAAAAAGTATCAAAAATAACTTGATGATACAGTTTGTATCGTTTATACTTGGTAATAGTTGATACGAAATGTATCGAAAATAGATCAAGAGAGTGATATCACATGTATCCAATCCAAATTGTTTTTAGTGAAAATCCTATAGATCAGCGCCATCTGGGACAATCTGGCGGCACTATTTCGTTTACCCCATGCGGCCTTCCGGTGTTCCACTTTGAAACGCAAGAACAGTTTCAAACATACATGATGTTAAAAGGAGAAGCGGCGTACAATGAAAACCGATAAAAGCTATCCTTTTCCTACGTATTCAGGGTTACTGAATTCAGAACATTATGAAAAAATCGGCCCGGCGCTGTGGCTGTTTCTCTGGTTCATCAGCGCAACAACAAAAGAAATTGAAAAAGACGGCGTAAGCTGGGGAATCGTACTTGGCCATAAGCCGTTAAAAGCGAGAGAAATGGCGGCTGTTTTCGGGGTGAGTGAGAAAACCGTCAGAAGGTGGCTGGAGATTCTCGAAACCCATGAGTACATAAAGGCTGTCCGCGCGCCATACGGACTGGTGATTTCTGTAAAGTATTCTAAAAAATTCAGCTCCAGATCGGACAAAACTGCACAACGGAGCATAAAGGAACGGCCATTTTCGCCGCAGGCACCGGACACAGACGTCCGCTCAGATAAAGATAATACAAATATAAATACTGCTGCTGATGATGCAGTGGATCACATTGCGAAGCGGTTTACACAATTACGTTCGGCTCAAGAAGGGCGCACCGTGTATCCTTCGTCAAGAGATTATCAAGCCATCGCCCGTATTGTCGCCATCGGCGTTCCTGTCACGCAAACAATCAAATGGCTTGAGGAATGCTTTCAAGCCTTTGAAAACCGGCGGACCGCCGCTTCAGAAACTATCAAGGCCTTTCGCTACTGCTCCAAATTCATTGAAGACCGATTTTTCGCGCAGCAGGCCAAAAACAATACCGCAATTCAACATGAAAGGATGGAAAGACATGACAAAACGAACAATCGAGCAAATTTTAGAGGAACTGCGAGAAGGGAGACGTCCATTACTGGCGGACAAACCGGCCGAATCAGACGCAAGCCGGTATGATTGCCCGCGATGCAAGGATCAGGGAGGCTATCTCATCAGGCAGAACGGTATGGAAGTCTGGACGATGTGCAGCTGCATGGCAGAACGGAAAGTGAAGCGGCTGCTTGGTGCCAGTGAGATTACTTACGCCTTTAGACAGCTGGGCTTCAGAGAATTCCGCACGGAGGCAAAGCCGCAGGCCATAAAAGACGCGTTTGAATGCACAAAAGAGTATGTGGCCGATTATGAACAAATCAAGGACAGCCGGAAAAACAGCATTGCCCTTTTAGGACAGCCGGGATCAGGAAAAACGCACCTTTTGACCGCTGCTGCCAATGAATTGATGAGAACGCGCCACGTACCGGTCATTTATTTTCCGTTCGTGGAAGGCTTTACTGATCTAAAAAATGACTTTGATCTTTTGGAAGCAAAGCTGAGCCGAATGAAGCAGGCAGATGTACTGTTCATAGATGACCTGTTCAAACCGGTTAACGGCAAACCCCGTGCTACAGATTGGCAGCTAGAGCAAATGTATTCGGTACTTAACTACCGCTATTTAAATCATAAACCGATTTTGCTTTCGAGCGAGCTGACGATTGAAACACTTGTACGGGTCGATGAAGCGCTCGGCACAAGAATCTACGAAATGTGCAGCGACTATTTAGTGATTATCAAAGGGGCAGCGTACGAGCTGAATCATAGATTGGAGGGTGTCAGATAATGTGCAAGCTTTGTCAAACAAAGAAAGTCATTGTGGAGCATACCGAAATTGGAGCCGTTTTTCACCCATGTCCGAACTGCCGGTCCGGTACTGATTTAACGCCGGTTATTCGAAAGCTGGAGCAAATGTTGACAGCGGAAAAAGCGAGGCAGAATGTCCATGATTAAACAGCTGACTGCTCTAATTGCTTTGCTGTTTCGGGCGAAGCAAACAGAAAAAAACATTGAACAATGGTATAAGGATGACGGGAAGTGAACGTGTTGGCAAAAACAAAACAAGCAGAGAAAAGCCCGGCGCCGTGGCGTGCTGTCCCGTGCGGGGATACGAAACCGATCTATATTTATTCAGCGTACAGTGAAGAAGAAAAAGAAAGATTCCCATATTCAAACGGCCGGCTGATCGCCGCTGTATTTGACCTCAGCTCTTATTCGCAAAAAAGCAATGCCGCTTTGATGGCGGCTGCGCCTGAACTGCTGGAAGCGTCTAAAGCAGCTCTTGATTTTCTGAAAGGGAATTCTGTTCATTCAAAGGAGCGCATTATTCAGCTATTAGAAAAAGCCAAAACAAGCGCTGCACCGGAAAGCGAGGAAAAGAAACATGATCAATCCTAAAAAACTGCTAAATATTGATTCTATTACGCTGGAGAGCCAGCTGGAGGACGGAAAAATCCGAGTGATCATTGTGGATGGCATCAAGCAAGAAGCATGGATCACAGAAGCGCCGGAGCATGGAAAAACGCTCGTCGAAACGAGAAAGGGAGACCTTGCCCGCGTGGAATTTGAAATCGGCTACAAATTAAATTAAAGCGAAAACAGAATACGTCCAAGACGGAAAGCCTGCGGACACTGATCAACTGCACAGCATTTGTGCGTTGATTGGTGTCCGTTTTTTATTGCTAAAAATAAGGAGGATCATAGAATGCAAGACTTACTTTTTGAATATAAACGCACGCTAAAACAAACAAGGACACAATATAAATCGCTTGCTGAAGCAGATGAATCCGTGCTTTCAGCTGAGGAGCTGAGAGATAAAAAAATCATTAGAAATATCATCACGGATCTTGAATATGTAACAGAATGGCTTGAAAAAGGAAGACAGCCAGGCATCAGACGGGCGATTGACCGGCGTGATGCCTACCAGAGGCTGATGATCAAGGATCCGAGAATCATCGAATCATTTTCCAGCACGATGATGGTTGAGCCGGACGGACAGGTATCAGAAGAAGACAGAGAGAGAATCCAAGAAGCGTTATCCCTGTTAACGGACAGAGAAAAAGAAATGTTTTTGCTGCATAAGGTAGAATGCTTTTCTTATGAACGAATCGCTGATCTTCTCGGTGTGAAAAAATCGACTGTGCAAACGACTATCAAACGGGCGATTGTAAAGATGCAAAGACAGCAGGAGGAAATGAATCGATCGCTTGCCTGAAGGCTTGTCATACCTTTGCCACCTATAAGTGAATAAAGCATGACACATAAGCGGCTGGCAAGATCAGCCGCTTTTATGAATAGACATCCATGCTGGAGGTGGCGGTGATGCCGTAGCATGAAAACACAACAGCGCGAACAAGCATTAGCAATCTATCAACAACATCAAGGAAAGATCACAAATCGGGCGATTGCCGACACAATCGGCGTTTCCGCGAAAACAATCGGCATCTGGAAAAAACAAGACAATTGGAAAGAAGCCTTGTTTTCTGAAATCAGAAATGAACAAAAACAGCGCCGGATAGACAATGATGAATTAAATGAACGCCAGCGGCTTTTTTGCCTGTATTACGTCAAAAGCTTTAATGCCACACAGTCAGCAATCAAAGCAGGCTATTCTCCGGAAAGCGCCCATGTGACGGGCAGCCGGCTGTTAAAGAATGAAAAGGTCGCTGCTGAAATCAGACGCATTAAAAAAGAAATGGTTAATGAAATGTTTATTGAAGCGATGGACGTGCTGCAGGTTTATATCAAGATCGCTTTTGCAGATATTACGGACTATGTGACTTTCGGAAAAAAAGAGGTCCAGGCTGTCGGGAAATCGGGACCGCTGTTTGATGAAGATGATAACCCGATTATGAAGGAAATCAGCTTTGTCGATGTCAAAGATTCCGGGCTCGTTGACGGCACCATTGTGACGGAAGCGAAGCTTGGCAAAGAAGGCATCGCCATCAAGCTCGCCGATAAAATGAAGGCGCTCGAGAAGCTGTCCTTATATTTTGATTTGTTTCCGGATCAATTGAAACAAAAAATTGAAAATGAAAAATTAAAGCTTGCCAAGCAAAAAGCGGAGAAAACAGATGACAGCCAGGAGCCGATTGAAATCATGATCAAACGAAAAGAGGCCAAGCCATGATTGTAAAAGAAATCAACCCTCATTTCGAAGATTATGTGTTTAATTGGGAGCAGACGTACCAATTTCTCGTCGGCGGCTACGGCTCATCCAAAAGCTATCATACCGCATTGAAAATTGTCTTAAAGCTGCTGAAGGAAAAACGCACGGCCCTTGTCATTCGCGAGGTGTTCGATACCCATCGGGATTCGACCTTTGCCTTGTTTCAAGAGGTGATTGAAGAGCTCGGCCTCACAAAGGCTGTGGCATCCCTTTCTTCCCCGCTGCAGCTGCGGTTTCAAAACGGCAGCCGGATCATGTTCAAAGGAATGGACAATCCGGTGAAATTAAAATCAGTTCATAACATTTCATTAATATGGATTGAAGAATGCTCAGAGGTGAAGTATGAAGGCTTTAAGGAATTAATCGGACGTCTTCGCCACCCTGAGCTGAAGCTTCATATGATCTGCACCACTAATCCCGTCGGCACCTCCAATTGGACGTACCGGCATTTTTTTCGGGATGATCGCAAAAAACGGTTTGTGCTTGATGACAGCGAACTTTACGAAAAGCGGACGATTGTGAAGGGGGATACGTATTACCATCATTCCACAGCAAACGACAACCTCTTTCTCCCGAAAAGCTATGTGAAACAGCTCGACGGGCTCAAGGCGTATGATCCTGACCTGTACTGGATTGCCCGGAAAGGACGATTCGGCGTCAACGGAATCAGAGTGCTGCCGCAGTTCGAGGTGCTTCCGCATAGCCAGCTAAAAGAACGTATCGCAGCCATCAGCAAGCCGATATTTCGGACAGGCATGGATTTTGGTTTCGAGGAATCCTACAATGCCGTCGTACGGCTCGCTGTCGATCCTGAAAAAAAACACCTCTACATTTATTGGGAGTATTATCAAAACAAAATGACAGATGACCGGACGGCTGAGGCGCTGCGTGAGTTTATTGACACACAGGAATTGATCAAAGCCGACGCTGCTGAGCCGAAAAGCATTCAATATTTCCGCCAGCAGGGGTTTCGGATGGTCGGAGCCAGAAAGTTTCCCGGCTCCAGGCTTCAGTACACCAAAAAGGTGAAACGATTCAAAAAGATCTTCTGTTCCGACCGCTGTGAAAATGTCATCTATGAGCTTAAGACGCTAACGTATGCTAAAGATAAAAACGGCTCGCTGATAGAGGATGAATTCTCGATTGACCCGCATACGCTTTCTGCCATTTGGTATGCGCTTGATGACTATGAGGTTGCTGATATGAAAGAGACAGCACACAAACGAATCCGGCCGAACCGGGAAAGGAGAAGGTCATAAATGATGCACAATCAAACCGTCAGAGCGACTGTGTTCAAAGCCAATTCCGCCGCCCCTCAGACAAAGCAAATCTATGAAGATGACTTTTCTGAGCTGTACGGAGACGATATTATCGCACCGCCTTACAATATGATCGAGCTCAAAACCATTGCTGAATACTCGACGATTCTCCAGCAATGCATTGATGCGTACAAAGTCAATATTACAGGTTTTGGATTCGATGTTGAGTACACATTTGATGTCAATGCGAGTGATGTCGATCAAACGAAAAAGAAAAAAGCGGAACAAGAATGGGCCAGACTCGAAGCCTTTTATAAATGCCTTCATTTTGACGAATCAGCCGAAATGATTTTAGGCTATGCCATCGAAGACAGAGAAAAAACAGGCAACGGGTTTATGGAAGTGCTGCGTGATGGGATGGGAAAACCGGCCGGCATTGAATATTTAGATGTGAAGCATATGCGAGTTTGCGGAGCCGGTGAACCTGTTGAGGTCTCATTTGCATATGAAGAAAATAGGAAAATGAAAAGGATCAAAAGGCATAAACGCTTCCGAAAATATGTGCAGATGATCAATGGAGAGAAAGTATTTTTCAAGGAATACGGCGATCCGCGAAAAATGGACATGCGCACGGGTGAATATGTAAACACATTAGCAGAAAAGTATCAAGCGAATGAAGCCATTCACCTCAAAATCGGTAGCGGCGTATACGGCGTGCCCCGCTGGGTCGGCAATATCGTCAACTTATACGGAGCCCGAAAAGCGGAAGAGCTCAATTTTATGTATTTTAAGCAGGGCCGTCACGTACCCGCTGCCATCACAGTGGAAAACGGGATGCTGTCGGAAGCTTCTTACCGGGAACTGCAAGAGTACATGAATGATCTAGAAGGCGTGGAAAACGCGCATAAATTTCTACTGATTGAAGCGGAAGGAATCGCAAAAGAAAAGGACCTCCATGGAGGTGAGGATATTACGCCGGTGTCTGTGGAAATCAAATCCTTGGCGGAAATTCTGCAAAACGACGCCTTGTTTCTAGAATACGATGAAAAAAGCAGAAATAAGCTGCGTTCGGCGTTCCGCCTCCCGCCGCTGTATACAGGCGAGGCTCAGGAATACAACCGGGCGACAGCTGATACTGCTAGAAAAATTACGGAGGAGCAGGTCTTTCAGCCGGAGCGAAAAACGCTCGTGAATAAACTGAACACGCTGCTTTTGCCGGAGCTGAATATTCATGACGTCAGGCTGACATTAAAAGGACCGGACTTTCGTGATCCGCTTGAGATTGCAAAAGTGCTCGGTCCTTTTATTACAGCCGGAGCAGTTTCGCCGAATGATTTACGCGATCTTGCCGGACGGGTGCTTGGCAAAACGCTGGAGGAGTGGCCTGAGGAGATCTACAAACGGCCTGCAGGACAGGATGCGGAAAAGACAAACCTGGCTACGCTCATGCAGGAGCTGAAAGAAAGCATCGAAGACATCAAAACGTCCTGAAGGGAGGTGAATCAAGGTGGCGCGGGAATTAAGAAATGCCAAAATCAGCTTTGTCAGTTATGTAGACAAGGCGGCTAACCAGACAGAATTTTTCTTTACGAAGTCAGCCGGACCTCCGTCATTTGAAAAAAAGGTTAGGCTATTTACAAAAAGTGAGCAGGATGAACAAAAGCTCGTGTACGGAATCGTGTATGAGCCCGATGTTCCTGATGCCCACGGCGATTTTATGACCGCGGAGGAAATAGAAAAAGCGGCGCACGGCTTCCTCGCGGAGGCACGGGAGATTGATATCAATCACAGCTTTGAGGGCGGAACCGGCGTTGTGGTCGAGTCATATGTTGCGCCTGATGATTTTATGATCGGATCAAAGCAGATTGCAAAGGGTTCGTGGGTGCTCGTGACGAGAGCGTCTGACGAGGTGTGGGAACAGATCAAGGCTGGAATCATCACCGGCTACAGCATGGCGGGCACTGCTGATGTGTATGAGGAAGAACCGGTTGAAAAGGCGGGATTCTTCAGTGTATTCAAGCAGATGCTGGCTGACAAAACAGGGAAGGAGACTGAAGAAATGAGAAAAGAAGACATGAAAGAATCATTCGAGCATGCGCTTTACCCTCTGCTCAAACGGCTTGAGCGGATTGAAAAAAACACAGACACGGGTGAAAAGGCGGAGCAGACGGGGGATGACGAGCGTCTGAAGAAGCTCGTTGAGGACATGCTCGCCCCGCTGATTGAGCGAATCGAGGCTTTGGAAAAGGCACGAGGCGCGTCTAAGCAGACAGCGGACGATGCGGGCGGCAATACAGAGCAAGTTAAAAAATCAATCTGGAGCGGACTGCTGTAAACCAGTCAAAGAGGAGGAAATCAATTGAGAAATCAAGAGATCATTCGGAAAGCGGAAATGTCGCTTTCTGCTTTAAAAAGCGGCGGGCTTATGAATCCTGCGCAAGCATCGGCTTTTATCCGCATGGTGCAAAACACGCCGACCATTTTCAGTGAATCCCGCGTGATTCAAATGGAAAATGACTCGCAAAAATTTGAGAAAATCGGATTCGGCCAGCGTATTCTGCGGGCTGCTCAAGAAGGAAAAGCACTGTCAAACGACGAGCTGACAGTTCCAACGACTAGCACTGTCCAGCTGAACACGAAAGAAGTCATTGCGGAAATCAACATTACGTATGACACACTTGAAAACAATATTGAAAAAGACGGCCTACAACAGACGATCATGCAAATTTTAGCAGAGCGCGCAGCCGTTGATATTGAAGAGCTGATTGTAAACGGTGATACAGCATCAGCTGATCCGTATCTGGCGCAGCTGGACGGCATCCGCAAACAAGCGGTGTCCCACATCATTGACATGAACGGTGAAGAACTGTCCAGAGCAACATTCAAGAAAGGCTTAAAGGCTGTTCCGCCGAAATATTTGCGTATTCCTCAGGAATTCAGATTCTATACGTCTCACGGCTTAGAAGTTGAATGGAAGGACCGCGTGGCAGACCGCCAGACAAACCTTGGGGACCTGGCTGTTCAGGGTGGTTTATCAACAGCATTCGGCGTACCGGTTAAAGGGGTATCTAATATTCAGCCGTATACAGTCGGTGAGGGAGACGCGCAATATGACGCTTCTGATATCATTCTCACACATCCGAAAAATATCATTCTCGGATTCTCTCGCAATATCCGAATTGAAGTCGACAAAGACATCCGCTCCCGTAAGTTCATTATTGTCTTAACGGCCAAGCTGGACAGCAAGTTCGAGGAAGAGGATGCCTGCGCGAAATTAATTAACGTAAAAGAATAATAGAAACGGGGTGGTCAGCTCATGCTCATTGAACCGACTGACGTAGCCTCCTATTCGGTCTATGATCGGGTGAAAAACAGGCCGGAAGAACTGCTTGCGCAGGATATCATTGAGGCAGAAGCGGAAGCGGCTCTCATCACGGGCCACTGCTTTGAAGACAGCGTTTATGACCCGCTGCCCGACAAGGCGAAATTGGCTTTGCTGAAGCTTGCCCAGTATTTTGCGCTTGTAAATAGCGATGAATCAGCCTCATCAAGCTACCAGTCTGAAAAAATGGGGGATTATTCGTACACGGTTTCCGGAGAAGGCGGCATTCAGCGGCCAGAGGTGTATCATTTGCTCGAAGAGTTTATCATACCGGGCTACGTCCCTGAATCCTCCAGACTGAAGGTGAGGTCTTTATGAGCTATCAGCAGATGCTCATTCACCGCTGCGACATTTATCATGAAGCGGCGCAAGCACCGTCTGCAGGCCGATTCGGGATTCCGGCAGACAAGCTGCAGCCGGTGATTTCATATCCGGACACACCCGATGAACAAGATGTCCCTTGCTATTTTTCTGAAAAAACGCAGCAGCTGATCCAGGAGGAGCCGGATCAAATTGTATATCACAGCTTTCTCGTCCATTTTCCGTTGTCAGCGGACATCCGCGTAAACGATAAAATCATGTGGGAGAATCATCAATATATACTAAAGCTGCCGAAAAGGATCAGACATCATCATTGGGAAGTCATCGCGGTCAGGGATGAAAGCCTATGAAAATAGCGGGACTGAAACAGCTAAACACGTCATTAAAAAAAGCGGCATCAGGAGGATTTTCACGTCAGGCGTCCCGGTGGCTTGAGGAGTGCGGGCAAGATTTTCTGGAGATCGTCCAATCTGAACTCATCAGCACACAAACGATTGATACAGAAAAACTGCTCAGCTCGTTCGAGAAAAATGCAGAAGACAATTTTTGGATTGTGCAAAGCGGCGGGCTTTCGCTTGAGGTGGGTACACAGCTGGATTACGCCTCATTTCTAAATGACGGCCATTGGACGTCAAAACAAGATGTGAGATGGGTGCCGGGGCATTTTCAAGGCTCGCGGTTTATTTATGATCCCGCGGCTTCAACGGGAATGGCGCTCAAGAGAAAATGGGTCCCGGGCACGAGCTACTGGGATCATGCGCTGCTTTTATATGAACAGCTGTTTGAAAAATCGCTGGAAAGCAAATTGCGCCAGTGGCTGAAGAAGCTGTAAAGGAGGAGCAGGATGAACAGCGAAACAGGATCGATCATGGCGTTTTTGTACAGCCGGTGGCCTGTTCCCATTTATGAACGTGAGCTGCCTGATCAGTTTCAGGTGCCGTCGTTATACGTCCCATCGCCATCTGTTTTCGAGGAAACAGATACGGTCTCCACATTTAAAAAAACCTACAGTCTCAATGTGAAGCTGTTTCATCATGACTCCGTCCAGGCGCTGGATGAAGTGGACAGGCTCGCGGATGCCATCAGAGAAGCGAGAAATATGGTTCCGCTGCTCAGTGAATCCGGCGAGAAGACGGGGGATATGGTTCGCATTACCCGAATTGAGACAAGGATAGGAGACAGGGGCGAGGCGGTCATGGTGATCAGGTGGAGCAGCCGATATTATTATCACAAATCAGAACAGCCTGTCTTACAGGATATCGACATGAACAGCGGGGTGAAATAAGCGGTGGCAAAAAACAAACAACAGAAGAAGGCTGTAAATACGGAGAGCCGTGAAGCTCTTTTTGATACAGCGGATTTGATCGAGCACGCGAAGGAGTTGTTCGGCGTTAAGTCGGATATCCTTCAGGGGGCTTTATTTGGCGTGGATCAAACACGTATGACGAAATCAGAAGCCAATCAATTGATTCAAACATTTCTAACCAAGGAGGTCTTGTCATCATGAATGGCGGAACATTTACAACAGGCAAAGAAAAAGAACGTGCAGGCATTTATTTTAACTTTAAAACGACAGCGCAGGAGCGGGTGTCACTCGGTGAACGGGGAACCGTGGCGCTTCCAGTCGCATCTAGCTGGGGCGAAGCGAAAACGTTCGTCTCCATTTCGAGCGTTGAGGATCTAAACAAAAAAGTGGGCCTCAGCATTGATGATCCGTCTTTATTGCTTTTGCGTGAAGCAAAGAAAAATGCGAAAACGGTATTGATGTACCGTCTAACCGAAGGTGTCCGAGCGTCTGCTGATATTGCTGAAGGCGTCAAAGCGACTGCGGTATATGGCGGAACAAAAGGAAATGACATTATCATCCGCATTCATCCAAATGTGCTGGATGCTGCTTCTTTTGATGTAACAACGTATATGGATGAATCAGAGGTTGATAAACAAACCGTCAAAAAGGCTGAAGAATTAACAGCTAACGGCTATGTTACCTTTACTGGCACAGGCGATCTATCCTCGACAATTCCGCTCACTGGATCAGAAGGAGATACTTCAGCTGAGACACTGAATGCATCTGCGGGAATCCGTTTATCCGGCGGTACCGATAAAGCCCCTGTCAACTCCGACTATACAGATTTCTTAGCCGCGGCTGAAACGGAGAACTTTGATGTGATTGTGCTGCCTGTTGCGGAAGGTGATCAGCTGAAGGCGACATTTGCTGCTTTCATTAAGCGCCTTCGCGACGGCCAAGGACAAAAAGTGCAAGGGGTCACAGCCAATTATGCAGGTGACTATGAAGGGATCATCAACGTAACGGAAGGTGTGCTGCTGGAAGATGGCACGGAAGTTACGCCGGACAAAGCAACAGCTTGGGTAGCTGGAGCGAGTGCAGGAGCAACCTTTAATCAATCACTTACATTTGTAGAGTACGAAGGCGCCGTTGATGTGTTACACCGCCTTGACCACGATACGATAGTTGAACGCCTGGGCAAAGGCGAATTTTTATTCACATTTGACGCCCGCGATAAATCTGTCAGCCTAGAAAAGGACATTAACTCACTCGTTACGTTCACAGCTGAGAAAAACAAAAAATTTGCGAAAAACAAAATCGTCCGTGTCCTGGACGCTGTGAATAATGATTTAACACGCGAGCTGAAAGCCTTAATTAAATCAAGAAAAGGAAGCGGAAGCGATATTCCGGCGTCTGAAGACGGACTTCAATACGTGAAAACGATGATCACGCAATACATGACAACTCTTCAGGATGCTGGCGGCATCACTGGCTTTGATTCTGATGAAGATATCACAATTTCAATGAATGAAGACCGTGACGGTTTCTTGATTGACCTGGCTGTACAGCCTGTCGACGCAGCGGAAAAATTCTACTTTAATGTGGAGGTAAACTAATATGTCATTAAAAGCACAAAACACGATTTCAGGTAAAGAAGGACGCTTATTTCTCGATGGCGAAGAAATGGCGCATATCAAAACATTTGAAGCAAACGTCGAGAAAAACAAGTCTGAAGTAAACATTATGGGCCGCCGCATGACAGGCCATAAAACAACAGGGGCAAACGGAACTGGAACAGCAACCTTCTATAAAGTCACATCAAAATTCGTGATTCTGATGATGGACTATGTCAAAAAAGGCAGTGATCCTTACTTTACGCTGCAAGCTGTGCTGGATGATAAGTCCTCCGGACGAGGCACAGAGCGAGTCACGCTGTACGACGTCAACTTTGACTCTGCCAAAATCGCAAGCCTTGATGTCGATTCAGAAGCGTTAGAGGAAGAAGTTCCATTTACCTTCGAAGACTTCGACGTGCCTGAAAAGCTTTCTGATACGTTTTAATCAAAGTTGAACCAGCCATACGCAGACCGCAGACCTTTCTCAGAAAGGTCTGTTTTTCACATGATGAAATCAATTAAAAGATAAGGGAGTTTTTTACATGAGCGAGAAGAACGAAAACGTATATGATCTTTCCTTTTTTATGCCGGGAAAAACAATTGAAGCTGAGGAAATCAAAGTGCCGATCTCAAAGCGTTTTGTTGATAAAAAAGGGAATGTCGTGCCATTTATTTTTAAAGCGATTACGACGGAGCGCATTGATGAATTGGAAAAAGAAACAACAACGTATAAAAATGTCAAAGGCAGAGGCCGTGTAAAGGATTTAGACAGCCAGCGCTTTTATGCCCGAATCGCAGTTGAATCAACCGTTTACCCTGACTTCCGTTCAAAAGATCTTCGAGAAGCTTACAAAACGGCTGACCCGGTAGAAGTTGCGAAACGTGTCCTGTCTGTAGGAGGCGAATACGCAAACTGGCTCAACAAAGCGATTGAGATTAATGGATTCGAAGATGAATTAGAAGACCTGGAAGAAGAAGCAAAAAACTAATAAAAGATGGGCATAAAGAAGCCGTGTATCTCTACTATGCGATGCACGAGCTTCACTATTCCCCATCAGATTTATTAGCGCTCTACGAAGCGCCCAGAAATTTTAAGGCACTGCTGTATGGACTGATCGGGTATAAGCTGGATCTCCTTGAAAAACAAGCAAAGAAAGGAGGGGCATCGTAATTGGCCAAGCTGACAGCAAGATTTGATATGGAAGACCGTGTAAGCAAAAAATTAAGAAAGATACAAAATGGATTTAGAGCGCTTGAAAAATATAGAAAAATGGTGCAGCGAAAAAGCGCTATCGATATACGAAAAGATAGTAAAACTATTTTAAGAACTATTGACCGCATACAAAAATCTCTAAAGAAAAAGCTTGGTTCTCAAATGATTTCCATTTCAGCTGAGGATAACGCCAGCGCTGTCATTCAGCAGGTTCAAACTCAATTGCAAGGATTGCCGGCATCCGTATCTATTAACATCGGCGCTAGTGATCAAGCAACAGAAAGGTTTGAACGATTAAGAGAGCTCGTTGCAGGTTTTAAAGGTTTTACGATCGTGTTGAGTGCAGAAGATCAAGTTTCGCCGGCTGTGCAAAAAATACAGCGTTATATGGAAACTGCACTTAAAAATGGTTATTCTGTTACGATACGCGTGATTGATCACGTCATGAAAACAGTCGGTCGCATTTCAGCAGGTATTGATGCCTTAACAGGAAAAGACAACAAATTAGAGCTGGCTATTAATGACAAGGTGTCAGATAAGCTGGATTCATTGCAGAAAAGAATTGACAGCATGAGAAGCTCAGGTTCACCCGATAAAGCAGCCCCTTCAGCTGGAGGAAATACAGGTGATATTGCAAGCATGTTTGATCCAGAAACGATTTTGACAGCACTGGACAAATTTGCTTCATCATTCATGGAAAAAGTGGATGAAATCGCCATAAAATTTAGCCCGGAAACAATTTTGACAGAGCTGGATAAATTTACAACATCGTTCATGAATAAGGTGGATGAGGTCGCCACAAAATTCAGCCCGGAAACAATCTTGACAGAGCTGGACAAGTTCACAACATCATTTATGAGTAAGGTGGATGTAATTGCGACAAAGTTCAGTCCAGAAACGATTCTGGCGCAGCTGGATAAGTTCACAACATCATTTATGAGTAAAGTGGATGCAATTGCGACAAAGTTCAGTCCAGAAACGATTTTGTCCCAGCTGGATAAGTTTACTACATCATTCATGAATAAGGTGGATGCAATCGCCACGAAATTCAGTCCGGAGACGCTTCTAAAACAGCTGGACAAGTTTACAGGCTCATTTATAAAAAAAGTGGACGATGTCGTAAGTAAATTCAGTCCTAAAGCCATTTTTAAGCAGCTAGACAAATTTACAGGCTCATTTATAAAAAAAGTGGACGATGTCGTAAGTAAATTCAGTCCTGAAGCTATTTTTAAGCAGCTGGACAAATTTGCAGATTCCTTTATGAAAAAAGTAGCTGATATTGTAAGCAAATTTAGCCCGGAAACCATTTTTAACGAACTGGATAAGTTTGCAGATTCCTTTATGAAAAAAGTGGACGATGTCGTAAGTAAATTCAGCCCAGAAACCATTTTTAACGAACTGGACAAGTTTACAGACTCCTTTATGAAAAAAGTGGATGATATCGTGAGTAAATTCAGTCCGGACGCGATTCTCACTAAAGCAGAAGACTTTGTAACAAATATTGTTGACAAAGTCTCTGAAAAGTTCAATTTCCTCAACCCAGATAAAATCGCGAATAAAGCAGAAAAGTTTTTTGATAATATTGTCTCAAAAATCGCGAAAAAATTTGAGAAATTCAGTCCTGATAAAATTATTGAAAAAGTGGGAGAGTTTTTTGAAAAGATTATAAAAGGCATTGCTGAAAAGCTAGGGAATCTGGATATTGGAGGACTGTTTGGCGGAAAATCCAGCGGAAGTAAAGGCAAACAAAAAGCCTCAAAAGCCAATACAAAGAATTCGACTTCTAACAACTCAAACCGCACTAAAAAACCTTCTATGAATCAAAAAGCGTCAGGTTCTAAATCGAAGAAGTCAGGCGGCAAATGGGGCGGGGCTTGCGGATGCTGCTGTGCCGGAATCAGTACAAGCAAAAGCAAAAAAGTCAAAAATAGAAATGGTTCATCAAACAAAGGCAATAAATCAAATCCTATGAATACGCCTAAATCGGCAAAAGCAGCTAAAGGCGGATCAGGCAAAGGTTTTTCAGGCCTTCTGAAAACATTGGGAGAATCAAAAGGTTTGAAGGGCGGACTGAAGGGCTTAAAAGGAGCTGCAAAAGGAATACCGGGATTAGGAGAAATTTTGTCTCTTACTGACTTAGCCGGAATCAATAAGGATAATGCCGGTGAAAAGGTAGGTTCAGCCGGCGGAGGTTTAGCCGGAGCAGCTGCCGGAGCGGCTATTGGAAGCGTTGTGCCGGGAGTCGGAACCGCTATTGGTGGTGTTGTAGGAGGAATTGCCGGCACTTTCGGTGGTGAAAGTTTAGGGAAGGCAATTGATGCCGGCGCTCTAAATGATACATGGAACAGCATTACAGAGGGTGCGCAAAATGCCTGGTTAGCCATTCAGGGTACTTGGGGAACTGTATCAACATGGTTTACGGACAATGTTTGGACACCAGTGTCATCCGCGGTTATGGGAGTGGCTACAAGTATATGGTCAAACATCGTAAACGCATGGACAACGATACAAACAATTTTCAGTACCGTATCAACATGGTTTATGGACAATGTTTGGACACCGGTGTCATCCGCTGTTGTTGGTGTGGCTACAGCCATATGGTCTAAAATTGTAAACGCATGGACGACGATTAAAAATGTGTTCAGTACAGTTGCTTCATGGTTTATGAGCAATGTGTGGGGACCAGTCAAATCGGCTGTTATCGGAGCGGCAACCACAATCTGGGATAAAATGACCGGCGCTTGGACTAAAATTAAGAGTGTGTTCAGTACGGTATCGGGATGGTTCATGGATATAGTCTGGAACCCGGTGAAAAATACAGTCTTAGATGTAGGCAAGGGGATTTCTGACGCTTTCAAAAAAGCTATAGACACCGTTAAGAACATTTGGAAGGGCCTGAGCGGCTGGTTTAAAAAGAATATTCAAGAACCTCTTACAAAGGTTGGAGAAGCCATTTCAGATGCTTTTTCTAAAGCGTTCGGCTGGGTGAAGCAAATCTGGGATAAAGCTGGCGGCGTAGCTAGTAAAGTGATTAATTTTGTAACCGGCGGCGGAGATCCGAATAAAGGTAAGGATCCGGATAAAAAAGCCACAGGCGGCTACATCACCAAACCAACCATTTCTTGGATCGGTGAAGCCGGCAAGGAATTCGTTATCCCGGTTGATAACAACCGAGGCCGGGGGAAGATGCTTCTTTCTCAAGCGGCGTCTAAGCTGGGTATGCAAGTCGTAGACGACATGGGAGCCGCTTCGTCTTCCAGTGGAAATCCGGTATCTGTTTCAGGAGGAGCAGCTTCCAGTCCGTTATCAGGATCAGCCTCTCCATCAATGGACACTGCAAATCTTACAGGCCAAGCGTCCACACTCGGACAGCAATTTTCAGAAGGCTTTGGTAAAGGCATCAGCAATCAGCCGGTCAAAATGGAAGACTGGAAAAAGAAAAACATCAATACGCCATTTACACAAATGATTTCTTCTTCACCAAATTACGGAAAACAAATGGTGAGCGGCTATGCCAAGGGTCAAAACGGTACTGCAACTGGTACAGACGGCTTTTTGCAATCAAAAGTTAAAACACCGTTCCAAGCTACTGTGAACAAATCTTCCTCATGGGGCACAGGAACGGTCAAAGGCTTTGCGCAAGGACAAAACTCAACTCAAACAGGGACAGCACAATATGTTAGCACACATGTCGACAAACCGTTCCTGCGTTCAAAAGACACATCGAATAGCTGGGGTTCAGGCATGGTCGGAAACTTTGTGACAGGCATGAATTCTAAATCCAGTGAAGTGAAACAAGCTGCAAAGGATATGGCGAAGAGAGTGGAACAGGCTTTTCGTGAGGAATTAGATATCCATTCACCTTCCCGCGTCATGATGAGCTTGGGGCGTTTTGCTTCAATCGGTGTTGTCAAAGGTCTTGGGTCAGTAGATGTAAAGAAGTATGCTGAAAAACAAGCTGGATCACTGGCTGCTGCTTATTCAGGGATGGGCGCTATGAGCGGGAACGTGAAACAGTGGATTATGGCCGCTCTCATGGCCACAAAGACACCGATGAGCTGGCTTCCGGGACTAATGACAATTGCACAGCATGAATCCGGAGGCAACCCGAACGCAATCAACCTTTGGGACAGCAACGCAAAAGCGGGGCATCCATCACAAGGGCTCATGCAGACAATCCCAAGCACCTTTAATGATCATAAAGCACCAGGTATGGGTAACATTAAAAACCCGATTCACAACGCAGCTGCTGCGATCGGCTATATTAAAAGCAGATACGGGTCGATCAACAATGTGCCGGGGATTAAAAGCTTGAATTATGGCGGGCCGTATGTTGGATATGCCAACGGCGGGCTGATTACAAAAGAACAAATTGCCCGTGTCGGTGAAGGAAACAAGAGGGAATGGATCATTCCGGAGGAGCGGGGCATACGCGGCCGCTATCTCCTTCAGAAAGCGGCGCAAGCTCTGGGTATGGAAGTGACAGATCCATCTCAATCCCAGTCTGACCTTTCTTCAGGACAAGTTTCAGCCATTACCGCTGGAACCCGGCAAACGATTCACACAGCCGGAACGAAAGAAATTAAGATTGAGTTTAACGGCGATCAGCATTTCCATAATGAACAGGACGCTGACAGCCTAGTAGCGAAAATCAAGCAGGCATTACTTGATGAATTACAAAAAGATATTAACACTGGAACAAAGGGGGTCGTGGCTTTTGACTAAGTCTGTCTATGAATTTTGGATATCACAGGGAAAAGAAAAGCTGCGATTCCCTGTTCTTCCTGAAGCGATTGACATAGCGAATAGTGTACAAAATGACTCAGTAAAGATAACAGGACTTGGTGAACTAACGTTTATTGAAGAACCCGGAGCGAAAGAAATTTCATTTTCTTCTTTTTTTCCAAAAAAGTATACGCCGATAGCTGAATATCAAAATCTCCCGTCTCCGGAAAATGCCATTGCGAAAATTGAAAAATGGATGAAGGCTAAAAAGCCTATCCAATTTTTAATTACAGGAACAAAAATCAATATGACATGCAGCATTGAAAGCCTTAAATACAGTGAAGGAGACAATGAGATAGGAGATAGGGATTTTGATATTGTACTAAAAGAATACAAAACCGCTTCCCCCCGAAAAATCAAGCAGAAGAAAAAAACAAAGGCAAAACGCCCGTCGAAGTCATCTCCGAAAACTTACACAGTAAAAAAGGGAGACACACTATGGGACATTGCCGGCAGGTTTTACGGGAACAGCACGCAATGGCGCAAAATTTGGAACGCCAATAAAACAGCAATGATCAAACGAAGCAAACGGAATATCAGGCAACCGGGCCACTGGATTTTTCCCGGCCAAAAATTAAAGATACCGCAATGAAACAGGTGATGTATGATGATTGAACTGTTCGTCATTAAAGATACAGAGTGGCTTGAGCTAGTAGCAGAATGCGTATCACTTGAAGGCCATCGTTATCAGGCGCCGCGCTCTATTGAAGCGACCATCGTCATCAAACAGGGCGACCAGACGTATTACAGTGTCACAGAAGGAGATACGGTCTTGTTTAAATGGAAGGGAAAAGAGCTATTTCGGGGCATTGTTTTTGCAAGAACCCCGGACGAGCATACGCTTGCCTTCAGTGCGTATGATATGCTCCAATACCTGGTCAAAAACCAGGAAGTGTATGTGTTTTCCAATCAGCGGGCTGACCAGATCATCAGAAGGATTTCCAATGATTTCCAGATACCGACAGCCTCGATTGCGAACACAGGCCATACGATCAAAAGCCTTGTCATTAAAAATGATACGACCCTGTATGACATCATATTAAAAGCGTTGAAACAGACGAAAAGCCAGACAGGCCGACATTATCAGCTGTATTCGGAAAAAGGAAAGCTCGGTCTGCGCGCTTGGCCAGATCCGTCAGAGGTATGGGTGCTGGAAACCGGCGTCAATATCACGGGCTACCAATACAGCACTTCCATAAACGACACTGCCACACGGGTGGTGCTCCGCCGGCAGAAGGACAATAAGACGTATAAAGCGTCTGCCAAGGACAGTTCAGCCTTAAACAAATATGGTGTGCTTCAATATACGGAAACAGTCACAGATGACATCAACGAGGCTCAGCTTCAGCAACGGGCAGATGTGCGCCTTGCAGAAAAAAAGGGCGTGAAAAAAGAACTGAAAAATATTCAGGCAGTCGGCATCCCGGAAGTGCAAAGCGGCTTGCCTGTCTATATTTCCATTCCGGAGGCCGGGATCAAGAAAACCTATTGGGTAGATACGGACCGGCACGAGTTTAAAGGAACGAAACATACGATGACCATTGATGTTGTCGAAAAGAATACGATGCCCGAAGGAGTTTCATCATGAGATTGAGTGAGGCTATTAAACATTTGGCCGTCGGCGCAGTTGATGCTGAGTCTCCGGTGGAGCTGCTGCCGGCTGAGGTTGTTTCGGTTTCTCCTGTGGAAATCAAATTAAAAGAAAACAGCAAACTGATCATACCGGCTGACGCCATCATCATCCCAAAACGGATGCAGTCCGGAGGAGACGATGCACTCGAACCGGGGGATCGCGTCATGACCGCGGCTCTGACTGGAGGGCAATCGTTTTTTATTTTAGATAAAGTATAGACAAACCGCTTCGCATGAAGGGGCTTTTATTTAGCTTGTATAAAGGAGTGGGCATCATGGCCCTGACACCAGAAGTGGAGTTTGAGGATTTTGAAGATGAGAGCGAAGTCATTGAAACCTCTAAAACATACAAAATAGATTTTGAAAACGGAAGAATTACAAATGAGCTGATTACCGGGCTAGAAGCGATCAAACAGTTTGTGTATATCGCCTTACAAACAGAACGTTATGCGTATTCCATATACAGCCATAATGTCGGAAATGAGCTTCAGGACGTGCTTACAGATCATGATACGACTGATGCCTATAAAAAGATGGAGATTCCGAGGCTGATAGAAGAGGCGTTAGTTTATGATGACCGAATATCTGCTGTAACCGATTTTGAGATAGAAAAACAAGGCGATGCGTTTCATGTTTCCTTTTTGGTGGAGACAGATGAAGGGATGCTTGAGATTGAGGAGGTGATTGGCGAAGATGTTTGAAGATCAGACCTTTGAAGAGATTATGGAGCGGATGCTGAACAGCATCTCCGCAGATATTGACACAAGAGAAGGGAGCGTCATTTATAATGCCTTAGCCCCGGCGGCAGCCGAGCTTGCGAAGTCATATATATGGCTGGATACTGTGCTTGAGCTAGTCTTCTCTGATACCGCGCAAGGCGTATTTTTAGACCGGCGTGCAGCGGAAGCGGGGATTGAACGGACAGCCGCGACAAAGGCGGTCAGAGCGGGGGAGTTTACATCTGGAATTACTATTCCTGTGGGCTCCCGCTTCTATGTGGATAATCTTTATTTTCAATATACGGCAGACGGAACGCTCATCTGTGAAACACCTGGTGAAGCAGGAAACGCCAATCTGACCGGACGCAATTTACTGTCGCTTGATACCATTCCCGGATTAGAGACAGCCATTGTCAAAGAAATCCTGATCCCGGGGCGAGAGGAAGAAGGAGATGACAGCTTAAGAGAACGGTATTTTACAAGGGTTCGGCGCGAGGCTGTCAGCGCTAACAAAATGCACTATAAAGAATGGGCTGAAGAAGTGGACGGTGTTGGAAAAGCAAAGATCTTCCCGCTTTGGAACGGGGACGGTACGGTCAAAATTGTCGTCACGAATGCGAATCTTGAGCCGGCTTCCGATATCTTAATTCAAAAAGTGAAAGATTATATCGACCCTGAACCAGGACAAGGGGAGGGACAGGCGCCAATCGGAGCTGTTGTCACAGTGGAAAGCGCTGTCTGGAAGGAAGTTGAGATTTCTGCCGAAGTGCTGCCTGAGATCAATCACTCAATTGATGAAGTGAAGTCAGAAATTGAAGAGGGCGTTTTACATCTCTTTAAAAAAATGGCGTTCGAAGACAACGTCATCCGCCTTTCTCAAATTAACAATATCGTCTATAATTCACCGTCAGTCAGTGATTATTCCAATATTCAAATCAACGGCACCTCTGAAAATTTGGTGTTAAGCGATGTGGAAATTCCTAAACTTGGGCAGGTGAAGATCATTGAGCAAACAAGATGACATGACAGCGTATCTGCCTCCGTTTCTCACCAGCCTTAAAGAAATGGCAGAGCTGCTAAAAGCGGAAGCGCCTGAGTTTGATCAACAAAATAACAGCATTTTTGACCTGACGGATCAGCTATTTGTGCCGACAGCGACATGGGGGCTGAGCCGCTGGGAAAAGATTTTAAACGTGCCGCGGGAATCAGGTGACACCGATGAGATCAGGCGATTGCGGCTCATTTCAAAAATGTCGAACATCCCGCCAATCACCTACAGGGCCATTGAGCAGGCGGTGAACCGTTTCTTGAAAAACCCGTCTGCACAGGTCCGCCTGCTGCCCGGCGAATACCGATTTAACGTCGATATTAATGTTGATGACCTTCAGCACATGAATGAGCTGATTGAAGCCATCGAAAACATGAAGCCCGCTCATTTGGCGTATACGCTCAGAGGCGGACTAAATGAGACGATTCAAATCAAAGATACAGTCATTCTGAATCACCGGAGATACCGAACAGCCAGTGAGCTGAAAGTCGGTTATTCTGTCACCCTTAATAACAACGAGGTGGTTTTAACTTGATTTCAACCATATACAGAGAACGCACAGCTGCCGATCTAAAAGACAGAATTGATCATGTGCTGCTTAACGGACAAAAAACAGAAATAGTAGAGCTCTCTATTGATGGAGCGACAGTCACCGTTCTGACAAAACGTAAGGAAGACACCAAGCATATCAAAACGGTACAAATTATCGACGAGCTGGGCAATGTGATCACAGAAAGAAAGACTGACCTGGACGTCAGTGAAAACAGAACACTCGATTTCAGATTTACTTTTGAGGTGGTGTAACCATGGCATACGAAGAAAAAACCGACTGGCTCCCGGATGACCCCATCAACGAAGATGACGTCAACCGCTGGGAAAAAGGAATAAAAGACGCCCACACAGACCTGGCCGCCCACAAAAACGACATGAACAACCCCCACAACACAACAAAGGCACAAATCGGGTTGGGGAACGTGGATAACGTGAAGCAGGCGGCAAAGAAGGACTTTGACCAGCATGAGCAAGATCTGGTGCGACATATTACGGAGGAAGAGCGGGAGAAATGGAACGGCGGTCAGTTATCTAAGATTACAAATGATAATGGACAACCTATGTTCAGTATCACGAGTGATTTCCATACGGAACTGTTGAACTATCCTACATTGACTTACTTTTCTTATAGTGGCACGTCTTTAAATTCACCAGGCGGCTCAGGAAGAGGATTTTGGACTTGCTGTGACAGTAAACTAAATGGTCATGTAATTGTGATGACAAATGATAATAAAACTTTCCGTAAAACTCTCTTAAACGGTAACTGGTCAAATTGGATTGAATTAGAGACAACAGCTGGCGCAGAGATGAAAGTATCTAATCATGCTAAAGACTCTATAGCGCATATTACTGTAGCGGAACGAAATAAGTGGAATGCTGGTCAGTCGTCTAAAATTACAAACGATGCAGGTGGAGTTTTTATTTCTATAGGTGATAGCGATGATTTTCTTAGTAAAATTGTAAAATCTGGTGAGAGATTTGGGACATTCTATTCTACTGGTAAGCCAACTAATGCCCCCTCTACTTTATCAACTAGAGGATTTTTTCATTTTACAGCAACTGATAGTAATGGCAATGGAACTTTTGGGTATGTAGTAGCAATTGATTATAGAAATAATATGTTTACAAATTATGTTGATGGTAATTTAGTTTGGCAAGGATGGAATAAAATTGAAAATGCTAGCGATGCTCAAACAAAGGCTGATAAATCATTAGCTGATGCAAAAAACTACGTAGATACAAACTATTCAAATCAAAAATTAACCATTCTTACAGGTTCTAGTGCAATTCAAGACGCAAGAACTGGGGGGAATGAATATCCTCCGGGGTTAACACTAATGGATATTGGTCAAGAGAATACTACAGGTTATCCAGGTAAGATGGGTTTTGTAAAAAATGAAAAATATAATAATTATCGTTTTGCTCAGTATTTTTACACTAACGGGAATTTTTCATATTCTTTTGCTGGAACAGGTACTTGGATTCGTCAGTGGTACCCTCAGTCTGGATGGTCAGAGTGGGAGAAAATATCTGGGTTTGCTCATGTGAATGTAGGCACTACAGGAAAACAAGAACTAATAAAAGGTGAAACACAAAAAATTAATTATAATCGTATTATTAAGGACAGCCATAAAATATACGATACAAATAACTCAAGATTTATAGCAAGTCATTCAGGAATGTATTTAGTCGGAGCTAGTTTAATAATTGAAAACACATTGCAATATTCTAATTTTGAGCTATATATTTATGTCAACGGATCAAAATATAAATTAATGGATCAGTATAGAATGCCTTCCCCAAAAGATAATAATGACACCAGTGAATTTAATGCAACTGTCACAGGATCAGTTACAGTGCCACTGAACGCAGGAGATTATATTGAAATATATGTATATGTCGGATATTCAGGTTCCGCTACACGCTATGTACAAGATAGAGACGGTATTATTAACTATTTTGATATTATTGAACTTGGCGGGCACAACTATCCTAGAGTATAGGAGGTACAAAAATGATATTATACGACGCAATCATGTATAAATACCCTGACGCAGTTCCAAGAAAAGATTTTGAATTAAGAAATGACGGCAATGGTTCTTATATTGAAAAATGGAATCTGCGCGCCCCAATCCCAACCCAAAAAGAGCTCGAATCCTGGTGGGAAGAGCTACAAAAAAACCCGCCGTATGAGCCGCCTGATCAGATGGAGCTTCTCGCTCAGGAATTGTCCCAAGAAAAGCTGGCTCGTAAGCAGCTAGAAGAGTTGAACAAAACGTTGGGGAGCGAGCTGTCAGATATAAAGCTTTCATTACTTTCCTTGAAAGGAGATCATGCTGAATGAATTATTGGGTGCTTGCCCTCTATTATGAGTGGGCGACAACGGATATGGTGAAACAGGCCATCGCATATCAAGACTGTTCATTTGAGGACCTGGCAGAGGGTGTGAACAAAAAGCTGATTACATCTGACCAGTATAAAGAAATTACCGGTAAAGCCATGTAAGGCTTTTTTATTTTGCCTGTTTTTAGATCAAAAGGAGGATGAAGATGGTGAAGTATCAATATGAATTTCCTCTCGATAAGACTGGAAAAGCCGGAGCTGTAAAGCCCTATAGAGGAGGGAAAAATGATTTTGTGACACCTGTTTCGAACTTGTCAGGTGTAGCAGAAATTTTAACGAACGCTGTCTTAAAGGCGACTGTGGCATACAGTCAGCTCGGGCAAGACAGGCTGGGCGCAATTCTGGTTTCGAAAGTGAAGGGATGGGCGTATGCAGATCGTGAAGGTACGCTCTTTATAGAAGAAAGCGATAATAACAGTGCTTGGACAACCGACAGCAGTAATTAATGTCGCAGCGGGTGTCCTGACGGCGACGGACTGGGTGTACCTTTCTAAACGCTATTACCGCTTCCGTTATGTGAACTGGAATCTTCAGCAATCAGAATTTGTATTATACCAATCAGTCGGTGCGGGAGAAATCGATGTACGTTTAAATAGAAAAGCGCCTTTGCAGATTGACTTTTCGGAGAATCAAACAGACGATGGACGGCTGAAAGTGGAAGCTGGCAAGACGTTTGACTTTGTCTTTCATAAAAATGCCGATACTGCGGGCAAGGGTGCCGCTTTACCCGTGGAGGGTGCTGCATATTTACTCGTTGAAGTATACGGCACAGCGGAAACGAGTGAGGTGAAATTTTGGGGGAAATCAGTGTCAGGACAGACATTTCCGATCAGAGGCGTGAAATCTGATGATGCGTCCTCCGCCTCGAGTACATTAGGGAAAGCTGAGGCGTGGGCCTTTAATATTAAAGGTTTCAAGGAGATCATCATGGAGATCGCCAGTATCACCGGGGGGACTCTTTCGATAAAAGGAACCGCGGTTTCATAACCATTTCGGACCTCGGAAGGGAGGTGATCCGCATGTAAAGGAGGAGTGAGTAATGCAGCAAGAGATAGATGTGAATGTGTTTCAGCAGGAATTTGCAGACATGAAAGGTGAGCAAAAAGCGCTGGAGCAAAGAGTTTCCGTATTAGAACGAGTGTCTGACCGGCAAGATCAGCAAATCATGACGCTGAATGAAAAATTAAACAAAATTGATGAAAATACAACGTGGATTAAACGCACCATCACAGGTGCCATCATTACAGCAGTATGCACAGGGGTCATTGGCGGAGCCATCGCCATTATGTACAACCTGCTGCAGCATTAAAGGGGGATTTTTATGAGAATGTGTGACAAAGGCACGGTCATCAGGACGGTGCTTCTTTTGGTTGCATTAATCAACCAGACCTTGCTGATGTTTGGCAAATCACCATTCGATATTCAGGAGGAGCAGGTTAATCAGCTTGCTGACGCTCTTTATTCTGCCGGATCTGTCATTTTCACAATCGGAACGACACTTGCTGCTTGGTTTAAAAACAATTATGTAACAGCAAAAGGGAAAAAACAGCGTGACTTGTTACTTAAAAACAATCTGACCAAATAAGGAGAGATTTAAATGGTAAACATTATTCAAGACTTTATTCCAGTCGGTGCAAATAACCGTCCAGGCTATGCAATGACCCCGCTTTACATTACAGTGCACAATACTGCGAACACTGCAGCGGGAGCGGATGCTGAGGCGCATGCCCGCTATTTAAAAAATCCTGATACGGCGACAAGCTGGCATTTTACAGTTGATGATACAGAAATTTATCAGCATCTGCCTTTAAATGAAAACGGCTGGCATGCAGGAGATGGAAACGGCAGCGGCAACAGGGCTTCTATCGGAATTGAAATTTGTGAAAATGCGGATGGAGATTTTGCGCAAGCAACAGCAAATGCCCAGTGGCTTATCAAAACATTAATGGCTGAACACAATATCAGTCTCGCCAATATCGTCCCTCATAAGTATTGGTCTGGGAAGGAATGTCCGCGCAGACTGCTGGATACGTGGGATTCATTTAAAGCTGGAATTGGGGGAGGCGGCAGCCAAACTTACGTTGTGAAACAAGGTGACACGCTTACATCTATAGCGAGAGCGTTCGGTGTTACTGTTGCTCAACTGCAAGAGTGGAACAATATCGAAGATCCGAATGTCATTCAGGTCGGTCAAGTGTTAATTGTAAGTGCACCATCGTACGCTGAAGAACCAGAACTCTATCCGCTTCCTGACGGCATTATCAAACTAACAACGCCTTACACCTCAGGAGAACATGTCTTTCAGGTGCAAAGAGCACTGGCCGCCCTCTATTTTTACCCTGATAAAGGAGCTGTCAACAACGGAATTGACGGCATTTACGGACCGAAAACTGCTGATGCAGTTGCACGCTTTCAGTCTGTTAACGGTCTAACCGCCGACGGTATTTACGGACCGGCGACTAAAGCAAAAATCGCAGTCCAATTAAGCTGACTCACAGTGCACGAAAAATCCCGGAGTTTCTCCCCGGGATTTATTTTTTCTTCTTTAATTTTTTTAAAATTCCTGCACTCCGCTCCTTCACCCGAAGCGAATACCCGGAAAGGCCAAACTTTCCGTAATCAACAAACTTCACACGCCTCACCAATTTTTTCACTGTATCACCTGACAATTTCCTCTGTTTGTTTTATTATATGTACCCCTTATAAGAAAAGGAATAAGGACAAGAGCTGTTTTCTCTTGTCCTTTTAGTGTGATCATGCTTTTTTTTGTTTATACTCGTCAATCAGCCGTTCGTTTTCTTTGAAGATTCTCGCTGTATGCGGGCTGACTTGATAGCCTGCGACACTGGTGGTTGAACGTTTTTTCAGAATTTTAAACGGCTTCGCCGCGCGGGGCTCGCATCCGTTTTGAAATGCGCGTTCCATTTATCCTTCACCTTCCTCTTCAATTGGCAGCACCAAATCATATACGCTCGTTAATGATGTGAAAAGCAAATAATCAAATTCCGTGACAATGCTGTCAGACGTCAGCTTAATGACGTAACCCTGTGTCTCGATGGTAAAAGGGATGAGAACCACTTTTCCGTATTGGTCGTAATAAACATCCTTTCGATCAAGCCGAGTTTGCACGTCTGCCGGATCGTCCATATGCTCGGTTAACCGGTCTTTATCAGCCTGTGTCGAATAGTGACAAAGGGAGGCCGTTACATTCATTTTATCGGAATAGGTTTTCAGCAGTTTATCAATACCTTCAGCATATGCTTCTATACTTCCATAATAAACGTGGATCGGTTCGTTTTTCAATAGGTATTGGTATGTTTTCAGCCGATTGAGATACATGTGAAGCATTTCGTTGTTTTCTTCGAGGATTTCTCTTGTATCTGTTTCCAGTTCGCTGCCGGCCAGTTTTTTGACGTATGCGCTTAAGAAGATGAAAGCGTCAATTAAAGCAAAACTGACGGCGACAATGAGATACCGTTCCCAGTGAGTAAACAGGGAAGAGGAATCATATGTCCAGTATACCATAGCGCCCAGAACAAACAGTAAATACCATGTTTTCCGGATGGCGGACGTTTTTTCTTTGACCTTCGCTTCGAAACGCCACGTGGCATACACGTATAAGGCTAATCCGGCCATGATGCACCAGACCATGATCTGAAAGAATAAAAGCATACATCAATCCCTCACATCTGAAATAGGTTCTGCTTATTGTATTCGGGAGATACGGCCGGTTTTCCTGTTCCATCAAAAAAACCGCTCCTTTGACAGAAGCGGCGTAACATTAAAAAATCATATTTAAAATAAAGTAGGCAATGGCACCAAGTGTCGCTGAAATTGGAAGCGTGATGACCCATGTGATGAGCATCCGCTTGGCCGTACCCCAGTTTACGCCTTTTACCCGGTGTGACGCACCGACGCCAAGGATTGATGAAGAAATGACGTGGGTTGTACTGACCGGCAAATGAATAAATGTGGCGCCGAAAATAATAGCTGCACCGGTTAAGTCAGCAGAAACACCGTTTACCGGACGAATTTTCATGATTTTTCCGCCAACGGTTTTGATGATTTTCCAGCCGCCGATTGATGTTCCGAGACCCATGGCTGTCGCGCAGGCGAATTGCACCCAGGTTGGAATATCATTAGAAGAAGTATGTAAATTCGCTGTAATGAGAGCCATTGTGATAATTCCCATTGCTTTTTGCGCATCGTTTGTTCCGTGTGTATACGATTGCAGGGCAGCTGTTACAATCTGCACTCTGCGGAATTGCTTGTTCGTTTTCGCCAAATTGCTGTCTTTGAAGATCACCTTGACGATGCTGTAAATAATAAACCCAAGGACAAAGGCAATAATCGGAGAAAAAATAAGTGCTTCAATGATTTTAATGAATCCCTTATAATTTAACGCAGCAAATCCGGCTGACGCAATGGCGGCACCGGCAATAGCTCCGATGATGGCATGGGATGAGCTACTTGGGATGCCGTAGTACCATGTGATCAGGTTCCAGGCAATCGCAGCGATTAATGCAGCCAAAATGACGACAGATCCATTTTCTAATGTATAAGGGTCTACAATGTCTTTTGTAATGGTTTTGGCAACACCTGTAAATGTCATTGCGCCGATAAAGTTCATCACAGCCGCCATTATAATGGCATGGCGCGGTTTCAGCGCTTTTGTCGATACTGAAGTCGCAATTGCGTTCGCCGTATCATGAAACCCATTGATGAAGTCAAACGCCAGAGCACAAATGACTATTAGTATCGTTAAAATTAATAAAATATCCATTTTAACCCCTCGTTACGCGTTTTTCATAATGATGGTTTCAAGATTATTGGCAACACTTTGGCAAGAGTCAGCAATTTCTTCAAGCGTTTCATAAATTTCACGATATTGAATCACTTTGATCGGATCTGTTTCATTTCCGAAAAGATTCTTTAATGATTTTCTGTGCAAGTTGTCACAGCTGTGCTCATATTCTTTAATTTTGATTGCGTGAGGCTGAATATCCTTTAAGCGGTTTTCTGCCAGCAGCTCAATTGTAATTAAAATTTCTTTGGCACATTCTCTGATGTATCCGCTGAATTTATCGATATGCTCGTCAGATGAAGTAATCGAGAAAATCTCCATCATGGCAGAGAAATGTTCGATTCCGTCAAGCACATCATCCAGGCTGTTTGTCAGCTGAAGGATATCTTCGCGTTCAATAGGAGTGATGAACGCTTTGTTAAGCTCTTTAATCATGACATGAACATGATTGTCACCTTTTGTTTCATATTCTTTTAACGTATCTGCGAATTCTTTAAGCGTCGTTTGGTTTGTGACCTTAAAGTTCAAAAAATATTCGGCAGTTTCGTCTATATTTTTTGCGATTTCTGTTAAAAGGAGTGAGAACTTATCTTTTTTTCTTCTTATCATTAAAAACCCTCCATAGTTTGAATGAGACAATGCACACATCAAATTATTATATAGCCTTTTGTCGAAAAAAAACAGGTAAAGTCGAAAAAAACACGGCTTGACTTTTTCAGCAAAACATGTCCACTTATTTTGCCCTGCTTCGGCTTAAAAACGACCATAGTTTGCACAAGCTTTCTGTTTAACGTAAAAAGTATATCAAAAGTTGTATTTTTCCTGTCAACTTTTATCTTCTGTTTCACCAAAAAACGGTTCCCTAAACAAGGGAACCGTTTAATCAGCTTGATTTTCGTTTTTTCATCCCGTAATAAACAGGAAGTCCGGCAAGGCCGATGAGGATGGATAAACCGCAGCTCAGTGTATCTGTAATGAGTGTGCTTCCTAACACAAAGAATGAGCCTGCGATGGCCAAAATCGGCATGAATGGGTATAGCGGAACACTGTAGGCGCGCTTTTCTCCCTTCGTTCGCTTGCGGAGGATAAACACCGCAAAAAAGGCCATCACATAAAAAATGTAGATCATGAAAATAGAGATCTCCGATAGTTTATCAGGGTTGCTGATCAGCATCAAAATCAAAGACACGGCAATTTGAAAGGAAATCGCAATCCATGGTGTGCGGAACGTCGGGTGTACTTGTGACAGTTTTTCAGCAAATGGAAGCTGTTTGCGTTCTGCCATTGCAAATGATACACGCGGGAAAGAAAGGACTTTTCCGTTTAGGCAGCCGAAGATGCTGACAATAATCCCGACACTGATCAGTTTTCCGCCAATTGACCCGAACAGCATGGTGGCAGCAGTGCTTGTCGCATTTTCACCAAGTGTGACAATTTCGTTCGCAGACAGGATGTGAAGCAATGCAAAATTAATGAAAATGTAGATGGCTGTTACGATTAATAATCCGCCCGTCATTGCGCGCGGCAGCAGCTTTTCGGGATTTTTCATTTCTCCGCCGAGAGCGGCCAGTAGAATCCATCCGTCGTAAGCAAACAATGTAGCCAAAATCGCTGCTCCGAAATTCATATCGGCAATGCTTTCGTTTACTGCTGTGAAGATGTGCTGATCGCCTTTCCAAAGGCCAAAGATGATGATGCATGCAATCGGTATCAGCTTTCCGATTGTTGTCAGTGTTTGGACAAAACCGCCGTATTTTGTACCGATAATATTAATGACGCATAAAAAGAGAACTGCTATAATTCCGATTACTTTTGATAGTCCAGAGCCCCAGCCGAAAAGATTGGCCATTAAAGATCCAAAATATAAACCTAGTGCACCGATAATGGCCGGACCGTAAATGATAATCTGCACCCAGCCGCACAAAAATCCCCAAAACTCGCCGTACACTTCTTCAAGATACGTATAAAGCCCGCCGGTTTTTGGGATTTGCGTCCCGATTTCTGCGATTGTCAAACCGCCCGCCAATGTTAAAATACCGCCTAACAGCCAGGCGAAAAGCGCTGTCTTTGAATCACCCGAATAAGCGAGCACTGCGCCAGGCTTCATAAAAACACCTGAACCGATAATGGTTCCGATGACAAGAGTAAGGGCAAACAAGAGGCCTATCTCTTTTTTCAAACCGTTGTCTTCAGTATGCATGTCCTTAACCTCCTATGATGTTGAAGCTTCATGAGAAGAATCTTTTTTTCATATTGTAAACCCTATTTTAGAAAAGTGAAATAAAATAAATTTTCTGATTTTCACTATTTGCTTTGTGGATGGCTGATAAACCTGTTAAAACGCCTACTTTAACAAGAAATAAACGAATGAATACATCATTATATAGTTTGAAAGTTCGTATTTTGCGCATGGGTTTTAACCGAAACAGAGGATGCGATGAGAACCCAGCAAAATAACGAACCTTCGCGAAGCTGATATGTTGACTTTCCTATGCGAATAAAATACCTTCTAATTAGAACAATAAATATATAACTATGATATAATATCTCGAAATCGAGATAAAATGACCTGGAGGGACAGTATATGAAAGTCAACGGCATTCACCACGTGTCGGCATTAACGGCCGATGCACAAAAAAACTTAGATTTTTATAAGAAAGTATTAGGATTAAAACTTGTCAAAAAATCCGTCAATCAGGATGAGCCGACAATGTACCACCTGTTTTACGGAGATGAAGTGGCAAATCCGGGAACTGAGCTGACGTTTTTTGAGATCCCCCGCATTGCGCCGTTTCATGCGGGAACAAACAGTATTTCTTCTATTGGTTTGCGCGTTCCAAGCACAGAAGCCCTGCATTACTGGAAAGAACGTTTTGAAGAGCATCAGGTGGCGCATAGCGGCATTGCCCAAAGAGCGGGACGTGACATATTGGCATTCCAAGATCATGAAGGACAGCGCCTTGTGCTGACTGCTGATGAGAAAGGAAAAGGATATGGTCTGCCTGTTAAACAAAGCGGCATTCCAGAAGAATTTTCGTTTCGCGGGTTAGGTCCGATTGAATTGACTGTGCCATACGCTGAACCAACCTTACACGTATTGACGAATATTCTTGGGTTTACAGAAATCAATCGTGAAACAGTCGACGGACAAGCAACTGCCGTTATTTTGGAATCTGGTGAAGGCGGTGCGGCAACGGAAATCCATTTAATAGAAAGAAACGATCTTCCCCGCGAGCGGCAAGGAAAAGGAAGTGTTCACCATGTTGCATTTCGGGTAAGAGATGAAGAAGAACTTGCCGGGTGGCACCAGATCATCAGCCGGGAAGGCTATAGCAATTCCGGCATCGTTGAACGCTACTACTTCAAGGCACTGTATTTCAGAGAGCCGAACGGCATTTTGTTCGAGTTATCAACTGACGGACCGGGCTTTATGGTTGATGAAAACCTTGATGAGCTTGGCCAAACGATCGCACTTCCGCCATATCTTGAGCATCGAAGAGCTGAAATTGAAGCAAAACTAAAACCGATACAATAAGTTGTAATTGATTTGCCTTCCGGTGCTGCCGGAAGGCTTTTTTTATTATCAGCATACATTTTGACATAAACAGGATGGCTTTTCGGGCAGAAAATATCAGATGCCGATTAGGATAAATAGCTTAAAATCTGTTGGGTATATGGACGATTGTCATGTAATGGCCTCGGCAAAAATATTGTCTTTGTTTATTAATAGTTTATTCATATTTGCTTGTTACACTATTTCAAAGTTAGACAAAAAGGAGTGAAAAACAAGTGGAAAAGAAAAAACGCGAGCTGGATCTCGTCCTCATCCTCATTTTGCTCGCATCTGCATTCTTAAATATCTATAACATTTGGAAGGACGACACGGTGAATCCTTATTACACCGCGGCAGTTACAAGTATGATGCAAAGTTTTCATAATTTCTTTTATGCTTCGTTCGATGCTGCCGGCTTTATAACAGTTGATAAACCGCCTATTACATATCAAATCCAAACGATCAGTGCATTGATATTTGGTATGCATGGATGGAGTGTCATTCTGCCACAGGCATTAGCGGGTGTAGGTTCAGTCCTTCTTATGTACTTGCTGATTAAGCCGACATTCGGAAAAACAGCGGCGCGCATTGCCTCGTTTGTTATGGCATGTACACCGATTGCTGTAGCTGTAGCACGTACAAACAATGTTGATGCATTATTGGTATTTTTCTTATTGTTGGCCACATGGCTACTCTTTAAAGCGGTCAGAAAAGGAAAGTTGATCTGGCTGTTAGCAGCATTTTTCGTTGTTGGTGCAGGCTTTAATACAAAAATGCTTCAAGCTTATATGATTTTGCCGGCCTTCTTATTGTTCTATCTGATTGCGGCAAACGCCACAATTAAGAAAAAAATCATTTCCTTAGTAAGTGCTTTAGCCGTATTAGCAGCCGTTTCCTTATCATGGCCGCTCATTGTTGACAATATCCCTGCAAGCAAGCGGCCTTATATCGGAAGCAGCCAGACCAACTCCGTTTTGGAATTGGCTTTCGGATATAACGGGATTCAGCGGCTGACAGGCCAAAATTCCGGCGGCGGACAGGGTGGACCAAACGGAGACGCTTCAAAAGAAATGCCTTCTTCTGATAACAGTTCAACACAAAATCAAGCACCGTCTAATCAGTCATCAAGCAGCAGCTCATCAAGTGATGATAAATCTGCAAATGGCAATATGACGGTACCTCCATCCAATGGTGAAATGCCAAGCGGCGGTCAAGGAGGCCCTCCAAGCGGCGGAGATGGCGGCCAAGGCGGTTTTGGCGGAGACGGAGGGAAAGGCGGTACAGGAACCGGATCGAAAATGCAATCAGGTTCAGGAATGTTCGGAACGGGAACACCTGGTCCGCTGCGGCTTTTCCAACAAGAATTATCTGATCAAATCAGCTGGCTTCTGCCATTTGCGATTTTTGGAATCGCAGGCTTACTGATTGCAGGAGCGAGAGAAAGAAGAAGGCTATCTGTAGAGCAGAAGGAAACGGCATTCTGGGTCGCATGGCTTGTGCCGATTGCTGTGTTCTTCAGTGTCGCCGAATTTTTCCATCACTATTATCTCATTATGCTGGCACCGCCGATTGCGGCTCTTGTCGGTGCAGGCTGGGTTGCTCTTGTTCACCTGTACCGCAATCAGACTGGCTGGAAATCATGGCTTCTGCCGGCAGCAATTATTGCCACAACTGGTTTTGAGTTGTTTATTCTCAGAAACTACAACGATCAAATCGGTGCAGGCTGGAGCATTAGCGTAGGTGTGATCGGCGTGATGTTAGCGATTGCGCTGCTGTTGTTCAAACAGCGCCAAAAACCGATCAGTTATTATGTATCTCTTGCAGCTCTACTCGCATTGCTGGTGATGCCGATTTATTGGGCAAGCACACCGCTTCTGTACGGGGGCAACAGCTCACAGCCTGAAACAGGTCCTCAGCTTGCATCCATGAGCGGAAAAGGCATGGGAATGTCTGATGCATCTGTAAATGAAAAACTGATTAAATATTTAGAGGAGAATAACTCCGGAGCTGAATACTTATTCGCCACAACCGACTCGAACACAGCGGCGCCATATATTATTAAAACGACAAAAGCTGTCATGGCTATTGGCGGATTCAGCGGTTCTGATCCGGCTATCACGCTGACTCAATTCAAAAAGCTTGTAAAAGAGGGAAAAGTGAAATACTTCTTAGCTTCTGGAAGAGGAAGAGGCGGAAACAATGACATTGTTGAATGGGTTGAGAAAAACGGGAAAGAAGTGTCTTCAGATAAATGGCAATCAAATTCTGATCAACAATCATCATCTGATCAGAAAACAGAAAATAATGATTCAGCTGATACATCAAACAACAGCAAGTCCTCAGGCGAAAAGAGCCAAATGGGCGGCGGACCTGGCGGAATGAATCAGTCAGCGACATTATACGAACTACATGCTGATGAATAGGAGGAAAAAACATGAGCAGACATATTCAATATTCAATTGTTGTACCTGTGTATAACGAAGAGCTTGTCATTCATGAAACCTATCAGCGCTTAAAAGAGGTCATGGATCAAACAAAGGAAAACTACGAGCTGCTTTTTGTCAACGATGGAAGCAAAGATCGCAGTATTGAGATTTTAAGAGAACACAGCCTGATCGATCCGAGAGTGAAAATCATTGATTTTTCAAGGAACTTTGGACACCAGATCGCCATTACAGCAGGGATGGATTATGCACAGGGGAATGCAATCGTCGTCATTGACGCCGATTTACAGGATCCTCCTGAATTGATTTTAGATATGATTGAAAAATGGAAGGAAGGCTATGAGGTCGTGTATGCCGTGCGGACAAAACGAAAAGGGGAGACCTTTTTCAAAAAAAAAACTGCGGCTATGTTTTACCGGCTTCTCAGCAGCATGACGGATATTGATATCCCGATTGATACAGGGGATTTCCGCCTCATGGACAGAAAAGTCTGTGATGAAATGAAGAGATTGAAAGAGAAAAATCCTTTTGTCAGAGGGCTCGTCAGCTGGGTGGGCTTCAAACAGACAGCGGTCGAGTATGTACGTGATGAAAGGCTTGCCGGAGAAACAAAGTACCCGCTGAAGAAAATGCTGAAGCTGTCAATGGACGGCATCACGACGTTTTCGCACAAACCGCTGAAGCTGGCGAGCTATGCGGGAATTCTAATGTCAGGTGCAGGATTTCTGTATATGTTTATCGTGCTGTATATGAAGCTATTTACAGACAGCACGATTACCGGCTGGTCATCACTTATTGTGATCCAGCTCCTGTTCAGCGGCATCGTTCTTCTGATTCTGGGGATGATCGGCGAATATATCGGCAGAATCTATGATGAGGCTAAAGACAGGCCGCTTTACATCGTTCAGAAATCGTATGGAATTGAAAATAAAAGATTCTACAGAGACCAGCATATGTCATAACCTGAACCCCTGTCCGTAACGGTCAGGGGTTTTAATTCTGGTTAATCAATAGAAAAGATACTGATAGAAATATCGGAATAAGGGATTGTAAACTTGCACTGGGGTTTAGGCATGCTGAAATAAAAAACAGCAAAGCCTAAGTTTGCTGCATGTCAGCTGTTATACTGAGGGGACTTTAAGAAACGCATGATTCGAGCCGTACCAGTTATGTGTAATAGAATCTGGCATCCAGTGTAATTCTCTATGCCAATGTCGAAAGCTTAGTACAGAGAGCTACTCTTGCCTAGATCATGCTCAATTCCACGGTTCTCATGTTCATACCTCTTTCTCAAACATGCATCTGATTACAATGATGTTAGCCTGATTGATATATTATCTCATTAGTAAGTTTTGAAGAGAGATAAGTCTTTTGTTCAATAAAAAGCCCCAGACCGCTTTTGCAGCCTGAGGTGTTATGTCTTACGAAGTTGTTTCTTCTTTTTGGTCGAGTTTGATTTTTTTCGTCATTTCTTTGCCGTTTCTGAGAATTTTCACTTCAACAGTGTCACCAATGTTTGCGTCCTTATATAAGATATTGCGCAATTCACTGCCTGTATTGATTTCTTTGCCTTTGAGGCGGATGATAATATCCTCCGCTTTCAATCCAGCCTTTTCTGCAGGAGAGCCGGAAGCGACCTCTCGGATGTATACGCCCTTATTGAGCTGATTGCCGAACAGGCCGAGTGTGCCTTCTTGGTAGTTTTGCGGCACTTGTTCTAAATCAAGCATGCTGACACCGATATACGGACGTTCAATTTGTCCTTTAGAGAGCAATTCTTCTGCAATCGGTTTTACGTCATTGCTTGGAATTGAAAATCCAATGCCTTCTACATCATCTTCACTGATTTTCATGCTGTTAATGCCGACAATTTTACCGGAAGTATTTAATAACGGACCGCCGCTGTTACCTGGATTAATCGCCGCGTCGGTCTGAATTACATTAATGCTTGTTTGACCGACTGATGTTGACATTGAAACCGTTCTGTCCACACCGCTTACAATTCCTTGTGTTACTGTGCGGGACAAGTCTTTTCCAAGCGGATCTCCAATCGCAATGACGGTCTCGCCTGTTCTGAGATCCGATGAATCACCGAAGCTTGCCACTTTTGTTACGTGGTCATCACTGATTTGGAGGACTGCTAAATCTGTTAAGGAGTCACTGCCTACCAGCTTTGCTGTTACCTCAGTGCCATCATATAAAGAGACCTTCAGGGAAGATGCTCCTTCTACGACATGGTTATTCGTAATAATATAAGCCTTGCCGTTCTCTTTTTTGAATATGACACCAGACCCTGTACCGCTTTCTGTATCTTCACTGGAACCAGATGAACTAGAGCCAAACCAAGAGCTGTTTGACTGAGCCTGAAGATTTGTAATACCGACAATCGCCGGTGAAATGTCTTCCACCATATCTGAGATTTTAGAGGAATCCTCGCTCTTAAATGCTGATGAGCTGCTTGGGCTTGACGAGCTTTTGCTAGATTCAGTGGACGTGCTTTTAGCTGTCACCGATTGTGTTTGCTGCTGGCTGGACAATTGATTTGCAGTGTCCTGAGAATCATGGTCGCCAAGCGGTGTAAACGTGTATATGCCAAGGGCGAGACTGCCGCCGATCACTCCGCCAAGAAGCGGTCTGAACCATCCGAACCCACGTTTTTTCTTCTCCTGATCATGAATGACATTGCGGGCTGAGTATGGGGTGCTCTGATCGTTCTCTTTCGCTAGCAAGACTTCACTCTCATTGCCTTCTGTTCTGTTTTCGTCACGATAGTTATCCATCAAGTTCACTCCGTTTCTCTATTTTCACTGGTTTTTAATTGATTATGATAGGTTTATGACTTGAGTTTATCATAAACAAAAACTGTGGGATAAAAATGAAAAGATTATGGGAAATTGTGAAAAAGTGCGGAAAACGGTACACTTCATATTGTATATGAAAGGACTGATTTAATGGAACAAATTGGATTTATTGGATATGGCAGCATGGCCGATATGATCGCCAGGCAGCTGTTAAAGCATGAACAAATCAAGGAGCACGAGCTCTTTATTGAAACAAGAACGAAGGGGGAGCGGCTGCAGGCGCTGATGTCAGATTATCCACATGTAGCGGCTGTTCCGCTAGAAAACTGGGCGAAAACATGCCGTCTGATTTTTATTTGTGTGCCGCCGCTAAATGTTATTGAAACGCTCCGCCGTCTACACCCGCATGTGAACAGGGATACGCATATCGTTTCCATTGCCGCCGGTGTGCCGTTGCGTCTTTTGGAGGCTGAAACGGAAGCCGGTATATCACGTTTCATTCCTGCAATTACATCTGAAGCAGGAGCGGGCATCTCGCTTGTCGTTCATAGTAAAGCACTGACAGTGGATAAAAAAGAACGCCTGAATGAATTGTTATCTGCTTTCAGCCGCGTGCGAGAAATCAAAGAATCGAATTTGGATGCCGCCAGCAATCTGACGAGCTCGGCACCAGGGTTTATAGCTGCCGTCTTCGAAGAACTGGCGCTGTCTGCAGTCAGAAACAGCAGTCTGTCCAAAGAAGAAGCTTATGACTTTCTAATTCATTCACTATACGGAACTGGCAAGCTGCTGATCGAAAAGAAGATGTCTTTCGGGGAAACGCTGGAACGTGTCGCAACGAAAGGCGGAATTACAGGAGAGGGAGCTGAAGTGATACATACTTCTGTGCCGGACGTTTTTGACGAGGTGTTTGAAAGAACCTTGAATAAATATAAACTGCTTACAGAACAGGTGGAGAAACAGACATGAACCCTTGAAAGAGGGTTCTTTTTATCATTGAATCGTTGTGATTTTCCTCAGTTATATTGCATTTTTCCTCTTTTTTTAATATAATCTGTTAGAATATTCATAATTTAGTAAAAAAGGAGGAGCGTTATGAAACTGTACATGTCAGTAGATATGGAAGGTATTTCGGGTCTTCCGGACGATACCTTTGTGGATTCCGGCAAGCGCAATTATGAACGCGGGCGGCTTATCATGACTGAAGAAGCAAACTACTGTATTGCCGAAGCGTTTAACAGCGGGTGTACCGAAGTGCTTGTCAATGACAGCCATTCGAAGATGAATAATCTAATGGTTGAAAGGCTTCATCCTGAAGCACACTTGATATCCGGTGACGTCAAACCATTTTCAATGGTAGAGGGACTGGATGATACGTATACAGGCGCTTTGTTTCTCGGGTACCATGCGAGAGCTTCAACTCCAGGCGTGATGTCACACAGCATGATTTTCGGCGTCCGTCATTTTTACATAAACGATCGGCCTGTCGGTGAGCTCGGGTTAAATGCATACGTTGCCGGTTATTATGATGTCCCGGTATTAATGGTAGCCGGAGATGACCGGGCGGCAAAGGAAGCGGAAGAGCTCATTCCGAATGTTACGACAGCCGCTGTCAAACAAACCATTTCAAGATCTGCAGTGAAGTGCTTGTCCCCTGTGAAAGCCGGGCGTCTGCTGACAGAAAAAACCGCATTTGCCCTGCAAAACAAGGACAAAGTCAAACCGCTCACACCGCCTGACAGACCGGTTCTAAGCATTGAGTTCGGCAATTACGGACAGGCTGAATGGGCCAACCTGATGCCGGGAACTGAAATCAAACCGGGAACCACAACCGTTCAATTTCAGGCGAAGGACATGCTTGAAGCCTATCAGGCGATGCTTGTCATGACTGAGCTTGCGATGCGGACATCATTCTGCTAAAGGGGTGTTTTAGGCTTTGGCGCGATACATGATAAAGCGTTTTTGGGCAATGGCAGCCACGATTTTGGTGATTACCACCCTGACTTTTGTTCTCATGAAGGTCATTCCCGGATCTCCTTTTAACGAGGAGAGAGGCACTAATGAAGCCGTGCAAAAAAATCTCGAAGCCTACTATCACTTAGACGATCCTCTCATTTTCCAATACATCATCTACCTAAAATCCATCATTACATTCGATTTCGGACCTTCAATTAAAAAACCGTCAGACAGCGTAAATGATATGCTGGAACGCGGATTTCCCGTTTCCTTTGAGCTTGGAATGACAGCCATTGTCATTGCCGTGATCTCTGGGCTGGTACTGGGCGTAATCGCTGCGCTCCGCCGCAATGGTTTTTTGGATTACGCCGCAATGAGTCTCGCGGTACTCGGCATCTCCATCCCGAATTTTATTCTGGCAACATTGCTCATTCAGCAATTTGCTGTCAATCTCAAACTATTTCCCGCTGCCACATGGACGAGCCCGATTCATATGGTGCTTCCGACCGCAGCGCTTGCTGTAGGGCCAATGGCGATCATTGCCAGGCTGACACGGTCAAGCATGGTTGAAGTTCTGACACAGGATTATATCCGCACAGCAAAAGCAAAAGGGCTTTCTCCGTTCAAAATTATCGTAAAACACGCACTCAGAAATGCACTCATGCCCGTCATTACCGTTCTGGGCACACTCGTCGCCAGCATCTTAACAGGAAGCTTTGTCATTGAAAAAATCTTTGCCATTCCGGGAATGGGAAAATATTTTGTTGAAAGTATTAATCAGCGGGACTATCCCGTGATTATGGGAACGACCGTTTTTTACAGCGTTATTCTGATCATCATGCTGTTTTTGGTCGATTTGGCCTACGGTCTGCTGGACCCGCGCATTAAACTGCATAAGAAAGGGTGAAGCGTGTGAATCTCCCTGTACAAACGGATGAACGCCAGCCAAAGCAGCACATTCATGTGCCGGATGAGTGGTTTGTCTCGAATCATGAAAAAAATCGAGAAGCCGATTCGGTCAAGCGGCCGAGTTTGTCATACACGCAGGATGCTTGGAGGAGGCTGAAGAAAAATAAATTAGCGATGGCGGGACTCTTTATTCTTTTATTTCTATTTGTCATGGCAGTAATCGGGCCCCTTTTATCACCCCATAGTGTCGCGCGCCAATCGCTGACCGAACAAAATCTCCCGCCATCAGCCGATCATTGGTTCGGCACCGATGAGCTTGGCCGGGATGTGTTTACCCGAACATGGTACGGAGCGAGGATTTCGTTATTTGTCGGAGTCATGGCAGCACTGATTGATTTTGTGATTGGGGTCATATATGGAGGCGTTGCGGGCTATAAAGGCGGCAGGACTGACAGCATTATGATGCGGATTATCGAAGTGCTGTACGGCCTACCGTATCTTCTTGTTGTCATTTTGCTGATGGTGCTGATGGGGCCGGGACTGGGCACCATTATTGTGGCGCTGACTGTGACCGGATGGGTCGGCATGGCAAGAATTGTAAGAGGACAGGTGCTACAGATTAAAAATAATGAATACGTACTCGCATCGAAAACCTTTGGTGCGAGAACCTTTCGCATCATCCGGAAGAATCTGCTGCCGAATACAATGGGAGCAATCATCGTACAAATGACATTAACCGTACCTGCCGCTATATTCGCAGAATCATTTTTAAGCTTTCTCGGCCTCGGCATACAGGCTCCGTTTGCAAGCTGGGGTGTGATGGCGAATGACGGTCTGCCTACGATTTTGTCTGGGCATTGGTGGCGCTTATTTTTTCCGGCCTTTTTCATCTCTTTGACGATGTATGCGTTTAATGTACTTGGGGACGGATTACAGGATGCGCTCGACCCTAAGCTGAGGAGGTAGCTGTATGGAAAAAGTTCTGTCAGTCAAAAATCTGCACGTTTCTTTTACGACTTACGGCGGGACGGTTCAGGCAGTCAGAGGGGTGAGCTTTGATTTGTATCAAGGTGAGACCTTTGCGATTGTCGGCGAATCCGGCTGCGGCAAAAGCGTTACTTCCCAAAGCATCATGGGCCTGCTTCCGCCCTATTCGGCCAAAGTGACGGACGGCAGTATTCTATATAAAAACAAAGACCTTTGCCGTCTCTCTGACAAAGAAATGAGAAGCATTAGGGGAGCCGACATTTCTATGATTTTTCAAGACCCGATGACAGCGTTAAACCCGACGCTGACTGTCGGAGATCAGCTGGGGGAAGCGCTCCTGCGCCATAAGAACATGAGCAAAAAGGCGGCGAGGGAAGAAGTGCTTTCCATGCTGTCATTGGTCGGCATTCCAGATCCCGAAGAGCGGCTCAAACAGTATCCCCACCAATTCAGCGGCGGCATGAGACAGCGGATTGTCATTGCGATGGCGCTGATTTGCGAGCCTGATATATTAATCGCAGACGAACCGACCACCGCTCTTGACGTGACCATTCAGGCACAGATTTTGGAGCTGTTTAAAGAGATTCAGAGAAAAACGAATGTGTCTGTCATTCTGATTACACACGATTTAGGGGTCGTTGCCCAGGTTGCTGACAGAGTTGCAGTTATGTATGCCGGTAAAATGGCGGAGATCGGCACGAGAAAAGATATTTTTTATCAGCCGCAGCACCCTTATACGAAAGGGCTGCTGAACTCTGTCCCGCGGTTGGATATGGAGGGCGCGGAGCTGATTCCGATTGACGGAACGCCGCCGGATTTATTTTCACCTCCACCAGGCTGCCCATTTGCTGCCCGATGTCCGAATAGGATGATCGTGTGTGACAGGGTATACCCGGGCCAGACCATCAGATCTGACACGCACACCGTCAACTGCTGGCTGCAGGATCAACGGGCTGAACATGTCATGCTGTCCGGAGGTGCGAAGGATTGATCATGAAAAGGGGGAAGAGGATGAAAAGAGTGAAAAAGCTATGGGGAATGGGCCTTGCATTAGGACTTTCGTTTGCGCTGATGGGATGTACAGCGAACGAACAGGCCGGAAAGGAAAGCCGTCATGATAAGGCAAAAACCAGCGGGGAAAAGGTGCTGTATGTAAATAACGAAAATGAACCGACTTCGTTCGATCCGCCGATCGGTTTTAATAATGTGTCGTGGCAGCCGTTAAATAACATCATGGAGGGGCTGACGCGTTTCGGCAAGGAGAATGAGCCTGAACCGGCAATGGCGGAAAAGTGGTCTGTATCAAAAGATAAAAAAACCTACACATTTACGATTCGGGAAAATGCGAAATGGACAAACGGAGATCCGGTAACGGCCGGAGACTTTGAATACGCGTGGAAACGGATGCTTGATCCGAAAAAAGGCGCTTCATCTGCGTTTCTCGGCTACTTTATTGAAGGCGGCGAAGCATATAACAGCGGGAAAGGGAAAAAAGACGATGTGAAGGTGACGGCAAAGGATGATCGAACCCTGGAAGTAACCCTTGAAGCGCCGCAAAAATATTTTCTCAGCGTCGTATCCAATCCGGCGTATTTTCCGGTAAATGAAAAGGTCGATAAAGAAAATCCGAAGTGGTTTGCTGAGGCGGATACATTTGTCGGGAATGGTCCGTTTAAGCTGACGGAATGGAAGCATGATGACAGCATCACCATGGAGAAAAGCGACACGTATTGGGATAAAGACACCGTGAAGCTTGATAAGGTGAAATGGGCGATGGTCAGTGACAGAAATACAGATTACCAGATGTTTCAGTCTGGGGAACTGGATACCGCTTACGTCCCTGCTGAGTTAAGCGATCAGCTGCTTGACCAGGACAACGTCAGTATTGTTGACCAGGCGGGCCTCTATTTCTACCGGTTTAATGTAAACATGGAGCCATTCCAAAATGAAAACATCAGAAAAGCCTTTGCGATGGCTGTCGATCAGGAGGAAATTGTAAAATACGTCACGAAAAATAACGAAAAACCTGCGCACGCCTTTGTATCGCCTGGATTTACGCAGCCTGACGGCAAGGATTTCCGTGAAGCGGGCGGAGACCTGGTCACGCCAAATGAAAGCAAAGCAAAGCAGCTGCTGGAAAAGGGCATGAAGGAAGAAAACTATGATAGGCTTCCTGCGATTACTCTTACTTACAGCACAAAGCCGGAGCATAAAAAGATTGCCGAGGCGATCCAGCAAAAATTGAAAAATACTCTAGGAGTCGATGTGAAGCTGGCCAATATGGAATGGAACGTATTTTTAGAGGATCAAAAAGCGCTCAAATTCCAATTCTCTCAAAGCTCATTTTTGCCTGACTACGCGGACCCTATCAGTTTTCTGGAAGCCTTCCAAACAGGGAATTCGATGAACCGCACAGGCTGGGCCAATAAAGAATACGATCAGCTGATCAAGCGGGCGAAACATGAAGCTGATGAAAAAACGCGTTTCTCCCTAATGCATCAAGCGGAAAAGCTGCTGGTCAATGAAGCGCCGATTATTCCGGTTTATTTCTATAACCAGGTCAACCTGCAAAACGAAAATGTAAAGGGGATCGTCCGGCATCCTGTCGGCTATATCGATTTAAAATGGGCAGATAAAAACTGACGCCGGCGATTGAGAAAATACTGCTTCTTTATGTGAAGGGAGCGGTATTTTTTCTCTTTCTTGCACGTATACGTAGGGTGCAGAGCAAATGAAAGGAGGGATTCAGTTGAATCACAAGCCGAAAGCGCTGAAAAAGGGTGATACAGTCGGAGTAATCGCGCCTGCAAGCCCGCCGGATTCAAAAAAGCTTGACACCGCGCTTTTATTTTTAAAAGAGCTCGGACTGCAGGTGAAATTGGGCAAGGCACTGAAAAACCAGCACGGCTACTTAGCGGGACAGGATGATGAGCGGCTGGCTGATCTTCATGAGATGTTCAGAGACGAGGAGGTAAAAGCAGTGCTGTGCGCATGCGGGGGTTTTGGGACAGGACGTATCGCCGCTGGCATTGATTACAGCTTAATCCGCAAACATCCTAAAATCTTTTGGGGATACAGCGATATTACATTTTTACATACTGCCATCCATCAAAACACAGGTCTTGTCACCTTCCATGGCCCGATGCTCAGCTCAGATATTGGCCTCGACGACGTTCATCCGCTGACAAAAGCGTCGTATGAGCAGCTCTTCCAAGAGACAGAATTTACCTATACAGAAGAGCTTTCTCCGCTGACCGTGCTTGTTCCCGGAAAAGCGGAAGGCGAGCTTGTCGGAGGAAATCTCTCTTTACTGACATCTACGCTGGGCACGCCGTTTGAAATTGATACGAAAGGCAAGCTTCTGTTTTTTGAAGATATTGACGAGGAGCCATACCAAATTGACCGGATGCTGAATCAGCTGAAAATGGCAGGAAAGCTGACGGATGCAGCCGGAATTCTTGTTTGTGATTTTCACAACTGTGTCCCGGTGCAGAGGGAGAAATCATTGTCGCTTGAGCAGGTGCTTGATGACTATATTGTATCGGCCGGCAAGCCTGCTCTGAGAGGATTTAAAATCGGCCACTGCTCACCGAGTTTTGCCGTTCCGATCGGTGTGCGAGCTGCTATGAGTACTGCACAAAAAACAGTCGTCATCGGGGCGGGCGTCTCAGAAGGGGCGCTGAAGCCATGAAAATCACGCGAATAGAAACAAACCGAATCGCCGTACCGCTGACAAAGCCGTTTAGAACCGCGCTTCGCACTGTGCATACAGCTGAATCGGTCATCGTCAGGATCACTTATGACAGCGGTGCAATCGGATGGGGAGAAGCACCCCCGACGATCGTAATTACAGGAGACAGCATGGACAGCATTGAATGTGCAATTCACGATGTCTTGAAGCCGGCACTGCTTGGAAAAAGCCTGTCCGGCTGTGAGGCTATTCTGCATGACATACAGCATCTTCTTACAGGAAACCAGAGCGCTAAGGCGGCTGTGGAAATGGCGGTATACGACGGTTGGGCGCAGATGTGCGGACTGCCGCTTTATCAAATGCTCGGCGGATACCAAGATACGCTGGAAACAGATTATACCGTCAGTGTCAACTCACCTGAAGAGATGGCAGCGGATGCCGAGAATTATCTCAAACAAGGCTTTCAAACGTTGAAAATAAAGGTCGGGAAAGATGATATCGCAACAGATATCGCGCGTATCCAAGAAATCAGAAAACGTGTCGGGTCAGCCGTGAAACTTCGACTAGACGCCAATCAGGGGTGGACACCGAAGGAAGCGGTAACTGCTATTCGGAAAATGGAGGATGCCGGTCTTGGCATTGAGCTTGTCGAACAGCCTGTCCATAAAGATGATCTTGCTGGGCTTAAAAAGGTGACAGATGCGACATACACACTGATTATGGCTGATGAAAGTGTTTTTACGCCGCGGCAGGCGTTCGAAATTCTTCAAACCCGAAGCGCTGACTTGATTAATATTAAATTGATGAAAGCGGGCGGCATTAGCGGAGCAGAGAAAATCAATGCCATGGCTGAAGCGTGCGGAGTAGAGTGCATGGTCGGCAGCATGATCGAAACGAAGCTGGGCATTACGGCCGCGGCGCATTTTGCGGCAAGCAAAAGAAACATCACACGCTTTGATTTTGATGCGCCGCTGATGCTGAAAACAGATGTCATCAAAGGTGGCATAACATACAGCGGCAGCAAGATTGCGATGCCTGACAGACCAGGACTCGGAATCACTGGAGCTGCGCTTTTGAAAGGGGAAATAGAGCAATGATGCACACTGTCATATCAGCAGTGGCCAATATCTGGACAGCGCCTGATTCACCTCGTCCATCTGATCAAGCGATGCTTCGTCCTGCCGTATTGATCAGAGACTGGCTGGAGGGCATGACGTATGAGGAGCGGCTTGGATTATGTACAGATAATGTGATCCAAACTCAGGTTCTCTTTGGCGAAAAGGTACTGGTGACGGCGGAACAGGGTGAATGGGTTTCTGTAATCGTGCCGAGCCAGCCATCCCGAAAAGATCCACGCGGATATCCGGGCTGGATGAAAAAGAACCAGCTGAAAAAAACAAGTCCCATCCATACGCAAAAAGATGTCATGATCAGCAAACCTGCTGCTTTTTTGTACAAAAGAAATGGAGAAAAGGAGATCGAACTGAGCTTTTTGACAGTTCTTCCCCTCATTGCAGAAGAAAACGGATATTTTAAGGTTTCGACCGTTTTAGGGGAAAGGTTTGTGAAGCAAACTGATGCAGTGCCTGTTCGCGAACAGAAAGGGACTGCTGAAGACATTATTCAAACGGGGGCATTTTTTCTCGGGCTTCCCTACCTGTGGGGAGGGATCAGCGGGTTTGGGTTTGATTGCTCCGGGTTTATGTACAGTATATTTAAGGCCAATGGATACAGCATCCCCCGTGATGCAGGAGATCAGGCAAAGGCGGGGGAGGAAATCCCGCTTGATGATATGAAAGCCGGTGACCTGCTGTTTTTCGCTTATGAGGAAGGAAAAGGTGCGATTCACCACGTCGGTCTGTCCGTCGGCGACGGAAAAATGCTTCATTCTCCAAAGACGGGAAAATCAATTGAAATCCTTACATTAAAAGAGACAATCTATGAAAAAGAACGATGTGCGGTGCGCCGCTGTTTTTCAGAATAAGGAGGGAGACAAATGACGCCACTGCCTTTGTTAGAAGTCAGCCAGCTGAAAATGCATTTTGACGCAGGAAAAAAGCGGACAGTCAAAGCCGTCGACGGGGTCACCTTTCAGATTCATGAAGGAGAAACGTTTGGTTTAGTCGGTGAATCAGGGTGCGGGAAATCAACCTTGGGGAGAGTGCTGATGCGCCTTTATCAGCCAACAGAAGGAAGTGTGAAATACCGCGGCACCAACCTCCACTCACTGAGTGAGAAAGAGCAGTTTGCCTTTAACCGCAAACTGCAAATGATTTTTCAGGATCCTTATGCTTCGCTGAACCCGCGCATGACCGTTCGAGAAATCATTTTGGAGCCGATGGAAATTCACAACCTTTACAATACCCACAAAGCGCGGCTTCTCGTCGTGGACGAGCTGCTTGATGCAGTGGGTCTTCACCCTGATTTTGGCAGCCGTTACCCCCATGAATTCAGCGGCGGACAGAGACAAAGAATCGGGATTGCCAGAGCACTGTCGCTGAATCCTGAATGTATCGTGGCAGACGAACCGATTTCTGCACTTGATGTCTCGGTTCAAGCGCAGGTGGTGAATCTGTTGAAGCGGCTTCAAAAAGAGAAAGGACTCACGTTTTTATTTATTGCGCATGACCTTTCGATGGTGAAGCATATCAGTGATAGGATCGGTGTTATGTACTTAGGGCACATGATGGAAATTACAGAGAGCGGCACCTTGTATCGCGAACCGCTGCATCCCTATACAAAGGCGCTTTTGTCCTCGATTCCGATTCCTGACCCTGAATTGGAGGACAAGCGTGAGCGGATCCTCTTAAAAGGGGAGCTGCCGAGCCCGGTTAATCCGCCGAGCGGCTGCGTGTTTCGGACCCGCTGTCCGGAGGCGATGCCTGAATGCGGGGAATCCCGTCCCCACCTTCAGGAAATTGAAGCAGGCCGATTTGTCGCCTGCCATTTGTATCGAAATGCTGAGACGACAGAAAAGGTGAGATAATCAAAGAAAGACTGGCTCCGTCGCCAGTCTTTGCTTTTATAATTGATGTAAAAATTTCACACAAACGGGATAAGGGACAGAGACAGTTGATGGAAGCACTGTCAATCGGCCGGTTTCTTTGTCTCTTTCAAACAGGACAAGGTTGCCTGTTTCTTCATTTGAAGCGATAAGGAATCCTTCCGTTGGATCAAATACAAAGTCACGAGGCCAGTTTCCTTCTGTCGAAACTCTTTCCACGAAAGACAGCTCGCCTGAATATTGATTCACTTCGAATACAGCGATACTGTCATGGCCGCGGTTTGCAACGTAAACAAAACGGCCGTCCTGTGTGACATGAATGGCGCTTCCCTGGCTGTTATCTGTAAAATCATCAGGGATGGCAGAGACGGCTTGGATTTCTGTAAATTCGCCGGCTGTCGGATTGTATTCAAGCGCAATCACTTCATTGCTTAATTCTGTCATCACATAAGCGTATTTTTCTTTTGGATGAAAAGCGATATGGCGAGGTCCTGCGCCGGGAGCGAAGGAATGGCTTCCTGATTCAGCCAATACGCCGTTTTTCAGCTTATAGGTGTACAGCTTATCTGTACCTAAATCAACCGCTACCACATAATTGTGTTCAGGTGTGAACCCCGCATAGTGTGTATGCGGTTTTTCTTGTCTTTCGTGCGGTCCTTTTCCTGTGTGAGCGGCTTCTGAAGCAGGTGATTGCAAGCTTCCATCTTCCTGAACCGGAAAAGCGTGCACCTTCCCACTGTGATAATTGGCAGTCAGTACGAACTGATTTTGATCATCGATGCTTACGTGGCATGGCGATGGCCCATCAATTAACTGACGATTCAGAAATGTTAATTCGCCGCTGTTTTTATCGATTTGATAGGCAGCAACTCCGCCTTGGCCGTCTGCTTTTTCAATTGAATAAAGAATGGTGTTGTCTTTATTCGGCGCTAAATATGTCGGGTTGCCCAGCTTAGCGGCAAGCTTTGGCTGGCTGAGCGTTTTATTCTCAGTATCAAGCTCAAATGAATAGATCCCTTCGCTTCCGCCTTTTGTATAAGTTCCGACATATCCTATGTACTTTGTCATGCGATTTCCCCCTTAAAATGATGTCATCTCTATATTAACGTATCTTGATAAAATAAGCTGTTCAAAACATGAAAAAGGGGGATTTCTTCACTCGCCGCGGATCAACGGCAGCGTACAGCATCTGAAGGAGCCGCCTGATTTAATAATTTCTGATAGGTCAATTTCGATGATATGATAGCCTCTTTTCGATAGCTGTTGATTGACATGGCGGTTGCAAGGGAGGCTGATAATCGTTTTTCTCCCGATTGAAAGCACATTGGTGCCAAGCGTAAATTGTTCGTCCTCGGGCACTTCAATGAGATCGTAACGTTTTGCAAGCATATGAACTGCCTCTGGCTGAAGGGCATTAGGATAAATTAACGCTTCGGTTTCAGATACGATGTTAAATACGCAGTCCAAATGAAGAAATTTTTCATGCAGCTGCACTGGAACGACTGTATATTCAGGTAGCTCCTCTTTTAGCTGGCCGATGGCTGACATGTCGGTGCGCTGGCTGATACCGACGTAGACGATATCCTTATCAATAATGACGTCACCGCCTTCGATGCTCGTATTAAGCATACGGGTATAAGAAATGCCTTGCCTGTGAAATAGATCTTTTATGATGGCTTCTTCCCCTTGGCGAATCGGTTCAGTCATGCTTGAGAGGAAGGCTTTTTTTCCTATGACAAACCCTATGTCCCTAGTGAAGACCTGCTCAGGGAGCCCGTCACGAGCTGGCAAAAGAATGACTTCAATGTTGTGTGACCTGAGTGCTTGAACAAAGCGCCTGTGCTGATCGGCAGCGGTTTTGACATGAATATTGTCATCTTCAAAATGTTTTTGGGTTTCGTTTATGACATCTTTTATGGTCATGTGCTCGGGACTGCATAAAACGACTTTCTGAAGTGTGCCGTATTCCGTTCGGCATACGGTTTTGTGCTGGTGTTTCGGGATGGATACGTCCATTTGTTTTTTCCTCCTGATCGTGTGAGAATACATTTATTATTTCCTCATCGTGAAAATCATTAAACCTTTTATAAAGAGAGAAATCCTGACAGACAAAGTATTTTAAATTTTAGACAAATGGCAGAGAATATTGTTTAATAGGAGAATATGCGTGCATTTAACTAAACGATCAGACATCAAAGGGGAGAAAGATATGGAAACACCGGAAACAAGATTTTGTAAAGAGTCAAAGGTTGTAAAAACCAGCAGGGTGTTCCCGCTTGATACAAACAACCATAATACGCTGTTTGGCGGAAAATTAATGAGCTACATCGACGACATTGCTTCTATTTCTGCGGCTCGCCATTGCAGACGCGAAACAGTAACTGCTTCGATGGATTCTGTCGATTTTTTGAAGCCAATCGGGCAACAGGATTCTGTTTGCTTGGAGTCATATGTGACATGGGTCGGCACATCTTCTATGGAGGTGTTTGTAAAAGTCATTAAGGAGCACCTGATGACTGGCGAAAGGGAGCTCGCTGCGACATCCTTTTTGACATTTGTCGCATTAGATTCAAATGGCAAGCCGGTGCCTGTACCGAGAGTTGTACCGGAAACAGAAGAAGAAATCATGCTGCATAATACAGCGGTTCAGCGCGCCAATGAACGAAAGAACCGCAAAAAACACAGCCAGGCGCTTGCAAATGCGCTCGGAACTGAAAAGCCTTGGTAAACATTACACCCAAAACGTATGTTGTTTTGGGTTTTTTTGTGCTCTTCTTCTTTCCGATGGGGATATACAATGGTTAGTCCGTTTTTGCTAGGAGATTCTCTAAAAAAGCAACAATTGTCACGGTAAATTGATAATTTTATGACAACTTTATTAAAGATTCATTTAAGATATATCTTTTATTTATGAGATCATGTAAATTAAAGATATATTATAAATACATCTTTTTGAAAGGATTGTATACAATGTTACATAATAAAACAATCAAAATCATTAAAAGCACTGTACCCGTATTACAACAGCATGGAGAAACCATCACTGGCCGTTTTTACGATCTGATGTTTCAAAACCATCCCGAGCTCTTGAATATTTTTAATCAAACCAACCAAAAGAAGAATACGCAGCGCACTGCACTTGCAAATGCCGTTATCGCAGCTGCGGCGAATATTGACCAGCTTGGAAAAATCATTCCAATCGTCAAACAAATCGGCCATAAGCACCGCAGTATTGGAATTAAGGCTGAACATTACCCGATCGTTGGAAAATATTTGATGCTTGCGATTAAAGACGTTCTGGGAGAGACTGCGACACCTGTCATTATGCAGGCATGGGAGAAAGCGTACGGAGTAATCGCTGACGTGTTCATTGAAATTGAAAAAGAAATGTATGAGCAGGCGGAGCAGCAAAGTGGCGGCTGGAAGGAGTATAAGCCGTGCGTCATCGCAAAAAAAGTACGGGAAAGCACAGAAATTACATCTTTCTATCTGAAGCCGGAAGACGGCAAGCCGTTACCTGATTTTCAAGCAGGGCAGTATATCAGCATTAAAGTGCAGATTCCTGATTCTGAATATACGCAAATCCGTCAATACAGCCTGTCAGATATGCCGGGAAAAGACTATTATCGAATCTCAGTGAAGAAAGACGGTGTCGTGTCTTCCTACTTACACGATGGACTGGATGAGGGAGATTCAGTAGAGATCAGCGCACCGGCAGGGGGCTTTGTTTTAGATGCTTCATCACAAAAAGATCTCGTTCTGATCAGTGCCGGAGTTGGCATTACACCAATGATCAGCATGCTGAAAACGTCTGTTTCCAAGCAGCCTGAACGGCAGATTCTGTTCATTCATGCCGCGAAAAACAGTGAGTATCACGCATTGCGCCATGAGGTGGAAGAAGCGGCAAACCATTTTCCTCTCAAGATAGCATTTGTGTATCGCGAGCCGACAGAGGAGGACCGTGCAGGTGATCTTCAATTTCACGAAGGACAGATTGACCAGCAGTTTCTAAAAAAACTAATTGCCAATACAGGTGCGGATTATTATATTTGCGGCTCACAGTCATTTATTACAACAATGCATAAACTTGTCTCAAACCTTGGATCAACGCCGGAATCTATCCATTATGAGCTGTTTGGCCCGCAATTAAGCATGGCACAGCCCGTTTGATATCACATACATGAAACTCTTCTTCTTTCAGAGAAGAGTGTTTTATTGAAATAGAAGAAGGCGGACAACGCCTTCTTCTACATCCGGACAATTACTGACCCGCCTCCGCCGCTGGTGCATACATGGTTTTGCTGTTCTTGCATCGTTCTCAGCAATTCATTGTTTATCTCAATCGCTCTAATTAATTGCTCCATTTTCAGTTCTAAACCGGCAAGCCTATCAATTGTCTGCTGTTGCTGATAGCCTACGGGATGCGAAGCTGATGGTACATCATAGGGCCAATGGGGATTCGTCTTCTGATTCTTCATACTGTGCCTCCATTCTATGTTGCTTACAATTATGGTATGTGCCTAAGTAATACACGTTCGCCTATTTATAACACTGAAAATAGGTGCGATGTATAGCACTTCTGTCTCTGGGCAAAATAGGCTCACTATGACTAGCATGATGGAGGTAAAGATCAGTGTTATGGATGATATGGGCATTTTTACTGAAGCCAGTTATCGTATTTTCGATTGCGTATATTCTGTTTCGGCTTGCCGGTAAAAAAGCTGTGTCACAAATGAACAATTTTGATCTGCTTTTAACCTTCGCAATCGGAACCATTATCAGTGAGCCGATTCTTACATCCAGGCTGCCGATGTCCATTTATTACGCAGGCTCTTTTTTGGTGCTTTATCTTCTGATGAGCAAGCTCTCTCTTTCTAATAAATGGCGCTGGTTGCTGGTCGTAAGCCCGACTGTCTTAATCCGAAACGGGGATATTGATGAACGCGGACTGCGTAAAGAAAGGCTGACGGTTAATGAACTGCTTGGAAAACTAAGGGAAAAGGGTTATGCCGATCCGGCTGACATTGATCTTGCCATCATTGAAGAAACGGGGGAAGTAAGCGTTATCCCAAAAGAAGAAGCGAGAGCGGTTCAGGTGCGGGATTTGAATATGGAAGCTGAACGGAATTTTATCCCGATTCCTCTCATACTGGACGGCGAAATCCTTGATCATAACTTGAAATACCTCCAAAAAAACCGAACCTGGCTGTTTGAGAAGCTTGAGGAAAAAGGATACAGCCCTAAACTGCTCTCCTCGATCACGCTTTGTACGACAAATGCCCGGGGTGATATACTGCTTGATTTACATACCTCAAACGAACCGAGGCATGATCCTTATTTATATAAACCGGGAAATAACAATTAAGATTGCTCTCTATTTTTAACGAGAGCTTTTTTCTTTTTTAAAGGGAATTTTTGTTTGGTGTCTAATGTACCTAGTTAGGAGGGGAACTGAACATGAGGGACTTATTCATTAGAAACGACATGGCACCGACGGTCAGTCTGTTGTATTCCGCAGTGGAAGAAAACAGTCTCCGTCTGACTTCTATCGTAAGTCACATGACACACAATGAACTTTACTATAAGGGGCGCTGCCAAACAAAGAACTGCATTGCTCAGCTTTTGCACCATCTCACAAATGTAGATATCAGATGGGTCTGGCGTATCAAGGAAAATCGGATACCAGATCATATTGAAGAGGTATACGGCCCGATGACAGATGATAGCGGACGGCTGTCTGAACCGGAGAATCAGCCCGGATTAGATGACCTCTTGAAAAGACATCGGCATGTGGTAAATGAGCTGAAATTGGTATGTTACACCTTAACTGAAAATGATTTGCATCAGCCGCTTTCTTACGATGATGACACCGCGACCATACGGTGGGGCATTTGGCATATGGCGGATCATAACCGCTATCATCAAGCACATATCGAAGCCCTCAAAAAAGAATGGAAGCAGGATGTGGCGAAATATGAGCGCTAAAACGAAGCTTGTGACCGATCGAATTCGTTTGCGCTGTATGGAAGATTGTGATCAAGCCTCTTTGTTTGAACTTTTTAACGATCCTGACGTCATGAAATATTATTCCGGTTTAAAAGATAAGAGGCAAACCCGCGAGTGGATCAGTTGGAACAAAAGAAATGAAAAAGGGTACGGCGTCAGTCTGTGGATCGCCGAAGATAAGCGGACAGGGGACTTTTTAGGGCAATGCGGCATTGTTCCTCAGCAGGTCGAAAATCAAACAGTAATGGAAATCGGCTATATGTTTGCCCGCCGCCACTGGGGGAACGGCTATGCGCAAGAAGCGGCTCGAGCCTGCCTGGACTATGGCTTCAACGCGCGGCAGTTCGGCACAATTGCGGCTTTGATTGACCCTAATAACAAAGCGTCCATACGAGTAGCGGAGAAAATCGGCATGATTTATGATAGAACGATTAAAAAATGGAATAAACCAATCGCAGTATATGAAAGAAAATCTTACAATTGAAAGAAAGAACCAAGTTATAGTATCATGATGTAAGGTAACGTTTTCTAGGGTTCCGCGTGTCAATGGACATGGCCTGGTCCGAGAGAAAACACATACGCGTAAATAGAGGCGTGTATGCACACGGAGGGAAAAAAGCCCGGGAGAGTCAATCTCATGAGAGACGACTGTCCGGGGTTTTTTTGTTTTCGGGGAATCTTACTGGAAAGAAAGGAATGACTTGAAATGAAATGGGGATTAGTCGTGCTTGCCGCCGTTTTTGAGGTTGTTTGGGTGGTAGGCTTAAAGCATGCTGACTCAGTTTTAACATGGAGCGGCACTGCCATCGGCATTATAGTCAGCTTTTATCTTTTAATGAAGGCGACAAACAGTCTGCCTGTCGGAACCGTGTATGCCGTCTTTACCGGACTTGGCACGGCAGGAACAGTACTGAGTGAAATCATTCTGTTTCATGAGCCGGTTGGATGGCCGAAGCTTTTGTTAATCGGCGTGCTCTTAGTCGGTGTCATCGGGTTGAAGCTTGTGACACAGGATGAGACAGAGGAAAAAGGAGGCGAGGCATAATGCTGCACTGGATCAGTTTATTGTGCGCAGGCTGTTTGGAGATGGCCGGCGTGGCCCTTATGAATCAATATGCGAAGGAAAAAAGCGTGAAATGGGTGCTGTTGATCATTGTTGGTTTTGCCGCTTCATTTTCCTTGCTGTCGTATGCAATGGAAACCATTCCAATGGGCACGGCTTACGCTGTCTGGACAGGTATTGGCACCGCCGGCGGAGCGCTTGTCGGTATCCTCTTTTACAAGGAGCCGAAGGACGCTAAACGCATCTTTTTTATCGCTTTGATTTTATGTTCAGCCGTTGGTTTAAAAATTCTGTCATAAATTGATTTTTATCAAATCTTCAGTATAATGGATAAATAGTTTAGACTTACAAAGATAAGAGGGATTATTCATGAAATCATATATGACACAGCGGTTGAACGAATACCGTGATGGAAATGAGGATAAAGGGCGTCTTTTGGTAAGCTGTCCCGATCAGCCGGGTATCGTCTCTGCGGTTTCCGCGTTTTTATTTGAACACGGCGCCAATATTATAGAATCCAATCAATATACGACAGACCCTGAAGGCGGCCGATTCTTCCTGAGAATCGAATTCGACTGCGAGGGCATTCGTGAGAAAAAAGAAACACTGCAGGATGCGTTTGCGTCTGTTGCGGAAACATTCGACATGACATGGAGTTTAACATTAGCAAACGAGCTGAAGCGTGTCGCCATTTTTGTCTCAAAGGAGCTTCACTGCCTGCATGAGCTGATTTGGGAATGGCAAACCGGCAACCTTATGGCGGAAATTGCTGTTGTCATCAGCAACCATGAGGAAGCGAGAGAACTGGTTGAACGGCTGAACATTCCATTCCACTATATGAAAGCAAACAAAGACATCAGAGCGGAAGTCGAAAAGAAGCAGCTTGAACTGCTTGAGCAATATGAGATTGATACGATCGTGCTTGCGCGCTATATGCAGATCTTAACCCCTGACTTTGTTTCGGCTCATCCGAATCGCATCATTAATATTCACCACTCGTTCCTGCCTGCTTTTATCGGTGCGAATCCGTACAAACGGGCTTACGAGCGAGGCGTGAAACTGATCGGAGCGACATCTCACTATGTCACAAACGATCTTGATGAAGGGCCGATCATTGAACAGGATATTGAGCGCGTGGACCACCGTGACAATACGGAAGCGCTAAAAAACATTGGAAGAACAATTGAACGCAGCGTGCTTGCCCGTGCTGTAAAATGGCATTTGGAAGACCGCGTCATCGTTCACGAAAATAAAACAATCGTCTTTAATTAGACTGCAAGATGCCCGCGCCATGCGGGCTCTTTTTGGTCACAAAAAACCTTGACAAGTGTCCTTTTTCTTTGCATAATATAAAAAAATCATTGAGCGTTGAAGAGGATTAGTAAGCAGACCTTTCTGTGACAGAGAGCAAAATGAATCGCTGAAACATTTTGCCGCATGAAACCTGCCGAACCTGCCTTGGAGTCTTAGGGGGAAAACCTAGGCGCGTAACCTGGCGTTACAGGAAAGCGGAACGTGCATAAGCGCGTTCAATCAAGGTGGTACCACGGAAACCCATTTCGTCCTTATGAATCAGGATGAAATGGGTTTTTTTATTGTAAGTTGGCTGGCAAAAAGCCGTGGAGGAGAATAAATGAAAAAACAAAGAATAGTAGTGAAAATAGGAAGCAGTTCGCTCACGAATAGCAACGGAAGCATTGATGAGGGAAAAATCAGTGAGCATGTTCAAGCCATTTCTCTGTTAAAGAAAGCGGGACATGAAATGATTCTGATTACCTCGGGAGCCGTAGCGGCGGGGTTTTCCCGCCTCGGTTATCCGTCCCGCCCCGTTACCATCAAAGGAAAGCAGGCGGCGGCCGCGGTTGGGCAAACACTGTTAATGCAGCAATATATGAATCAATTCAAACAATACTCTCTGACTCCGGGACAAATCCTTTTAACGAGAAATGATTTTTCGAAAAGAGAACGGTATCGAAACGCGTATGCAACGATATTGGAATTACTGGAACGCGGCGTCATTCCGATTATCAATGAAAATGATTCTACATCTGTTGAAGAATTGACATTCGGGGATAATGACATGCTTTCTGCGTTAGTCAGCGGATTGATTCATGCGGATCAGCTTATGATTCTCACTGACATTAACGGGCTGTATGATGCCAATCCGAATGAAAATCCTGAGGCGAAACGATTTGATTATCTGCCGGAGATCACGCCTGAATTACTGGGATATGCGGGCTCAGCCGGATCAAAGGTCGGCACCGGTGGTATGAAATCAAAGCTGTTAGCCGCACAAACTGCGCTGTCTCTTGGAGTGAAAGTGTTTATTGGAACAGGCAGCGGAGAGCAAAAGCTTGCGGAGATTTTAGACGGCAGGGGAGACGGCACTTATATCGGCGACAAAGAATTATCCTCTGTTAACAACACGAGACAGTGGATTCAGTTCCATTCGCCAATAGCAGGAGAGATCCTCATTGATGCGGGTGCCGAGGAGGCAATGATCCATAACGGAAGCAGCCTGCTGCCAGCTGGCGTAGTGGGCGTAAATGGAAGCTTTTCGAAAGGGGCGGTCGTGGAAGTCAGGGGACCGGGCGGCGTGATCGGCAAAGGCCAAACTCATTACTCCTCCGAGGAGATTATGGAGGTCAAAGGCAAACGAAGTAATGAACTTGATTTTGAGAGAACGTTTGAGGTTATTCATAGGAATGACTGGGTCAATTTAAAAGACTGGGAGGCAGAAAAATGAGTGAAGTTTCTGTAAAAGCGAAGCTGGCGAAAGAAGCAGCAGCCGAAATGATCATGAAAACAACGGTCGAGAAGGATGAGGCGCTCAGTCTCATTGCAAACGGACTCCGCAACGAACTGGACTTTCTCTTGTCGGAGAATGCAAAAGACATTGAGAACGGAAAAGAACATGGTTTAACACCGGATGTCATTGACCGTCTCACGCTGGATGAGAAACGCATTCGTGACATTGCGGACGCGGTAGAGCTCTTAATCGACTTGGCTGATCCGGTCGGCGAATCTCTTGAAACGATTCAAAAGGAAAACGGCCTGTTTATTGAAAAAGTCCGTGTGCCGCTCGGTGTCGTTGGAATGATTTATGAGGCGAGGCCAAACGTCACAGTTGATGCGGCTACCCTTTGCCTGAAGACAGGGAACGCGGTTGTCCTGCGGGGGAGCTCCTCAGCCATTCACAGCAATAAAGCACTCGTCAATGTTATTCACAGAGCACTCGAGCAATCAGCGCTTCCGATCAACGCTGTGCAGCTGATTGAGGATACGAGCAGAGAGACAGCAAAAGAGCTCTTTACATTAAATGATGGCTTAGACGTATTGATTCCGCGCGGAGGCAAGAAATTGATTGATCTCGTTGTCAGAGAATCAACAGTGCCTGTACTAGAAACCGGAGCAGGAAACTGCCACATCTTTATTGACGAAACGGCCAAACCCCAAATGGCAGAAAAGGTTGTTGTAAATGCCAAAACGCAGCGCCCTTCCGTATGCAACGCGATTGAATCACTGCTAATCCACAAAGCATGGGCGAAGCAACACGGGAAAGAATTGCTGGCTCAGCTGGAAAACGCAGGAGTTGACATTCGCGGTGATGAATTTGTATGTGAACTTCATCCTTCAAGCAAACAAGCAACAGAAGAAGATTGGGAAACTGAATTTTTAGCGCCTGTCATTAGCGTAAAGACGGTTGAGAACATCCAAGAAGCTGTGAAGCATATCCAACATTACGGCACCAATCATTCTGAAGCAATTTTAACTGAAGATAACAAGAATGCCGCTTATTTTCAAACGGCTGTCGATGCTGCCGCAGTCTATCATAATGCGTCAACCCGTTTTACCGATGGATTTGAATTCGGCTACGGAGCCGAAATCGGCATCAGCACACAAAAGCTTCATGCAAGAGGGCCGATGGGACTTCCAGCACTGACTTCTACAAAATACATCATTAAAGGAACAGGGCAAATCCGCGAATAGCGGGCAATGTTCGATGAAAAAGCTTATCTCGTAACGGGATAAGCTTTTTTTTGCGTATTTAAAAATTGACACTGCAAATTATATTGTGTACAATTTAATTGTATAAAATATATTTTTGGGGGATACAAAAGTGAGTAAACCATTATTTACAGCGACTGTTTCAGCGGTAGGGGGAAGAGAAGGAAAGGTGATTTCATCAGACCGCGTTCTTGAGCTCGATGTTGCAATGCCGGGGACACCGAGAGCAAAAAAATTAGAAAAAGCGACAAATCCAGAGCAGCTGTTTGCGGCAGGTTACGCAGCTTGCTTTGACAGCGCACTTCAGCTTGTAGCAAGAACAGAACGAGTCAAAGTGGAGACAGAGGTTACAGCGCATGTCAGCCTGTTAAAGGATGAAGCAGATCAAGGCTACAAACTGGGTGTGACGCTGCAGGTGAAAGGAAAAGGAGTCAGTGCATCAGAATTACAGGCACTTATGCAAAAAGCGCACGGCGTCTGCCCGTATTCAAAAGCAACCTCTGGAAATATCGATGTTACGCTTGAAGTAGCTGAATAGAAGAAAAAAAGAGGATACCCCGTATAAGGTATCCTCAATTTTCTTGATGAAGTGTTTCCAGCAATGTATATAGAGCGGATTTTAACTGTTTCAGATTCTCTCCGGACTGATTTGAAAGCCCCAGAATCGTCTCCGGAATGTCAGCCGCTTTTTCTTTCAGTAGCTCACCGTCCTCTGTCAGGCTGATCAACACAGACCGCTCATCCTCTTCAGATCTTTTTCTCGTAATCAAACCCTGCTGTTCCATTCTCTTTAGCATCGGAGTAAGTGTTCCCGAATCTAAATACAGCAGCTCGCCCATTTTTTTGACAGTTAGCGTTTCGTGCTCCCATAACAAAAGCAAAACCAAATACTGAGGGTACGTCACATTTAGCTTTTCAAGCAGCGGCTTGTATTGCTTTGTCATTTCCCGCGAACTCGCATAAAGCAAAAAACATAGCTGATTCTCCAATTTCATATGGTCAAATTCATTTTTCATCTTGTTCACCAACTCTTTCTGACATTCCATTCTATTGTATCTGAAAAACATCACTTTTCCTATTATCGCAAACATAGCATGTTTAAAAAGATCAGAAAGGGAAATATAACAACTAGATACAAATAAGGAGGTTGGAAAATATGGCACTATTTACAGCAAAAGTAACCGCACGCGGCGGACGTGCAGGACATATTACTTCAGATGACGGTGTTCTTGATTTTGATATTGTAATGCCAAATGCCAAAAAAGAAGGGCAAACCGGCACAAATCCGGAACAGCTCTTTGCGGCAGGATACGCTGCTTGCTTCGGCGGCGCGCTTGAACACGTGGCCAAAGAACAAAATATCGAGATTGATTCCGAAATTGAAGGACAGGTCAGCCTCATGAAGGATGAGAGCGACGACGGGTTTAAAATCGGTGTCACACTTGTTGTGAACACGAAAGATTTGGATCGGGATAAGGCGCAAGAGCTTGTCAATGCTGCTCATGATTTCTGTCCTTATTCAAAAGCAACCAGAGGAAATATTGATGTGAAATTAGAATTAAAATAAGATCGGCATCCTGAGGGTTCTCAGGATGTTTTTTTGTGGGAAAGCATGCGGGGCGGGCATGATCTTTTCAAAGTGTGAATACATGTAATATAGGTGAATTCAGACGAGAGAAAAGGTGAGTACATGAAGAGGCCAAAGCTGTCAGTATGTATGATTGTGAAAAATGAAGAACGCCATATTGCACGCTGTTTAGAGAGTGTGCAGCCTATTGCCGATGAAATTATTGTGATTGATACCGGGTCGAACGATCGTACGGGAGATATTTGCACAAGCTTTCATGCTCAGGTTTATCATCATAGTTGGGAACAGGATTTTTCACAGGCGAGAAATGCCAGCCTGCGGCATGCCAAGGGTGAGTGGATATTGATCCTGGATGCCGACGAAGAATTAGATCCGGACACAGGCAGCCTATTGCCTTCGATGCTGACAGACAGCCTGCCAGCTCTCGGCTGCGTGAAGGTTGTGAATTATACAGGGAAGGAATGGGATGAAAACGAAGCGTTTGAACAAAGGCAGATCAGGCTGATCCGCAATCAGCAAAACATAACGTTTACGGGAAGGGTTTGCGAAAGGCCTGAGGGAGAAGGGGAAAGCAGTACTTTCTCACTTCCATGTATCATTCACCATTACGGGTATTTAGAGCAGGAGGCACAGCACAAGCATAAACACAACATAAGCTTATTGAATACGGAATTGCTGACAGCCAGCGCTGACCCGTCTCTCCTTTATCAGAAAGCAGCTGAGTATGACAGAGGAAACGAACATGATAAAGCCCTCTGGCTGGCAGTGGATTGCATCAATGAATGTAAAAGAAAAAGGCAAATTCCGCCGTCTGATGCCTATTATTTAAAGTTTAAATTATTAATAATTGACGCAGAACGGTACGAAGAAGCGGAACGCGATATCCATGAAGCGCTGAGACATTATCCGGATTATTGCACGCTTCACTATTATAAAGGGATCATCATGTATCAGCTAAAAGAAGTGAGAGAAGCGATCACAGCGTTTGAAGCTTGCCTGCACACCGATAATGCACACCATCAGTACGTACAGGTGAAGGGGGCAGCCGATTTTAGATCAAGCTGCTGGCTCGGTGTCTGCTATGCTGAATTGCGTCAGCATATGACAGCTGTTTTGTATTTGCAAAAAGCGCTGAATGCCAACCCGAAGTGCGTACGGGCACAGCGGCTTCTCAGCGAATTAATAAAGGATCAGGCCGCACATGCCTGATCCTTTTAATATACTTTCTTATTGGCAAAATCCCGCCATATCTGAAACGGGGATAAATGCTCCGTCAGAGTCACTTGATAAAAGGGGATTGTTCTTTCTTCAGCAGGTTTATCAATTTCTTCATAAATGAATGAATCATCAAATCCGGCTTCAGCAGCGTCTGTGTGCTCCGCTGCATAGTAAACGGCTTTGGGCCGGGCCCAGTAGATGGCGCCCAAGCACATGGGGCATGGCTCACAACTCGTATACAAAATGCAGTCATCAAGCTGGTATGTTCCAAGTGCCTTGCAGGCGTTCCGAATAGCTGTCACTTCCGCATGGGCGGTCGGATCGTTGCTTGTTGTGACGTTGTTCTGCCCCTCGGCAATAATGGATCCGTCTTTTACAATAAGGGCTCCGAATGGCCCGCCAACTCCTGCATGCACTCCATCACGAGCTAGATCGACAGCCTGCTTTAAGAACTTTTTATGATTCATCCCAAACCCTCCTGTCAATTGAGTGTTATAAGTATAGCCGAAAAAGGGGCAAAATTCATTCTCGAAAAAGTGCAAAATAAACAAAATATTTGGGGGATTTTCTAAGATAAGAGGAGAAAAGAGGAGGGGGAATCATGCTGCATTTATATATTGCCAGGCACGGACAGACTCAATGGAACGTGGAAAAACGGATGCAACGCTGGCAGGATTCTGATTTAACAGAACTTGGACAATACAACGCTCGTGCTCTTGGGGAGCGTCTGAAAGATTTTGAATTGAATCAGCCCGAGCAAGCGGACAGAAGAGACCGGAAAACCTACTGAGATCGCGCAGGCTCCATCATATATTCAGAGAAATGTCATTGGGCTCATGGAAAGGGAAAAAACAAGAGGATATTGAAAGGGCCGAACCAGAGCTTTTTCATGCTTATTTTCATTATCCCGAAGCTTATCGCCAGCAGGGAAGTGAAATGTTTTTTGATTTTGAAAACCGGGTAAGGCTGGCTCTCCAAACGATTTTAGACAGACACTCTTCCAGTAATGTTCTCTTGGTTACACATTCTGTTTTTATATTAATGCTGTTAAATATCATAAAAGGAGCCGTACCATAAATCGTGTAAGAGGAAGTTGAATTTATGATTAGTAAAAAATGGGGTGGAAAAGGGGCATATAAACGATTTTCTTTTTCTGTATATATCCTCTGGAAATACTGATTACTCCATCAATAAATATCTGCTCTAAATATCCACCTGCATACCACCCCTGTTAGCAGACCTCAGGAGGGTTTAACACCAAAATTCAGCAGTAGCAAAAAAGGCATACCAGTGAGGTTTGCCTTTTTTGCTTGTGCCTTTATTTTATTTTATTTTCTTTGCTTAACGGAAGAAGCACCATCCTTTTGATTTATTTTACTGTAACTATGCCTGTTGCTCTAAACTTTTGCCCTGTTGTTAATGTTCCGGTAACTGTTACCTCCTGCTCTCCTTTTTCCAGGGTACTTAACAGCTGCTGGCGTGGGAATACGATTTTGTATTTTGCTAAACCATCATCGTTCAAATCAACGACAGGATTTTTCTTTTGATTTTCAGCTGGTACGACTTCGCCATTTAAAAGAAGGCTGGCAAAGTCGATATTCTCTAAAACTGTTTCGTCAGCAAATACCAGATAAGATGTTAAAACTGCCTTGCTATTTTTATTTTCGTTGAGTTTTAATGTAGCCGGGCGCACTTCCAGCTCAGCTGTTATACTTGGAAGATATAGCAGGAAATCCCCCCAGATTATATTTGATTCTAAGCCTTTTACATCTTCGTCACGTTCATACGGAAGTTTTGGATCTAAACTCACAAAGTTCTCATCTGTAATGACATCTGAAGATGCGTTCACAGATTCCTCGCCATTAAAGAAGTAGTTATTGTCTGATAGAGCGTCCTCAGGATAGCTATCAGCAGTATTTTTACCTCCACTGTGGTATGAAACAACGCCACTTAACTGAAAGTCTTCTTCAATTCCAGAGTACGTAGAAAAGTCAATGTTTTTTCCATTGTTGTATGCGACGATGTCCTCTGCGATTATTCCTGGATTACTATTGCTGGTGAAACCAGTTGCCCCGTTATTAAATGCAATACTGTTTCGAATAATATGTGGGACATGGATACCTTCGCCACCTAGCTTAAATCCATTCTTATCGCCATCACCAACCGTACCATCTGTTAGTGTGCCGTTTTCATAAGCAATACTATCCTCAATGGTAACAGCCCCGATCGCTCCGCTTCCAACTTTAGTGTAAAGGTCCCAGCCATCATCAATGTTATGGTGCGAGATGCAGCCGCGGAAAATGTTTCCTTCTCCAGATGTCAGCTTAGCTGCAAATCCATCTGCGTTATTGTGGGAAGGGTCTGCATTATCAAAGGATTCACTGTTTAAAATAAGGTTGTTAGACGGCCAATCTTCACGGGGAGCATCACCGTCTGTTCTACTAATTTGCAAACCAGTGTCACCATTTTCATAGAATCTGCTGTCTTCTACAATATTGTGGTGTCCGCCAACAACAAAACCTTTTGTGTTAGCTGCAGATCGTGCAACATCAATTCCTTTTACATGCCAGTAGTTACCACTTAATATGACACCTTCTGAGCGTTTATCAAAGTCGATAACAGGACGAGCGCCGTTAGCAGCGACAAGATACTTTCTCGAGTTTTCTGTACCATCGTTATATTTAGAAATTTCCAGTTTAGAATCTCTTACATAGTTACCGTCAGCAACGATAATTCGTTGTCCAGGTTGTACGTATTCAATGGCAGTATCTAGATCAAGTGGATTTGCTAATGCGCCATCTCCAGTCCTTGTGCCATCAGGAGAGACGTGGATATCTTCACCATCTCTAAAAGTTTTCATTGATACGGTAAAGTTCTTCACTATCTTATCGTAAGAAGTTAAATATTGGGTGTCGCTTGGCAAGAATGTCACGCGAAAGTTTGTGTCAGCATTTTCTTTTAGTGTAGCAGGTACCTTAACGATATCCCCTGCTGTTATATTTAAATTGCTAGCAATTACTTCCTGGCCAGCTTTAACTGTTAGGACGCCGTCAACATTTGATTTCAATAGTAAATCATATTCCGCTTCAGAAGTTTTGTCGCGGGATACAATGCTGAAGTTTGGATCAACAGGTTCAGCAGGTTCAGCAGGAGGATATACCCTTGGTGCATCAGTAGCAGATGCTGTTATATCCAAGTCAATATTATGAACTTCAATATCTGCCAACCTTGCAGTATAGAAACCTACGTAAATCTTGTCATCCTGGACATGTAAAATGTCTGGTTCAAAGAAAACAGCTTCATCACCATTATTTAATTGTCCAGTATAACCACTGTTTGTTTTCGAGAGCGTTAAACGATAGTCTTCAGCAGGATGAGTGTTATCAATTGATGGCCGCTCATCTTTAAGCATCGTTTTTTGAACACCTTGACTTCCAGTTCCATCTGAAGATTCTACCCCGGTTCGGATAAACAGTTGTGTACCAATCATTTCTTTTGTGCCACCGCTAAAACCTCCGATAGCAGCAATATTGGAAGCAAATACACCGCTGTTGCCATGTTCGCCAATCGCATCACGGGCCATAATACCAAAAGATTCTTGACCATCATGGGAACCTTTTGCGTATTTGTTCACTTTGATATCAGCAGAGAGTGTAAAGTTATCTTCCTCAGCATCAATTTCTGTGTAATAGAAGGTAATCCCATCATGATCACCAGTAATTTTGCCGGAACTTGTCCCTTCTGCAACGACTCGAATGCCTCCGTTATCAAGATATTCAATATAGTTTGTATCATCATCCGTAGAATGTCCGAATTGGATTTCGTTCCAAACGATTTCAGCTTCTTCCCGGACAGTTACATCAAACGAAGTGCCGGCGATTGAGCTGTCCGTTGGGTGTACACCAATTGTATAGACTCCTGCGGTTGAATTATTGAAATTACTTGTATCCAGTTCATAAGCATCTGAGTTTAGCACTTCCTGATCTCCGTTGTCATATATTTTAGATACTTCCAGACCATCAGCATTAAACGCATCCCCAACGGTATATGTTGTTCGAGGATATCCAGTAACACGTGTCTCGGGAACGGGAGTCTCTGAATTGTCTCCATTAACAGCAGTCACTTCTAATCCTTCCAGCTTAAGCTCTTCGTCCCCCAGATAATCAGTTTTTATATCATCCGTGTTTGCTTGAAGTTCATCAGTAGCTACATCAGAGACATCAACTGTGGTGTCTGAAAATGTAATTTGACCATTACGAGCTACAAACAATCCCACTGAGATATTCCCCGTAAAGGCATCCTCCAGTTTGAATGTCTCACTTTCCCCATTGGAGGTAACAACGAATGTATCTCCTGATTTTCTGATAGATAAGGTATAAGATTCTCCAGTCGCAGGACTGATGTTATTTGGAAATGCGTCTAACTTGGTTAGGCCGCCTTTACTGTAATACCCTCGAAGCTCCCCATCAAGGGCCCCCACGGCAACGTAATTGTGGCTGTTTTTACCTTCTTTATCTTCACCTGTTTGATCAAGTATCATCAGGCCGAAACCACGCTGGCTGTCAGGACTATAGGAGTCGGCTGACGCTGTTGTTTTGATTTCAAAGTTATCTGAGGCATTAAGTTCTAATGATTGAAAGGATATGCCAATTTCACTGCTTGCAATTTTTCCGCCCTCAGCAAGGATTGTAAGGGATCCGTCCCCATTATCAGTTGGTGCCGTGTTTTTATCGTCACTTGTATTAGAGCCAAAAGCTTCAAAGCTCCATCCATCTCCAAGTGGATTGTTGATAGTTTGTGCAAACACTGTCAGATTCATATTAGAGAACACCATTAAAAAGATAGCAATAATTGCTATACTTTTGCCAAAGCGCCGTTGTTTCATCTAGTAACGCCTCCTTATTTCATTTTAGATAAGTTTTAGACATAGTAAATTCGTGTCAAACACCTCCAGATAAATTAAATTGCCAGGCATGTTTTTTGGATAAGTTTGCTGCGAATGAAGTAGAATGGAGTTAAATAGTGGATAAAAAAGTGGTTTGTGTTAACAACGTTGTAATTTTAAAATACCTATGTTTGAAAGCGCTGTCAATAATTATCTGAATATTATGTGTAATCAACTTACTCTGAAACCTTTATGTAAGGGAGTTCAAAAGAAAATTCCCGAAATCCGTTGTAAGGCTCCGACATTTTCAACAGAAAGGAGATGATAGGTTAGCCATTAAAAGAGAAGCGGAAGCGCTCTTCAGTCCACGTTGAGAGCTGTCTCTCTTTAGAAACATGTGACTTACATATGCTTAAATATTCTCCGCTTTGATAGATAAAGTTCTACTCCCGGGTAAATGTGGACCCAAAAGACTTTGACCACCTCCCGAGAGTTGTTCAAACGTAATCCAAATCCGGGGAAGATCAAGTTGAACCTGAAGGAGAAGATCAAGATTCAAGAGTACGCAGAAAAACTAAGACACTATCTAAAGAGAACGAAGCAAGCAATTTGTTTGAAGACGAAACATCAAGTAATCAAAAAATACTTGCTAGCAGATTTCTTAGTGTGGAGCGACAACGGTATCGTTTCGTACAGTATATACACGAAAAGATGGGTGGATTTAGAAATAGAGTGAAGAAATATACACTAAACTATGGGGAGAGATTGTTATGAAATACAAGATTAGTGAGGTAGCTGCTCTACTTGACTTTTCCACTAACACAATCCGAAGATATGAAAAAATGGGCTATATTACTCCGAAACGATCTGAAACTAGTAATTATCGATACTATCATGAAGAAGATATTATCATGTTAATGAACCTCAAGTTATTGCGGAAGTATGATTTTACACTTCCGGAAATAGACGGGATGAAGAGCAGTGAATTGCCAGGGCTAATAACTGCATTTGAGAGAAAAATAGAGGAATTTGACAATCGGATTCGCTATTTAAAGAATTTAAGACATAGATTAAAAGATGATTTGGTTCTAATGAAAAAGGCGAATGGCTCAAACCATTGCTATATCAGAGATTGCGTAGATTTGTCATATGTACTTTATCAAAGTGGGGATAAGCTTTTAAAAGAACCTAGTAGACTAGCAACTGTACAAAAATTTTTGAATGTATCACCTGAGTTACAAAGGATTTACTTAATACGAAAAGAAGATGTTGAAAAAGACCATATTATTTTAAATGCAGGTTGGGCGATAAAAAGCGCACATTTAGAAAAATATAAAATAGCACATAATGAATATACGGAAAAATATGATAAACGAAAATCTCTGCTCACTATGGCCAAGCTACCGTTAAATATTGACGAAGCCAGTAAGTCTAATAGTTTAAAGGAGTTTTTACTTAATGAACCTTTTCAATATATGGAGGATCACAATTTACAGGTGACTGGTGATATTATTGGGATTGTAGTTGCCAATGTGTTAGAAGGGAATCAAGAGATACAGTATATTTTACTAGGTATTCCTATAACAAAAATGTAAGCGCTTCATTGACTTTGACATTGTGTCAACCTTCATAATAACACTTATGCGGACCAGGAAAAGATGAAAGAGGAGGTGACACACTTTTCGATTATTGAGGGATGTCCCCTCTAGTTGCGAATGCTGGCTGTTAGACAAAAAGGCAAAGGGGGACGAATCCATTTCATTTCCTAGTAAGTCGGTGGTGTGATGTATAAGAAAAAACCCAATTATTGAGAGGGGTGTAAAAATGCAAAGTAAGTATAAAAAAACTTTTAGGAAAGTCCTTATATTTACAACGCTTTTCACCTTAGCATTAAACAGTATTGGTGGTGTAGCATTAGCCAGTGACACATCTAACAGCCGAAAAATCGATGTATGGGATTTTGGGGGAATTCAAATGCCAGGGGAATTATACAACAACAATATGACCCCCGATATCCTTGACAAGAAAACTACCATCAAATCTGGTACATTTGAAACCACTTCTTATGGTGATTTAACCGTAGCTAATCCAGTTACAAGTGACAGGTCTTACTATTATAAAGCTGATGGCACGACTGTCGGTGATAATTCCTCTGGTAGCTGGGAAAATCAAGAGCACAGTTATGAGGATGGATATCAATCAAACGGCGTTTATTACGCAAATGGTACGGGAGGTACAGAGAGAAGGTTTTTAACTTTGGATCATGTTGTTGCAGGAGATAAAATTACAGTTTATGGCGGCACTAGCAATGGAGATGAAACCATTCACTTAGTTCACGCAGGGGTAAGTATAGATGGTTCAAAAGTAACCGTAATACCTGATACTTCGGAAGTTCAGGATAGTACCGCTGAATTTTCTAGAACAGCACAAAAGGTTGAATTCATAGCACAATATTCCGGCTCTTATCAAATTTATGTTTCGGCGAATTCAGGAGGAAAGCCTTGGATCCATAGAGTAGTTAGAACTCCTGGAGTTAAGGTAAGTGGCGCTGTGAAATTAGACGGCAGTGATATTTCTACAGGCTATAAACTTCAGTTCACCAATCAGACAACAGGTGATACAACAACTGTGGATGTGAATGCAGACAATACCTTTGATGCAGTTTTAGCCACTGATTATGAGTATATTGCCACTCTAAAGGATGTCCCTGAATACAGATTTTCTGATGAAACCAAGTTGGTAAGCACATCAACTTCTGATATTGCAATGGGAAAAAATATTAGCTTAGATGTTGTGGCTAACCGGCTTGTCACAGTAAGAGGGGATATTACGGGCTTTGACAGTAGTTATGATGTAAGTAAGTTGCAAATCAAATTTAATCCCGAAGAAGGTAGCCTTGCTTCACCAGTTACAGCTACAGTTAATACACAGGATATGACTTTTACAGCTGATGTTCAGGATGGACTGCTGTATACAGCCGTTCTTTCTGGAGTAAATGATTATGAAGTTGTTGATGGTGGCAGCATAAATGTAAGCGCTGACACTACTAGAGATATAACAGTTGCTAAAAAACCAGTATATACGGCAACAGGTGCATTCCAGGGGTTATCCTCAACAGAGAAAATTTCAAGTATATCATTTACCAATGTTGATGATGGGTACATGTATTCCGGGACAGTGTCGAACGGAGGATATACAGTAAGCCTCAGAGACGGAGCGTACAGCGTTTCAGCAGTTAGTTCTGAGAATGATAGCACAAGCTCTCACGTAGTTATTAGTGGGCAGGATACCACAAAGGATATTTTGTTTGTTAATCATACGGAGCCAGAGCCCCTCGCTTGGGTTGCTGACTTATATGTTGGTGACAGTTCAAAGGAACATAACTATCATACAGTGAAGGAAGCTCTTGCTGTAGCGGCCAGAATGAACCCTAGCAATGAAGAACAGCGAATTACCATTCATATTGCGCCTGGAGTATACAGGGAGCAGCTTGTAATTGAAACTCCATACATTTCCCTTGTAAATTCCAACCCAAACCCAACCGATGACCCCGATACGCAGGTTAAAATTACGTGGTATTACGGTATTGGATATAAATATTACAGCATCGGGGATGACGGCTTTTATGATGAAGAGAAGGCATTTGATAAGTATTCCAAAAATACCGCCAGTAAATGGGGAGGCACTGTTTATCTCACTAGTGCTGCTGAAAACTTCAAAGCTCAAAACATTATATTTGAAAATTCTTTCAATAAATATGTTACAGATGAAGAATTAGCAGATGGTGTGGAGTTGGCCAATGTAGCTGGAAGCTCTATAAATGTAGAAAGAAAGTCTTTTACTGATGTTACGTCAAAAGCAGCTACAGAAAGAGCGGCAGCCATCATTATTGAGGGAGACCGTACAGAATTTTTGAACTGTCGTTTTCTTGGAAGTCAGGACACCCTTTTTACAGGTGCGAATCGCAGTTATTTTAAGAACTCTTTTATAGAAGGCAACACAGACTATATATTTGGTGATGGGAACGTAGTATTTGATAATGTTACACTGCATTTTGCCGGTTATAGTGACCAAGCTGTAGGTGGTTATATAACAGCAGCAAAGGATACAGCAACCTATGGGTACCTGTTTAGGAACAGTACAATTACAGCCGACAGTGAAAACCTGTTTTCACCAGGTTATTTTGGAAGACCATGGGGAGCAGGGGCAAAAGTAACCTTCTTAAATACTAAGCTTCAGACCAGCGATATCATGAATCCAAGCGGTTGGCATGAGATGTCTGGCAATCAACCTGAAAATGCAAATTATGCAGAATACAACACGACTTATGATGGGACCGCTGTTGATACTTCACAAAGAAGAGTGTCCGTCTTGACAGATGAACAAGCAGCTGCGATAAGTGTTGAGAATTACCTTGGAGGATGGACACCATCTTACTATACAGCTGACAGTGATGCAGCTCCAACATTTAAGATTGACCCTTTCTTTATATCAGACGATGACATGAACATTCCTTACACCGGCAATACGATTAGCTTAGGTTATGAGTTTAATAATCCAAATGATAACCAAAACGACAGTTCGTTAATCCAGTGGTATAGGGTAAGTCCGGATGGAACGGAGACGTTAATCCAGGCAACAACAGCGTATATTTCAAAAACCTATAAAATGACAAGTGCCGATGAAGGTTATTATATTAAGGCTGTTGTTACACCAGAAACCGTTAATGGTTTAAAGAGCACACCGATGTCTATTCAGCTTGATAATGTGGTTAAATCTGGATCATCCGGTGGTGGAGGCAATGAAATTCCGGATGGACAGCGTGTAAATATTTATGTAGCAGGTGATTCGACGGTTAAGACGTACGGATCATCATCAGGCTCAGGTGGCTGGGGAGAGTATTTACAGAGCTTTTTTAATGACGATAAAATTCATATTGTGAACTATGCGAACGGAGGTAGAAGCTCAAGAAGCTTTATCAATGAGGGAAGTCTTGATAAAATTGCTTCGACTATTAAAGCTGATGACTATTTGCTGATTCAGTTTGGACATAATGATGCAGCAAATCAAACTGGATACCTCTTAGACAGATTTGTCTCTATGGGAGAACCCGATAAAAATGGTATGTATCCTTCCGTTCCAGGTGTAAAAGAAGCAACGCCTGAAAGTCTTTCAAAATATGGCCCAGAGTATTACCCGTATACAAGCGGTACCTTCAAGTGGTATTTGCAGCAGTATATTGATGTAGCAAGAAAATCAGGTGCAACACCTATTCTAGCAACTCCGGTTTCAAGACAATATTTTAACTCGGATGGAACGATTAAGCCTCATCATGATGCAACGGATACCACAACAGGAACAATTACAACTTCCAATAATGCTTATGTAAGAGCTGTTGAGCAATTGGGTGAAGAGCAGGGTGTTGAAGTCATCAATATGTTTGACTTGACGAAGGACTCATATGAAAAGGCGTATAAGAATGATCCTGCTGCCAGTAATGGAGACTCCCCTGTAGCGAGGGCAATTATGAACCTTGCAGACTCAACTCACAACAATAAAATTGGAGGTTTTTATAATGGTGGTTTACTTGCCAAGGAAATACAGAAGCTTGGATTTAACATCTCCGACTACTTGATTCCACCTGTAAGAGTAGGCGCTGTAGACAATAAGAACAGTATACAATTTGAAGTCAATTCACGCAGCGAAGTAAGTGTGTATACTCGTGATGAAAAAGGCGTTTATACAAAAGAGTTAGATAACTATTGGACTAACGAAACACAGGCTTTAATTAATAGCCTATCTGCTGTATCCGAACAACCTACCATAACTTCAATCGTACAACCAGAAGAGATAACTGTAACTCAAGGAAATCCAGCTGAACTTCCACAAACTGTAACGGCAGTCTACAGTGATGGAACTCAAAAGGATGTGAAAGTGACCTGGGATACGGTTGACACTACAAAGGTTGGAATGGTGAAAGTTCACGGAACCGTAGACGATTTTGCTCCGGGGGTTATCATAAAGGTGAGAATAACAGCAAAAACGACTGATCCTGCGTCAACGATTTGGATTGTTGGCGATTCCACCGTGAGTGCCTTCTCAGATAACTACTATTATCCAAGATATGGTTGGGGAACTCAGATCGAAAACTATTTGGGCGGCTCATTCACTGTACAAAATCTTGCGTTGTCAGGAAGAAGTTCAAAAAGCTATACCACTGATCCTGAGTATCAAACGTTACTAAACGGTATGAAGAGCGGAGATTACTTATTTATAGGTTTTGGGCATAACGATGAGAAGCATGAAGTTGACAGATATACAAATCCCAATGGAACCTATTCGGATCAGGGATCCTTTGCGAACTCTTTGTATGAGAATTATATTAAGCCGGCTCAAGCGGCAGGAACTCAAGTCATCTTGACTACCCCAATTGTAAGAAGAACAGCAACTGGGGAGTGGAGTAATTCAAATCTTCATATTACAGAGAATTCTGGAGAATTTGAAGGTGGAGATTATGCGCAAGCCATCCGAAATTTAGGCGTTGATTTAGAAATCCCCGTAGTAGATATGACAACATTAACGAAAAAATTATATGACCAACTAGGTCCGGATGAAACGTTGTATCTACATTCATGGACATCGTCAAAATCGGATAGTGTAGATAATACCCACACTAATATATGGGGAGCAACCTATCATGCATACCTTATCACCAAGACGATTAAGGAATTAGGCATAAGTGGGCTAGCCGAGCATGTAATTGTCGCACAAGCACCAACGAAGGCAGATACACTCGTTTCTAATCCAAGTTACGAGGAACCATCTTATACAGGTAAATTGCCGCAAAGTGAGTTATGGGCTGACTATGGAATTTGGAAAGGTACGGTTTTTGGTAATGTTGGTGGTAGTCCAAATAAGGAAAATCAAACCTTAGAATTCGATGATGATGGAAATATGCACATCGCTGTTAGGAATAATAAGGGGAAAATTGCTAGTAACGCGGATGGAATTGCGATGTATTACTATAAGGTTCCTGCAAACAGTACATTTGAGCTGACTGCAAAAGCTAAAATGAATAGTTTTGAATATAACGATCAAGTATCCTTTGGTTTGATGGCCAGAGATGAAATGTATATTGATTCGAATATGACGACAGTTCTGGGTGATTTTGTTGCAGCAGCACCTTTGAAGCTGACAAAAGCATTATATGGAGGGTATTGGAATTCCTTTGCGAGGAAGAGTGGAGTGCTTACTCAAGGTGGAACGGCTGAGAGTCCAATATCCCCAGGAGATACGGTTAACCTTCATATCGAGAGCAATTCAGACGGCTATGCTGCTATGTTTGGAAATGAAGCTATGATTACGGGAGGTTTTGATTTTAAATTAACAAGTATTGATTCCGATTACGTTTATGTAGGAATGTTTGTAGCTAGAAATGCAGACATTACGTTCAGTGACATTAAACTAATCGTTGATGGTGTTGAGGTGATTGAAGAAGATACAACACCTTTATGGAACAAAGGAAAGTTAAAAATCTCGAATGTAACGGATATAGGCCTCACTTTGACCTGGAGCGGGGCTAGTGACAAGGTTAGCGGTTATAAAGTATATCAAGATGAAACTGAACTTGCTACCGTTACAGAAAGCAGTTATCAAGTATCAGGGCTGGCAGCAGGAACAAAGTATACCTTTAGGGTAGAAGCTCTTGACGCAGCAGGCAATGAATCTACCACAGGACCTTCAAAGTCTGTAAAAACAAAAAAGAAGGAAAAGCGGTAATAATGAGAGGAGTGGTACATCGGGTACAACCAGACCTTGTGCAGCCAGTCCAGTTACTGACACTAATACAAACAAAAAAGGCGTAAGGGTCTACCTAACCGATATCAGAGCAGGCGTTTGAGTTAGATGAAACCATCGTACAACGACGGTAGGAGAGGTCGGGGGTTAGTGCCCCCTCCTGCTCAATGTCAACCTTGATCATCTGAATTGAGTGAATAAAACGGTGAAGACGCATTAATGACATATTGAAATTATGCTTACATACATGATACATCAATGAGCCTTGTGGAGTTTGGTGAAAATGGAGCTGCCAAAATGGTAAAAGAAGGGGATGGGAAGCATCGGAAACCGATTTCCGCTTTCTAACAGAAAAAACCATCTGCCGAAGACAGATGGTTTTTATTTTATACAAGTTGTGTCTGCCGAGCTCTTGCCTGTTTTGCGGCTTCAACCATGTTTTTCAATGCGGCAACCGTTTCTTCCTGCTGTCTTGTTTTTAATCCGCAGTCTGGGTTTACCCAGAAGCGGTCAGTCGGACAGACGGCAAGCGCATCAATGATAATGTTGTACATTTCTTCAGTTGACGGCACACGAGGGCTGTGAATATCATATACACCAAGGCCGAGTCCTTTCAAATACGGATGGTCTTTTAAATAATCTAAAAATCCTCCGTGGCTTCTGCTGTGTTCAATTGTAATCACATCGGCATCAAGATCATTGATTGTATCGACGATGTCTTCGAAGTTGCTGTAGCACATATGTGTATGAATTTGCGTCTCGTTTTTCACGGAAGAAGTGGTTAATCTGAATGCTTCTGCCGCCCAAGTCAAATACTCATCCCAATCTTGGGTTTTTAATGGAAGGCCTTCGCGCAGCGCCGGTTCATCCACTTGAATAATTTGAATGCCTGCATCTTCAAGCGCTTTTACTTCTTTGCGAAGGGCAAGCCCGATTTGGAAGGCGATTTCTTTTCTCGAAATGTCGTTTCGAGGGAAGGACCAGTTTAAGATTGTAACAGGACCGGTCAGCATTCCTTTCACATGCTTGGATGTCAGGGACTGTGCATACACCGTGTCTTTCACTGTCATCGGTTCAATAAATTCAACATCCCCGTAAATGACTGGCGGGCGGACACAGCGTGAGCCGTATGATTGAACCCAAGCGTATTTTGTGAAGGCAAAGCCGGCCAGCTTTTCACCGAAGTATTCGACCATGTCTGTCCGTTCAAATTCACCGTGCACAAGCACATCAAGCTCCAATTCTTCCTGAATATCAATCCATCGTTTTGTTTCTGCATTGATAAAGTCTTGGTACTGTTCATCAGACCACTCTTTTTTCCGCCATTTTTGGCGTGCGCTCCGCACTTCAGCAGACTGCGGGAAGCTTCCAATCGTAGTCGTCGGCAAAAGCGGGAGGCCGAGAGATTCATTTTGCAGGGCTAAACGTTCTTCAAAAGGAATGGGGCGTTTGAAGTCTTTATCGCTTAATTGTTCTAGCTCTTTCTTTTGTTCAGAATTTGCGCTAGTTGCAAACTGTTTGAGCGCCTGAATATCAGCTTTCGCCCGCTGAATCTGTTCGCTGATCGCCGCTTTTCCTGATACTAAACCTTCTTTCAAAGCTGTCAGCTCGGCTAGTTTTTCTTTTGCGTAAGATAATCCGTTCAGCAGATCCTTCTCCAAATGCTCTTCAGGGTGCTTCGCTACCGGAACATGCAGGAGGCTGCTGGAAGGCTGAATCCACAGTTCATCGACTTTTGCAATGCTGAGAATATCAAGAACGGCGTCGAGACGTTCTTCAAGATCTGCTTTCCAAATATTGCGTCCGTCGATGACGCCTGCTGCCAGCACTTTATCTGTTGGGAATCCGTGTGTTTTCAGCTGTTCCAGGTTTCTGCCTTTATCGTGAACGAAATCAAGGCCAATTCCCTGTACCGGGTAAGAGATCAGCTCTTCATAAGCATCAACAGAATCAAAATACGTCTGCAAAAGCACATTCAAGGATGAAAGCTCGTTTGTCATGCTTTCAAATAATTCTTTTGCGCCTCGGACATCTTCGGCAGAAGCTGTGACAAGCGCCGGCTCATCGATTTGAACCCATTTTACGCCTTCTTCTTCAAGCTCTTTCAAAAGCTGTACATATAGCGGCACAAGGCGTTTTTGAATCGCTTTTGCTTCAGACGGTTCATAGCCTTTAGCAAGCGAGACGAACGTATAAGGGCCGACAATCACAGGTTTTGTTTCAACGCCGTATTCCTGTTTGATCCGGCGGTAATCTGTGAGCTGTTTGTTTCTTGTCAGTCGGAATTCAATGCTCTCGTCATATTCCGGAACGATGTAATGGTAATTTGTATTAAACCATTTTGTCATTTCACTGGATACAGCGTCTTTTATTCCGCGGGCGATAGCGAAGTATGTATCGGTAGCATCTGTCAAATGTCTGAATCGTTTCGGAATCCAGTTGAAGCTGACTGCTGTGTCGAGTACATGGTCATACTGTGTGAAATCAGAAACAGGCACAACATCAATCTGCTGATCAATTTGTGTTTTTACTGCGGATAAAAATAGGTCGTCGATTTGCTTTAAAAACGTATCTTTATCAGTGCTGCCTTTCCAATACGCTTCAAGTGCTTTTTTCCATTCTCTGTTCAGTCCAATTCTCGGAAATCCTAAATTCGATGTTTTGATGGTTGTCATTGTTTCTCCTCCTTTATATGTAAAACACTCTCGTTAACCCGCGGATACAGGCTGCTAAGAGGTTTTCTCACAATAAAAAGCCTCTTTCCCATGAGAGAAAGAGGCTTTTCTGCGTAAAACACTGCCTCTCTCATCTCTCAGACACAATCTGATGGAATTAGCACCGTGCCTTATGAGACATCAGTCTCGGCGCGAAAAGCAATGCGCCCCATTTCACAATGGAATTACGGTCGGTTGCTGTTGGGGTCAAAAGGCCAATCCCTCGCCCAACTCTCGATAAGAGAAAATGTTATTAATTTTTTGAAAAGTTAAATCATTTGTTGGTAATCTTAACAGTAATGTAAATTCGTTGTCAACATAGAATTTGAAATTTATTTTACAATATTTGGTTTATATTATATAAGAAAAATAATTTTATAGGGTCAGCAAATGTGATTGCTCTGCTCTTTCTGCCAGCTCATCAGGAGCGGTTAAATACAGGAATCCATTGCCTGCCAGCGTTTTAGCAATATTAAGCGGAAGTGTCCTGCGGATCAGCTGTGCATAAACCTCAGATTCAGAAAGCTTTCTTTGAAATGATTCTTCTTCGTAGCTTTTGATTAAAGCAAGCGCTCCGCTGACATGAGGAGCTGCCATTGAAGTGCCGGTAAGCTTACCGTACTTCTTGTTAGGGAGAGTGGATAAGATATCTTCTCCCGGAGCCACAAGGTCAATCTCTTTATTCGCGTTAGAAAATTCTGATAATTCCCGCGCTACGGAAACGGATCCAACCGCAATGACTTCATTATAAGCGGCAGGGTAGGAAAGCTCTTCTGTGCGTTCGTCTCCATCACCCTCATTTCCCGCTGCGCACACGACAAGCACTCCGTTTTTGACGGCGTTTTTCACTGCTTCGGCCAGCTCTGGCACATCGCTTGGTCCGCCAAGGGACATTGAGATGATATCGACTTTTTGTTCAACCGCGTAGTTGATGCCGTTAATAATCCATTCGTATTGTCCACTGCCGTTTTCACCGCCAAGAACCTTCACAATCAATAGGCTTGCCTCAGGCGCGACCCCGGTAATGCCGCCGTTTGAATCGTTAGCTGCAATTGTTCCAGCGACATGTGTGCCATGTCCGTTGTAGTCGGAGATCGCATCTTCCTTGCCGCCGTCATCATCCGTGAAGTTCTTTCCGCCGATGATTTGGTCCTTTACATCAGGATGGTTTGTGTCGCAGCCCGTATCCAATACAGCAATTTTTACATTTTTGCCTTTTACCCCTTTTGCCCACATTTCTGGCGCCTTAATCACTTTAATGCCCTCAGGAAGCTCGTTTACATCCATAATCTGCTCATTCGTCACATACGGGATCAAGCGGATTTCACCATTCATAAAAAAGCCCTCCTTTTTTATGCTTTCAAGTGGATTCAAGGGTGTTGCCTTATATTATATGAAAAAAGCAACCGTTCGGACAGAGCCATTTGAAGCATTTTGAAAAATTAGGATATAACCAAAAGAATTAGTGATTTTCAAAATATTGGATAGCTTCTTTAAAATGTATGACTGGGATTCAGCTGTTAGTCAAGTTATAATAGTGTTGGGGAAAGGGAAAGGAGCAGTGTGATGAAACTGAATGAAAAATTATATGCGTTTTTTTCAGAACATGTGGAACAAATGGCCGATGAATGGATTGAAACGATGGAGGATAGCGATCCGAATTCGATTTACGCCTTACATAGTGCATCTGTAACGGAAGAATTGAAAGAGCAGGACAGAGAATTTTACCGGCATCTGAATGACATGTATATTTTGCCGGAAAAACAGTTTCTCGAAGGATTTGAAGAGTGGGTCATTGAGCTGACGAACGATCAAAAGCATCTTGACACTCCGGTTCAATATGTCATTCGGGAGTTTATGAGAAACAGGAGATTATATACGAAGTATTTAGAGAAGTTCGCAGAAGAACACGAGTCGGCGTTTGAATCGGGAGAGAAACAAAAATGGGCAGATTTGATTGTAAGAGTATTTGATTTTACCATTTATACATTCGTCGACCATGCTGAAATGAATGCCAAACAGCAATTAAATGCCCAAAGAGAAATGATACTAGAATTAAGCTCGCCTGTCATTACCCTGAGCAAATCAACAGCCCTGCTTCCGCTTGTCGGTGACATTGATACCGAACGGGCAAAGTTTATTCTGGAAAACACGCTTCAGGCTTGTGCAAAAAGACGCGTGGAGCATCTGTTAATCGATCTGTCAGGTGTTGTGGTGGTTGATACGATGGTAGCACACCAAATCTTTAAATTGATCGAGGCGCTCAATTTGATCGGTGTCAGGTCAACCCTGTCAGGAATCAGGCCTGAAATTGCGCAAACCGCTGTACAGCTGGGAATTGATTTTTCGAATATTACAATAAAAACCAATCTCGCCCAGGCATTAAACTATCATCAATAAGAAAAAATCCGCTATCGCCGATAGCGGATTTTTTATGAGGAAAAACAGAACGATACGAGAAAAGATCCTGCGAATAATAAGAGAACGAGACAAAAGAACAGCCAGTCACGCCGGTTGACGGTCAGTGTCCGGTAATATGTCCGGTTTCTGCTTCCTGTAAAACCTTTCGATTCCATCGCCAGCGCTGTCCGTTCCGCTTTTCTGATGGCGCTTGCCAAAAGCGGGATGGTATATCGCTTTAACGCGCTGATTTTCTCAATGAAGCCGCTCTCTGCCGCTCCTCCTCTGATCTTGTGAGCCTGCTGAATCAGCTGGAGCTCATCCTTTAAAAGCGGAAGAAAACGAAAGCCTGCAATAACGCCATACGCGAGCTTCGGTGAGAGCTTGCACTGCTGGACAAGGCTCAGCATAAATAAAATCGGATCGGTTGTAAAAACAAACATCATTGATAAGGCGGAAAAGCACAAAATACGAAATCCGAGAGAGATGCCGACAGATACATTATCGCTGTTGATCGAGACCGGGCCGGCTTGAAACAAGAAATTATCTGGAGTTGTCGGGACCTTCCCAAAAACTGTGGCTGTCCATACGCAACCGAATGCCAAAATCAAAAACGGAATCGTAAACAAAAACCATTTTTTCAATGAAATTTTGGCCGCCAATAGGATACCCGCAACAATGATGATATAAAAACAAGCAGGGGTGTAAGGATTGTAAATAAACGACAGCATGATGACACAGCAAAAAATGGCTGCCGCTTTCACTGTCGGATTAATGAGATGTAACGGCTGCTTCATCACGCACCTCCTCTTGATATGCCATCCATTCATATAGAAGGGGAAGGGTGAGTTTTGCTTTTTGGACCAGCCCGGTTTCCTGAGAAAATAACTGCGCTGGAGATCCGTCAAAAACCAGGCCCGTATCGTGAAGCACTAGTACGCTGTCGGCATACGAAGACACTAGCTCCATATCGTGTGTAATCATGAGGACAGCGGTTCCTTCTTGCTTAATCCGCTGAATCATGTCCATGCATTCAGCCGCAGTACGGGCGTCCTGGCCAAAGGTTGGTTCGTCTAATAATAAAACCTTTACGTCATGCATGAGCATGGTAGCGACGCTCAGGCGCCGTTTTTGCCCTTGGCTGATTGCAAACGGATGATGATCAGCCAAATGCGCAAGACCGAAACGATGCAGCAGATGCTGCGCTTTTTTCACAGTTTCAGCATTTACTTTTTGGCCGAACAACAGCTCGTCATATACTGTGCCAGCGACGAACTGATGCTCCGGGTTTTGAAAAACAAATCCCATTCGTTTCCGCAGTTCAGTTTCTTTATATGAGTGCAGCGGTTTATCATATAGAAGAATCTTTCCGCTTTGCGCCTTCATCAGACGCGCAAGGACGGATAAGAGTGTTGATTTTCCGGTGCCGTTCGGGCCGACAAGCGCGGTCAAAGAGCCTTCGCGCAATGAAAAGCTGATGTCTTTGAAAATCGTCTGCTGTCCTCTCGTGAACGAAAGGCTGCTGACATCAAGCACACGTTTTCCAGAAGGAGCTTCTTTCTTTTCAGCATGCCAGGCAGGAAAGGGTTCCTTGAAAAGCGTTTCTTTTGATAATGTAAACGGCATACGGCGTTTTTCCTGCAGGTCACACACTTTTGGAATCGCGATCCCCATTTGCTTTAAGGTCTTCGCTTCGTGCTGAAATAGATCTTTCGTTCGGCCATCGAGCACTTTCTTGCCTGCTTTGTCCAGCACGATTGTTCTCTCAATCCAAGGCGTCCATTCATCAAGCTGGTGCTCAATGACGAGGAGACTGAAGCCTTTTTCTTGCTGAAGATCTTTCATCATGTGAACGAATTCCCGAGCTGAATAGGGATCTAACAAAGAAGTTGGCTCATCTAGCATAATAAGCTCAGGCTCCATCGCCAAAATACAGGCAAGAGCCACTTTCTGCTTTTGTCCTCCTGACAGCGCTGATATTGTTTTTTCTTTTAGATGGGTGATACGCAATTTTTCTAATACGGCATCAATTTTCTCCGTCATCTCTTCTCTCGGAACCTGCAAATTTTCCAGCCCAAAAGCAATTTCGTCCTCAACCGTCAGCATGCAAAACTGCTGATCCGGGTCCTGAAAGACGACCCCGGCATGCTGAGCAATCGTTTCGGAGGTTTCAGCGCCAGTGACCGGTTTTTGAAATAAAAATACATGTCCGGACTGTATGCCGTCGCAAGCCTCCGGGTAAAGACCGTTTAAACAAAGGGCGAGGGAGCTTTTTCCGCACCCGCTCGGCCCCAGCAATAAAGCGCATTCCCCTTTTTGCAGCGTAAACGAAATGTTTTGAAACACCGGTTTCTCGTCTTCTTCATAAGAGAAGCTGAGCTGGTCAACCGTCAGGAGCTCATTAAAGGCTTGCATGTTCTGATGCCCGCTTCCGTTTCTTTTTCAGTTCCTTTCCGAGTGCCATTCCGTTTAACACACCCGTATAAGCAAGAGAGTCACTGATTGCTTTTCCGAGCAGCCCCGCAAGCAACGCGCCGGAAATCAGACGGATCACAAGCATAATAAGAAGATAACCTGGTGAATAGGCACCATAGCCAGAAACAAAGAGATCGTAGAAAAAGCTGGCTACTGAAGATCCCATTCCTGCCAGGAGAAGGACAGGAAGAGAGTATACCTTCCAGCGCGTCGCGAGAAATACAGCCTCAGCCCCGAGGCCTTGAACAATGCCGATGACGATGACCATCGGGCCAGACGGATTTCCCAGCAGGCACTCAACGAGAGCGGCAATGATTTCAGAAACAAGCGCCGCACCCGGTTTTCGAATAATGTACGCGGCGATGACAGAAACGATAAACCAAATGCCGTAAATCGGTTCATAGGCGATTGGCCCAAACATACCTGCAAGTACGTTTCCGAAATGCGTGAATAATAAATAAACAACGGCAAAAACGATACTGATAACGGACATAATGACAATTTCTTTTACTTTCCAGCTTTTCATTTTATCCCTGCTTTCTGTTTTTTTCTTGATGGACTGTTAGCCGAGAGATTCACAGTCATGGTTACGTGTTTTGTTTGCTGTTCAGCCATGCGGAAAACGGCCTCCAGTGTTCTGAACACGTCATGCGCATCCCCGTCAAGCTCACTCGCATAATGGACGCCTTGTACGAAGGTGCCTTCTGCTTTAGCAATATCGAGAGCTTCCATGATAAGGCCCATATAATCCGGCTCATTCATCGGATAAAGCGCAAATTGGCAAGGGGCTTCTGCGTTTAGGCTTCGGACGGCATCTTCATTGACACGCTTATTGCTTGCGGAAAGATATGTATCTCCCTGTGTATCTCCCGGGCATCCGATGGAAAACGTGCCATTCATGACGATGTGTTTTTCGCTGTTCGCCGCATAAAGGTAAATGGCTTTGGCAGCATCGAATACATGATCAATCGATCCGCGCAAGGCCGTGCTGATATGATCTGTTTTCGTCCAAACCTTAGATGTGTCAGTTTTTTTCAGCGCTGACTTGATCACACTGATAAAATCATCCGTCATCGGGTATAAAGAGAACCGAAAACCGGCGATTCTGCTTGTACCACAAATATGATCCATTTCTCCGACCTCCTGTTTTTTTGGTAAAATAAAAAACTGCATATTCTAAGGGAATATGCAGTCATAGATCGATTAAGCGCACAAAAAAATACACCATTCGGTCAACCTGCACTTCCCCACGCTGGTATTATCCAGATCGGGTCATAAGGGATCAAAGCGCGTGTTTGCACGCTTTATCTCAGCCAAAAACAGCACCCCTAGTGCTTTCCGTATACAATTTTTTATTTTGACATCATAATAGATGATAACAATCATTTTGTAAACAATGAAATCATTTTTTTCATATAGGGACAGGAGAGGATGATCAAATTTGGAAAGAGGGCACATATTAATTGTGGAAGATGAAGAAAAAATCGCCAGGGTGCTCCAGCTTGAATTGCAATATGAAGGATATAGTTCCACCATTAAATATAATGGCACTGAAGGACTGGATGCGGCTGCGGAAGGCGGATATTCCTTAGTGCTTCTAGACGTCATGCTTCCAGGACTTAGCGGCCTGGAAGTGCTGCGCCGCTTGAGAAAAACGGATCAGCAGACACCCGTCATTTTATTAACGGCACGCGACAGTATTCCTGATAAGGTAACAGGGCTGGACATCGGTGCGAATGATTATGTTACCAAGCCATTTGAAATCGAGGAATTGCTTGCGAGAATCAGGGCGGCGCTGCGCCAAAATGGACCAAAAACAGAAGATATCGACACCTTTCTTACATATGACGACTTGCGGGTGAACGAAAAAACCCGTGAAGTGAGACGCGGAGACAAAGAGGTGGAATTAACGCCCCGGGAATTTGATTTGCTCGTCTATATGCTGAAACATCCGCAGCAAGTGCTGACCCGGGAACAGATTCTAAACTCTGTATGGGGATTTGATTATATCGGTGATACAAATGTGGTGGACGTTTACATCAGATACATCAGAAAGAAACTGGACTATCCTTACGAAAAACAGCTGATCCATACTGTTCGCGGGGTCGGCTATGCCATTAAGGGGTAAACGATGAAGCTGAAGACCAAGATACATCTGTACACATCCATATCGCTGTTGGTTTTATTATTTTTGGTCCATACCGCAGTTTATCTCATTTTTTCGTCCGCGCTGACGTCAAAGGATGCAGGTAGGCTTGCGGATGAGACGGATAACATTGCCGAAGCGCTACATACTGCCGAAACAGAAGGAGTCGCTTTGCAGGACATGCTGCAGGCCTATCTTCCTGCAAACGGCATGGTTCGTGTAGTGAATGGTGATCAAAAAGCCGTCATGACCATAACAAAAGAAAAAGCGTATAAAGATTTTCCACTCACTTTTCACAGCGGGGAAACAGCAGATGTAAGGAAACATGACGGCAAACTGTTTGCTGAAGCTGCCATTCCGGTTATTTGGACCGATGGGCAAGTGGTATCTCTTCAGCTGGTTGAAAGGCTGGAGAACACAGAGGAGAGTCTGTTTCTGCTGAAAATCATTTTAATCGCTGCAAGTGCTGCTGTCTGTATCGCTTCTTTTTTTGCCGGAAGCTTGCTCGCCCGCCGTATTATCAATCCGATCAGGAGACTGATGATGACGATGAAAGACATACAGCGGGAGAAAGTATTCAAAACCATTTCTTTGGAAGGACAGTCGCACGACGAGTTATATCAAATGGGGCTGACATTTAATGAGATGGCGATAATGCTGAAAGAGCATTACGATAAACAGCAGCAGTTCGTTCAAGATGCTTCACACGAATTGAAAACCCCGCTCACAATTATAGAAAGCTACAGCAGCCTGATGAAGCGTTGGGGGGCAAAAAAGCCGGAAGTGCTTGAAGAGTCGATAGAAGCCATTCACTCAGAAGCGGTGCATATGAAAAAACTGACCAATCAGCTTCTGGCGCTGGCCAAAAGCCATAAAGGACTCGAGCTTGACCTAAAAACAATTGATCTGATTAAAGTATCGCGAGCCGTCATGCAAACGCTCCAGCCCGCCTATCAGCGTGACATTTTGCTCGAAACAGATAAGGAGAGCCTGCTTGTAACAGCTGATGAAGAACGGATCAAGCAGCTGCTGACCATTTTGCTTGATAATGCCATAAAATATAGTGAAAAAGCCATTGTGATATCAGCTGGAATGAGGAATGGAAGGCCGTTTCTGTCTGTGAGAGATGAAGGCATCGGAATACCTGAGGAGCATATCCCGTACCTGTTCGAGCGGTTCTACCGGGCGGATGAGGCACGAAACAGAAAAACAGGCGGAACGGGTTTAGGCCTTTCCATTGCCAAGCAAATCGCCGATGAACACGGCATTGATTTGTCTGTCAAAAGCAAGCCGGGAGAAGGAACAGATGTTACCATGCAATTCAGAGAACAGAATGGGGGAGGCCGATGAACAGAAAAGCAATATTTGCTGCGGCAGCAGCGGTTTTAGCCGTCATCATCGGTGCATTTCTCACCTTTCGGCAAACCCATGAGGATGTGCTGTCAAAGGAGGCTGTTGTAAAAAAAGTCGAAGCCTCTTATGGAGGAAAGATCACGAAAGTAACACAGTCAAAGGATAAAAAATCATATGACATGACCCTTGAAAATCCAAAAGGAACTTATTTTATAAAAGCTGACGCAAAATCGGCTGACATTTCTTCGATGAACAGAGTAAAAGCGTTGAATCCATCTGCCATGACAGAAAAAGAAGCCGAACATCTCGCGCTTGAGCGGGTGCCGGGAACCGTCAAAAAACAAACACAACAAAATCGTGTTGCCACATATACCATACAAAAAAAAGATGGAGAAACATACGAAGTGAAGATAGACATGAAGGAAAAAGCAGTCGTGTCTGCCGATCGAATCAGCGGCGAAGATCAACAAAAAACACCGATTACGAAAAAAGAAGCCAAATCCATTGCTGAGCGAGAAACGGGCGGGACAGCGGATGACGCAGATCTCGAAGAAAGTGAGGGCACTCTCATCTTTGAAGTGGATGTTGATCTTCCGGATGATAAAGAAGCGACTGTGAAAATCAATGCCTACACAGGAAAGGTTGCAAACATTGTGTATGAAGACTGACGGTTTCTCATCAAATTCTCATCTTTCTCTCGTTTTCCTTTCATATTGAGTGTGTAAACTGAACTCATACAAAACAAAGGAGGAATCACATATGATTAAGAAAAGATGGGTGATTGGTCTTTTAGCAGGGTGTTTAGCGGCTGGCGGATTCAGCTACAACGCGTTTGCAAAAGAAAACAATGAAAACATACAGTCTGCTTCTTCCAAGACTGACGCACTCACTGAACAGGAAGCGGAATCAATAGCCAAAACGATTGTTGACGGCACAGTAGACGACATCGACAGAGACATTTACAACGGTAAAGAAGTCTATGAAGTGGAGATCGAAAAAGACGGTGAAGACTACGACGTTTATGTAGATATCAATACAAAACAAGCGCTCAATAACCCGTTAAAGGAGAAAGCTGAACAAGTTATCATCACAAAAGAAGAAGCTGAAGAAATTGCCTTAAAGCAAACCAATGGAACCGTAACAGAAAGCAAGCTTGATGAAGACGACGGCGCTTACATCTACGAAATTGAGATCCAAACGAAACAAGGAAATGAGGCTGAGTTTGACATTTCCGCAAAGGATGGGCGTATCATCAAACAAGAGATAGACGACTAACTAAACCCCCGCAGCAGCGGGGGTTTTTTCATGATAAGAAACCTTCTTTTGGACAATCTAAGTAGAAAAGGAGGCGAAAAACGCATGGAAAAGAAAGAGGAGCAATACATCAATCAGGCTGAATATGTCCCTCATCCGACGAAGGAAGGAGAGTACGCTTTATTTCTTCATGAAACATATCATTTGCTCTCTGAAGATGATGAGACGCAAACAACAGAATAAGGGCTTAGGCCCTTGTTTTGTTCCGTAAATGTGATGAAAACACATTAATTACTTTTTTTTGTTGACACAGCTTGTTTTTTTCTGTAATCTCAGTGTGTCAATTCAATTAAGAACTTCGTTAGGTGAGGCTCCTGTATGGAGATACGCTGCTGCCCAAAAATGTCCAAAGACGCCAATGGGTCAACAGAAATCATCGACATAAGGTGATTTTTAACGCAGCTGGATGATTAAATCCTATGCCATACAGTGCTAAAGCTCTACGACTGAAGGCGCTCGCACGCTTTTTTGCCGTGCTTCTTTCTCCTTCAATCCCGAAGGCTTTTTTTATGCCTTGAAAACGAAACTGATCAAAGGAGGTGCGGAGTATGGATTCTCCCCATTCGAGTCAATCTGAAGAGGTACCCATATACTATGACAGCAAGACAATTGATTACACGATGAGGAGACGATCTGCCGCACCTTCAGGCGAGGCCGGCACGTCTCCGTAGAGGAGGTACGATTCCCGATGATTCAAAACATGACCTATGACGAACTCATTTTACGCATTATTATTTTATTGCGAGACGGGAAAATTAAGGATTTCAGAAGCGTTATTGATGAGCTTCAGCCCTATGATATGGCATTTATTTTTAAGGAAATGCCAGAAAAACACCGCGCCCGCTATTTATCATATTTAACTGTAGATGATATCACTGATATGATTGGGGAGCTGGAACGCGAATACCAGCTTGCCGTCTTAAATAAAGTTGGAAAAACAAAAGCAACACTTGCGATGAACAAAATGGACAACGATGATCTCGCTCAATTGCTAGAAGAAATGAATGAGGAACTGAAAGAACAGCTTTTGTCCAGCATGGAAGCGTCAGAGTCAAAAGCTGTACAGCTTTTGATGAATTATCCGGCTGACACAGCGGGACGCATGATGACAAACCGGTATGTATGGATTCCTCAGCATTATTCGGTAAAAGACGCGGTTGTCAAATTGAAAAGCTTTGCTGAAATAGCTGAATCGATCAACTACTTATACGTCATCAATGAAAGCAAACAGCTGGTTGGCGTACTTTCCTACCGAGATTTAATACTGGGCGAGCCTGAAGAAAAGGTGCAGGATCTAATGTTTACCCGCGTCATATCAGCAGACGCTCTTCAGGATCAGGAGGAGGTTGCCCGCCTGATTGAACGTTACGATTTCTTGGCCATCCCGGTTGTGGAAGAAAACAACGTGCTTGTCGGTATTGTAACGGTCGATGATATTATCGACGTCGTCATTCGGGAAGCTGATGAGGACTACGAAAAATTTGCCGCTTCAGGTAAAGACATCACCTTTGACACAAAAGCATACGTGGCGGCGTATCGGCGCCTGCCATGGCTGATTTTACTCTTGTTTATCGGACTGATCTCTGGGAGCATTATCAGTAATTTTGAAGATGCGCTGCAGCAGGTTGTCGCGCTGGCGTTTTTCATGCCGATGGTGACAGGGATGACAGGAAATACAGGAACACAATCTCTTGCGGTTGTCATCCGAGGGTTGTCTAAAGAAGAATTGAACAAAAAAACGATTATGCGCCTGATTTTCCGGGAATTCAGAACAAGTATTTATATCGGAGCGGTTTGTTCAGTGCTGATTGCAATCATTTCTATTTTATGGCAGGGGGACGCGGTGCTGGGATTTGTTGTCGCTTCTTCACTGTTCTTCACTTTAATTATCGGCACGATGTCAGGTACAATTATCCCTATTATTTTGCATAAGCTAAAAGTAGACCCGGCGATCGCTTCTGGACCGCTGATTACAACGTTATGCGATATTTTGTCTTTAATAATTTACTTTGGCATTGCCACTGCATTCATACACTCATTATAAAATGATAAAAGTCCGTCTCAATAGCGAGTCGGACTTTTATCATTTAACGGTTTTTGTACCGAAAGTGAGCATTAAGCTGCCCCTCCAGCATTTTTTTCCGCACTTGCGGATCGTTTTTTAACATTTGCTCTTTTTTGCGCATATCCTTTAAAATCTCTGCCGTCTGTACGCCGTCTTCACGCTTATTGGCAATATCCATCAGCCGTTCCACATCAGCAAAAGAATATTTTCTCGTTCCCCTTGATGAACGCTGCGGATAAATGAGCTTTCGTTCCTCATAATACCTGATCTGTCTTACGGACAATCCTGTCAATTCACTCACAATCCCGATTGAAATCACTTTTTTGTCTTTATAAGAATGATCTTCTGTGGCCATTTTTCCACCCCTGGATGTCTTTTGATAATAGTATATAAAAAACAAAGCGAAAAAACCTGACGATTGTCATATTTTCTAACATCAAATAGAAGATTTTTGAAAAAACACGGAAGAAAAATTAACAAGAATAATGCGTAACACACAATCACGTTTTATCTTATATGTAACGAATAACTGAGGAGGAAGGATAATCATGGAGGAAGAAGAAAAAGCGGTCTCGCTGGCAAAAGAAATTATAGAGTTGGATATCAAGCGTGATGAAATGTTGGAGACGTTTATGCAGCTTGCCGGAGAACATGCTTTTCAATTATTAAGATCGGTTCAAAACGGACTATACCGAAAATCTTCGTAGACATAAATTCTTTACATTAGATTCATACCACGTTCATTTAAAAAGAGTATCTTGTATATAGGATACCTCAAAATGAAGGAGGACGCTATGAGTAATTTATTGAAATCTGCTTTAGAAAAAGAACGAAGCCATTATTCTGAAAAGCTCTGGCAAATTGGAGTTTATAATAAAGAAGTCATGAACAAAATGACGATTTCTGAGCTTCGGAAAGAATATGCTTATTTCTTTCGCAGCATTCAAAATCACAAAAAAAATCCTTATACAAGATAATGTATAAGGATTCAGCTTGTAGAGAAAACGACGTTTTTTCTACAAGCTTTTTTGTTTTGTACTGTTTCTTTGGATTTTCAGCTGATTTCAAAAACTAAAAAAGAGCTCCCACATACCTAGCCCTGCTTGGCTAGGTATGTGGCAATCTTCTTCAT
>NZ_JALAYA010000003.1:0-129343 GCF_026796395.1 Bacillus sp. T17B1
CTTGACAGGGGTAAGACCACAGAACCGGTTTTTTAAGGCGTACAGGAGCTGCTGTCTTTAATGAATAAAAGCTGGCCAGCCACTTCCCGGCAGCTGTCAATCGGCAGCGTTTGTTCAAAAGAAGCTTCAAATATCTGCTGAATGCTTTTTGCCAGCACGTCTGGATCGTCTTCATCATAGACGGCCTGCACGACATCAACAGCCTCTGTTTCGTAAAACTCTTCTCCATATTTAAACGGGTCCCATTTGGCAATGATCTTGATCATTTCCCTGACCGCTTGACTTTCTTCCATATTCATCACCGCTTATAATAAAATTTGCAGTTCAATTTTATCATAGTTAAGTTAAGAAGAACTAACTACATGAGGGGGTAATAGAATGAATTTTGATAAACGAGAAGAACGCCTTGGAACCCAGTCAGTCAAATGGGACAAAACAGGCGAATTATTCGGCGTGACAGACGCACTCCCGATGTGGGTGGCGGATATGGATTTTCGCGCGCCGGAAGCGATAACTGAAGCATTAAAAGAGCGCCTCGACCACGGGATTTTCGGTTATACGGCTCCGGATCAAAAAACAAAGGATGCGGTGTGCGGATGGATGCAAAACAGGCACGGCTGGAAGGTGAACCCAGAAAGCATCACATTCAGCCCGGGCGTTGTCACAGCTTTGAGCATGGCGGTACAAGCTTTCACAGAGCCTGAAGACCAAGTGGTTGTCCAGCCTCCTGTTTATACGCCTTTTTACCATATGATTGAGAAAAACGGCCGGCACATATTACATAATCCGCTGCAAAAAAAAGACGGCACGTATGCAATGGATTTTGAAGATTTGGAGACGAAGCTTAGTGATCCAAGCGTCAAATTATTTATTTTATGCAATCCTCAAAACCCTTCAGGCCGTTCATGGGGACGGGAGGATTTACTGAAGCTCGGCGAATTGTGTCTTGAGCATGGGGTTACAGTTGTATCGGATGAAATTCATTCCGACTTAATGCTGTACGGAAACAAACACACACCGTTCGCTTCTCTCTCTGACGATTTCGCTGAGATATCTGTGACATGCGCTGCACCAAGCAAAACATTCAATATCGCCGGATTGCAGGCGTCAGCAATTATTATTCCTGATCGTTTGAAGCGTGCCAAGTTTTCCGCCAGCCTTCAGCGCAACGGATTAGGCGGATTGAACGCGTTTGCCGTCACTGCGATCGAAGCGGCTTACGCCAAAGGCGGACCTTGGCTCGATGAGTTGATCTCTTACCTTGAGAAAAACACGAACGAAGTCGAAGCCTTTTTGAGTACCGAGCTGCCGAAAGTTAAAATGATAAAGCCGGACGCATCTTACCTGATCTGGCTCGACTTCAGCGCTTACAGCTTTTCCGACGCGGAGCTTCAGCAAAGGATGCTGAAAAAAGGGAAAGTTATTTTAGAGCCCGGGACGAAATACGGGCCTGGCGGGGAAGGATTTATGCGCCTGAACGCGGGATGCCCTCTTGAAACCTTGCAGGACGGCCTGCGCCGTATCAAAGCAGCCTTAGCGTAAAATATTTCCTGTTTATCGCCTTTACGTCTTCCTTCGTAAAGGCGTTCTTTATAAAGGAATTTTATACATTACTTCTAATATTTAATGTTATAATAGATACATATTTTAAAATGAAAGGATTTCACACGAATGGAAATTCTAAAAGACTATCTCCTGCATATCTGCTTTATTTTGTTTCCTATTCTTCTTTACCAAGTATTTTGGCTTGGAAAGCCGACGATCCTTGTGCCCAAAATAAACAGCGGGTTGGTCACGTTATTCGCCTGCAGCGCCTCCGTTTTATGCATTATATTTCCTATTCACGAAATGGACTACATACAATACGGCCTTCAGACAATTCCTGTTATCATTTGTTTATTCTACATTAGCACCGCGTCCGGGCTTACAGTCGCCGCATCTGTCTTATGTTTCGAACTGCTGTTTTACGAACCTTCCGCAATGTTTGTTTTCACTTTGCTGCCTTTTACTATCATCATCATCCCAATCTTATTTCAGAAAAAATGGCCATACATGTCCAAAGCGAAAAAACTGGTTCTGTCTTTGTTGATAAGCTGCTTAGAGATCCTCTTATTTTTTGCCTCCAGCTGGATTTTTTCTGCCTTGAATATTTCAAATTTTCAAAAATCAGAAACATTACTTTATGAGGCAGCTGTCTCAGGGCTGTTCCGCTCCAGCGTTCTTCTTTTAAGCATCTATATTATAGAAAGCATCGCCGAAAATATCGCCCTGCGTTCACAGCTGATCCATTCAGAAAAAATGACGATTGTGAGTGAACTGGCAGCGAGCGTCGCTCATGAAGTCAGGAATCCGCTGACAGTTGTCCGCGGGTTTGTCCAGCTGCTTTTCAATGACGAAACTCTTCAAAATAAGTCGGGCGCGGATTACAAAAAGCTTGTACTGTCAGAGCTTGATAGGGCGCAAGACATTATTACAAACTATCTCGATATGGCCAAACAGCAATTGTATGAAAAAGAGGTTTTTGATTTATCAGCTCTTATTAAAGAAACAAGCTCACTTATGGTTTCATATGCCAATTACAAGTCTGTCACCGTCGAGTCTGAAGCAGAGCCGGGCCTCTTCATATACGGAGATGCAACAAAGCTGAAGCAGGCTGTCATCAACCTAATGAAAAACAGCATAGAAGCCGTTCCCCATGGGGAGGGGTTAATCCACATATCAGCCAAAAGAAACGGCCAAACGATTATGATTCACATCTCAGATAATGGAGTTGGCATGACAGACAATCAAATGCAAAAACTCGGCGAACCTTATTACTCATTAAAAACGAACGGAACAGGACTCGGGCTTACCGTGACCTTTTCAATTATAAAACATCATCTCGGAACCATTTCTTTTAACAGCAGCTTCCAAAAAGGCACCACGGTAACAATTAAGCTCCCCGCTGATCTTCCTCACTAGCAAATCGATTGGAACTTTTATAGAATAAATGCGAGGTGATGAAAGATGAGCACGTTTGAGACTGGCTCTATCGTTAAAGGATTTTACAAAACAGGTGTATACATAGGAGAAGTTACCGCTTGCAGGCCACAGCATTATTTAGTGAAAATTAAAGCGGTTCTCACCCATCCCACTCAAGGAGACCTCCATCATCCAAAACAGGCGGATGTGCCCTTTTTCCATGAGAGAAAAGCGCTCGCATATGGCGAACAGACCAATATCCCCCATCATATGGTGAAGCCCTATGATGGTGAAGTGCCGGATTATACCGAATCTCTGCGGGAAGCGGCAGCACAGCTGAGAGCCAAATTGAATGAAGATGGTTCGGAGTGGGCAAAGCGCTCCCTAAATAATCTGGACGTTTTAGAAAAAGAATATTTTAACCGGCCATAGCCCAGTCTGACAAAAGATTGGGTTTTTTATGTTGCGCGCTTGAACAGTTCGGATAAATCGATTCTTTCGCCGATTGTCGGAGGTTTTGGCTTTTCGAGATACTGCTTATCCTGCTCAACAAGCTTAAAAAGCTTATAAGCAGTGAGGGCGTCATCAAGCGCTTTATGATGGGTGCCGGTTCCGGCATCTCCATACTCTTCGGCAGCTTTCCATAACCCCGTAAGTGTCCGGTCTCCAAAAAAGTTTTTGTATTCAAGCGATAAATCTCTCATTTCTCCTTTAAATGGGAAAGGAATATGGTTAAACATACAGTTTTGCTTCAGGACTTTCATGTCCATGTTTCCCCACGTTATAATCGTGCTGTTTTTCTCAGGATCAAGCTCGTTTAGTTTATGAATAAAATCTTCGAACCTCATCCCCTCATCTACCTGCTTTTGAGTTATTTTTAAAAATGATTTGCAGCGTTTCGTCAACTTCGGGAATTTTTTCGGTCTGACATAGCTAGAAAACGTCTCAACTACTTCATCATCAATCGATTTTACAATTCCTGCTTCAATGATTTCCGGGAAAAAGTTTTGCGGACTGTACTTTCCGTCGGGCATCGTAAATTCGAAATCAATAATGAGTAAGCTGTTTGTCGTCACCTTTTTTACACCTACCTTTCCTCCGATCAGAAATTGCTATCTTTATAGTATATCTATTTCCCTTCTCGACCTTTCTTCATTTTCTAAAAATAATGAATTTTCCCAGCCGCTTTGTTTCTTTTAAATTGTGAACCGTTTCTTTATAATTAATAAGGAACCCGAAATAATAAGAAGGTGATGTTATTTCTATCCGTAAGAAAAACTTTGTCATTGTGTGGCTGGCCAATTTTTTTGTCTCTGCCAGCACAACGATGATTGTTCCTTTTCTCTCCTTATACATTGAGACGCTCAGCACTTTTTCAAACGGCTTTGTGCAAAGGTGGAGCGGCTATGTCTTCGGCATTACATTTCTCATGGCATTTTTGGTATCCCCGTTTTGGGGGCGGTTCGGAGACAAACGCGGATACAAGAAAATACTTATGGCAACTGGAACGGGCATTGCCCTCAGTATTTTATTAATGGGCTTTGTTACATCGGTGTACCAATTGTTTTTTCTGCGTATGGCAATGGGGCTTGTAACCGGATTCATCCCGACATCTCTTGCGATGATTTCGGCACAGACTCCGAAGAGCTCAGCCGGTAAAACCCTCGGTACGCTGCAAATGGGGCAAGTGTCCGGAAGCTTGTTCGGCCCGCTTTTGGGAGGCTTGCTTGCTGATCGTTTCGGCTTTACGTATACCTTTTTTATCACATCCTTTGTGATTTTCTTATCAGTGCTTCTCGTGTTATTCGGTGTCAAAGAAAAGCCTCTTGCAGAGAAGACAGCCAAACGTACGTCTTACACGAGAAAAGAAGTGCTCTCCTATATTTTTCACCAGCCGGCGCTTTGGGTCATGATGCTGTTAACCATGCTGATTCAAACAGGCAATTTCAGTATCCAGCCGCTGCTCGCTTTATATGTAAATGAGCTGCACGGACCTGTCAATTTGGCTTTTTTCTCCGGTATGGCATTTTCAGCAACGGGGCTCGGGAGTTTGCTGCTGGCTAGAAAATGGGGTGATCTGGGCGACCGCTACGGCCACCGCCGCATTTTAATCGGACTTTTACTTGCCGCCTCTTTCTTTTTTATTCCGCAGGCGCTCGCGTCCTCACTTAATGTGCTCCTTGTTTTCAGATTTTTATTCGGATTGGCGATGGGCGGTTTGCTGCCATGCATCACGGCAGCGATCCGCGTTCAGGCTCCCGGCAGCATTCAAGGAGAAGTTCTCGGCTACAATGTCAGCTTTCGCTTTTTAGGAAACGTGCTCGGGCCTCTTCTGGGCGGAATTATATCGAGCCATTTTACAATTTCAGCCGCCTTTTATGTCAAGCATTTCTCTTTTTCGCCGGCGCCTGCATGCTTTGGATCATGCAGAAATTCCGGAAAGATTCTTATGCCAAAGCAAGCTGATTATCAGAAAAAAACTGTGGAATCTTCTAAATTTAACCTTCTCGTAAACTCAAAAGAATGGTACGATATGGCTAGAATTTAGGAGAAAAGAGAGTGACCATGTTACGAAAAATAATCGGATGGATTTTGCTCCTTTGCATAATCCCATTGTTTGCATTTACAGTTATCGCTTCCGGAAAAGAAGTAAAACAAATGAGATCCCTGGATCAGGTGCTTGATAAAAATATTAATCTGAAAGATATCAGCCTAGTTCAGAACAGCTACATGTATGACAGGGACGGCTCCTTGGTCTCGGAAATTGTCAGCGATCATGAAAACCGCGTGCTCGTTCCATTTAACAAGATTCCAGAGGAAGTCAAACAGATTTTCTTAACGTCTGAGGACCGGCATTTTTACGAACATAAAGGCTTTGACTTTATGGGAATGGTGCGGGCAACCGCTTCTAACGTAAAAGACAAGAAAATTGATCAGGGCGCAAGCACCATCACACAGCAGCTTTCAAGAAACTTGTATTTAAGCCATGAACGCTCCTTCAGCCGAAAGCTGACTGAGCTCGCGTATTCTTATCAGCTAGAGAAAAAGTATACGAAAAATGAAATTCTTGAAGCTTACTTAAATACCATTTACTTTAACAATGGCGTGTACGGCGTCGGTTCAGCGGCTGAATTCTATTTCAGCAAACCGCTGAAATCTCTCACAGTGGGAGAAATGGCTTTTATCTGTGCAATACCTAATAACCCTACATTATATGATCCTCTCAAGCATTTTGACTACACGAAAAACCGTCAAGAACGTTTGCTTAAAGGGTTAAAAGATGCCGGGATCATTACGGATAAAGAGCTGAAAAAAGCTGTCAAACAAAAAATCAAACTGGATGTTGAAAAGAGAGAAGACAAATATCCGGACTACGTTTCCTATGTCAATGATGAATTCACTCAACTGGTGTCTGAATCAGAAGGCTATGATAAGCGTCTTCAAAAAGCGTCAGGGAAACAAAAAGAAAAAATTGAAAACGAGCTGTCCGCAAGAGTCAGCACTCTGATGAAAGACGGCGTAAAAATTTATACTGCACTTGATCCGTATATGCAAAATCAGGTTGTGGCACAAATGAATGCCAAGCTCCCGTATGCGGACGTACAGGGCGGAGCGGCTGTGATTAATCACCAGACGCATCAAATCATCGCTTTATCCGGCGGGAAAAACTATCAAAAATATGACTTTAACCGCGCCTATCAGGCATACAGACAGCCGGGTTCATCTATTAAGCCGCTTCTTGATTACGGCCCTTATATTGAACAGACCGGCGCGACAGCAAGCAGCACCATTGATGCCAGCAAGTTTTGCAGCAGAGATTACTGTCCGCAAAACTACAATAACCGTACGTACGGGACAGTGACGCTCGACACGGCATTTAAAAATTCATATAATACACCGGCCATCAGAATGCTGGACCGTGTCGGCATCCAAAAAGCATTCAGTTATATTGAGCCGTATCATTTTGCCAAGCTTGTCGACAGCGACTATCTTCTCCCTGCCGCGCTTGGCGGATTTACAAACGGCATGACGCCTCTTGAGATGACAAAGGCGTATACGACATTCGGCAATAGCGGAAGCTATACGCCGAGCCATGCGATTACAAAGGTGACTGACCTTAAAGGAAAAACGCTTTATAAATGGAATGATAAATCGACTCAAATATTCAGTGTCCGCACAAACATGCAGCTGAAAAAACTAATGTCTTCCGTTGTGAAAAGCGGGACAGGGAAAAAAGCATATTTTAAAGCGCCTTACATCGGCGGTAAAACAGGAACATCAAATGATTATCACGATATGTGGTTTGTCGGCCTGACAGATACGTACACAATGGGTGTCTGGGTCGGAAAAGATACACCGAGCAGCGTTGAGTATCTTCACAGCATCAGCCCACAGCTTTCCATCTTTAAAGGAACGCTGCAAGCGGCTTATTAAAGGATCGGAGGGATCTGGCGTGGCATCAGAACAATTTCCAAATCGCGTTTTGCTGTTCGACGGCGTATGCAATTTATGCAATGGCGCCGTGCAGTTTATCATTAAACGTGATCCAGACGGACTGATTTCTTTTACATCGCTGCAGTCGGAAACAGGACAGAACCTGCTGAAAAAAAGCGGGCTCCCGACTGATCATTTTGACAGCTTTGTCTTTCTCGAAGACGGCCAAGTGTACACAAAGTCAACTGCAGCCATTAAGGTTTTCAGGCATCTGCGGGGCCCATGGCGCCTCTTTGTCCTGTTTTTCGCAGTGCCGAAGCCTTTCAGAGATATGGCCTACTCTTTCATAGCTAAAAACCGTTATAAGTGGTTTGGCAAAAAAGATGAGTGTATGCTCCCCTCCCCTTCTATAAAAAAAAGATTTTTACCGTAAACGAAAAAATGGCTAGCTTACACAGGTAAGCTAGCCATTATGCTATTATAAAGCTTGATAAATATGAACAGAATACCGATAACAAAGGTAAACCAAAACAGCAGTTCCAATAGAATGAATCCGACTAATGACATGAGGGAAAGCGTCGAATAAATCCGATATACGATAAACACAAAGTAAGCGAGGGTGACGACCGCAAACCAGATCACAATCCAGATGGCATTTTGCAAGAGCACAAAGGATAAAATCCCGCCGCCTAAATAAATCATGGAACCCATTCTGATTTTTTTCAGGTTGTTCCCTTCCGGATCATTGGCAAAAAACAGCAATGACAGCTCAGTCACGGTATTCGCAATTAATTTCAGAGCGGACAGAACCATAAAATATAAAAGTGCAAAGGCAGCAAATAACGCAAGCCTGATCCCTTTTTCTGAAAAATAATCAAGCATTCCATCATACATTCCAAATGAGGACAGCAGCTTCAACGCATAAAGTGAAGTTGAAATGGATAACGACGAACTAAAAAGCAGGATCGCAATCAGCGGAAAGTATCCTGTCAAATAAGTATTTTTCATATAAAAAGTCCCTTTCTATAATCTACCTCATTTATTATGGAGGACTTAAAACACATTGACAAGATAAATTATTCCATTTTTTCTCCTTTTTACGAATTACGATCCCAAATCTTCACAAAGCAGCTTTTTGAGAGTAAAGTAGTACGCAGGAATCATAAAACGTAAGGAAGTTTTAAATGAAAAAAACATTGAAACTGCAAACCAGACTCACCATATTTGTTTGTATCGTTGTGTTAATCGCACTGCTCATTACATTTTTTACAGTAGGTGCCCAAACCACCACACGGATTAGAGATCAGGAAAAAGCCACTGCGCTGCAAACTGCTGAAATGGTAGCCGAGACGCCAATCACAGCTTCTGCTTTAGTAAGCGGAAAAAAACAGAAAGAGCTGCTAAGCTACACAAAACGGGTTCAGAAAATCACCGGCACGGAATTTGTTGTCGTCATGGATATGGACGGCATTCGCAAAACCCATCCCGACCCGAACAAAATTGGAAAAAAATTCAGGGGCGGCGATGAATCGGAAGTATTAAATGGCCATGTCCACATCAGCACTGCCTCTGGCACGCTCGGAAAATCGCAAAGAGCATTCGTCCCTGTCTATGCGGAGAATGGAAAACAGGTCGGAGCAGTTGCGGTCGGCATCACCGTAAATGAAATTGATGAAGTGATCAGCCACAGCTTACGGCCGCTCTACTTTATTATCTGCGTCAGCATTTTCGTCGGTGTCATCGGGGCTGTTATCGTTGCCCGTACGGTAAAGAATATCATGTACGGTCTCGAACCGTATGAAATTGCGACTCTTCTTGAAGAACGGAGCGCGATGCTGGAATCGACGAAGGAAGGAATACTTGCTGTCGATGAACACGGCAAAATCAAACTTGCCAACGCGGAAGCAAAGCGTCTATTCGTGAAAATGGGCATCAACACGAATCCCGTTGAACAGGATGTAAATGACATCTTGCCGAAAAGCCGCTTGAAAAAGGTCATTGAGACAAAAAAACCGCTTCAAGACAGAGACGTCCGCATTAACGGGTTAGAGCTTGTGTTTAATGAAGTTCCCATCCAACTGAAAGGACAAACCGTCGGAGCGATTGCGACATTCCGGGACAAAACCGAGGTAAAACATTTAGCTGAACAGCTTTCCGGTGTTAAAATGTATGCAAACGCATTGAGAGCGCAGTCTCATGAATTTATGAACAAACTGCATGTGATATTAGGCCTCGTCCAGCTGAAAGAGTATGACGATCTTGGAGATTATATTAAAGATATTGCCATTCAGCAAAAGTCAGAAACAAGCGAAATTATAAATGATGTCAAAAGCTCTGTACTGGCCGGTTTTCTGCTCGGAAAACAGAGCTTCATACGGGAGCAGGGCGCAAATCTTGATATAAAATGCAAAGGTGTCATCCCGAACGCGGCAGACCCTTCAGTCATCCATGAACTCATTACAATCATTGGAAATCTCATCAACAATGCATTGGACGCCGTTGCCAATATGCCGAAAAAACAAATTACCATGTCCATGCGTTTTCATAACAGCATACTGGACATTGAAATTACCGATACAGGAGCAGGCATGTCTGAAAAAGATCAAGCCAAAGTATTTGAACAAGGCTATTCAACAAAGGGCAAAAACCGTGGATTCGGCCTTTATTTTACCCAGCAAAGCATCGAAAATTTAAAGGGCCAAATGATCCTCACAAGCGAAGAGAATGAAGGAACGACATTCAGTCTTCGCGTCCCGTACGAACCGAAGGAGGAAAATCATGATTAATGTACTAATAGTTGAAGACGACCCCATGGTGGGTGAATTAAATAAACGATACTTAAGCCAAATAGAAGGCTTTCAGCTGAAAGGCATCGCCTCTTCCTTTCAAAGCGCTCTGCATATTTTAGGAGAGCATCACATCGACCTTATTTTGCTCGATATTTATATGCCGGGCAAAAACGGGCTGGAACTGCTAACCGAACTGAGAGCCCAAAATGAAGCAGTTGACGTGATTGTTATCTCAGCCGCCAGCGAGCTTGACGTTATCAAGAAAACACTTCGTTACGGTGCTGTCGATTATTTAATCAAACCGTTTGAATTTGAACGTTTCCAAACTGCCCTGTCTGATTACAAACGAAAACAAAAGGTATATTCAACCCATCGCAACATGAGCCAGAAAGAACTGGACGCCGAGCTTTTTCAAAAGAAAGAAGCAACAGAAAAAGTACAGCTTCCTAAAGGCCTGACAAAAAGCACGCTGAAGCTGATTTGGTCCAGTATCCAGTCATTTGAAAATGAATCTTTTACGACAGAAGACTTGGCAAAGCACACAGAAATTTCTCAAGTATCCATACGAAAATACCTGAAGTTTCTTGAAGATATACAGGTTCTGAATGTAGAAATGGCGTACGGTACTATCGGAAGACCAGTATTTCAGTACAACGTCAACACAGGAAACCTTAACGGAATTAAGCAATACCTATAAAAAAACACTGGTCACTCCGGGACTGACCCCATAAGATGGGATAAACAAAAAGCACCTTCAAGTTTGAAAACGGATAAGACTTGGAGGTGTTTTTCTATAACGGCAGCAGTCCCTCGGCTCTCCTCTCCCTCTTTTTAAAGACATACCGCCTTATGTATGAACGACTCTGGCTTTATCGGGCGTTCAGATGCGCCAACAGCCAATGGCGTGCCTTATTTATAGGAAAAAAGAGAAAACATTCTCCCTGGGAAGACGCTTCTCAGGGATTTTTTTCTAATCCAAACGTCCCTCTTAATTTAATTGTTTATTAGTTTTTTAACTTAAAAAACTATGAAGTGTTACCGCTTTCTTGTAGACTGTAACAAACAATACATGGGGGTGTATGACATGGGAGCAATTCCAAAAACGGGGACAATTTCACCTGAGCAAAAAGACCCACAGGAGAAAAACCTGTTTCAAAAAATCTGGACCTGGGAAATCGGTGTGATTCCTCTGCCATTATACACAGTGTTAGCTGTTATTATTATTCTTTCTGCCTATTACAATGAGCTGCCCGCAAACATGCTTGGCGGGTTCGCCATCATCATGATTCTAGGTGTGTTTCTTGGAGACATCGGCCAGCGTATTCCGATATTGAAAGATATTGGCGGCCCTGCTATTTTATCTTTGTTTGTTCCTTCATTTTTAGTCTTTTACAATGTGCTGAATTCAACATCTTTAGACGCTGTAACCAACTTGATGAAAACGTCTAACTTCCTTTATTTCTATATCGCTTGTCTTGTTGTGGGAAGTATTCTTGGAATGAACAGAACTGTTTTAATACAAGGGTTTATCAGGATGTTTGTTCCACTGGTTGCCGGAACAATCGCGGCAGTTGCAGCCGGCATTCTCGTCGGATTTATTTTTGGCTACAGTGCCTACGATTCCTTTTTCTTTGTCGTTGTACCGATTATTGCCGGGGGAATAGGCGAGGGAATTTTGCCGCTCTCAATTGCCTATTCACAAATACTCGGTTCATCCGCTGATGTATATGTGTCTCAGCTGGTACCAGCCGCTATTATCGGAAACGTTTTTGCTATCATCTGTGCTGCCTTAATGAAAAAGCTTGGCGATAAGCGTCCAGATCTAAATGGCAACGGTCGCCTCGTCAAATCTAAAAAAGCAAATGAGATTTTCAATCAAAAAGAAACCGAAGCAAAAATCGATTTTAAACTCATGGGAGCCGGCGTTCTGCTCGCATGTACATTCTTTATTTTCGGCGGGTTATTGGAGAAATTCATCTTCATCCCGGGCGCGATCTTAATGATTATTTCAGCAGCGGCTGTCAAATATGCGAATATTCTTCCGAAAAAAATGGAAGATGGCGCTTACCAGCTTTATAAATTTATTTCTTCAAGCTTTACATGGCCGCTGATGGTCGGTCTCGGCATCCTCTTTATCCCATTGGATGACGTGGCATCTGTGATTTCTATTCCGTTTGTCTTCATTTGTATTTCAGTCGTTATCGCCATGATTGCTTCTGGATATTTTATGGGCAAGCTGATGAACATGTACCCGGTTGAATCAGCAATCGTTACCTGCTGCCACAGCGGTCTCGGCGGAACTGGTGATGTTGCGATTTTATCAGCGTCAGGAAGAATGGGCCTTATGCCGTTCGCCCAAATTTCCACCCGCCTCGGCGGTGCAGGCACAGTTATTTGCGCGACAATTCTGCTTCGTTTTTTCACTTCATAATCAGAAAAAGAGTTCCGTTATATGCGGAACTCTTTTTTTATCTGTTCACAATCCGGATATACTCCCGGGGGCCAAACGGCAGCTCCCTTGATTCCATTTCACTCATTCTGGCTGAGAGGTGGTGCTCCAATAAATACAGCTCCCACTCCTCACTAGCCTCCGCACCGCTGCGCCCGTTATATTGATTTAAAATGAATGCCACAGCAAATACAGAGCAGAATAAACTTGAGCACATCAATACCTTTCTTTTCACATGACCAGCTCCTTACATTCAGCTTGATCAGGAATGATTTTAAATATACAAATGACATTATTTTTGTTAGACTTATTTTAAGGTCACAAGAACTCGTAAAAGATCATTGCGCAGTTCGAAGCGTGGCAGCTTGCAGAAAAGTGCGATATAATTTGGACTAGATCGTTTGACCGTATATTTGGTACATAGCGCATTTTTCAATTGAGAATGAGAAAAAGGAGGTCTAACTTTGCAGCTCTTACATTTTGCTATTTTATCGCCTTTCATATTTGCTTTTATCATCCCCATTTTGGCAAAATACGCAAAAAGAGTGCATACGGGCTGGTTTGTGTTGATCCTGCCCGTCTTGCTGTTTATATACTTTCTCCCAATGATCAGGATGACACAATCTGGAGAAACACTGAGGTCGGTATTTGAGTGGATTCCTTCACTTGGCATTAACTTTACCGTTTATATAGACGGTCTGGGATTATTATTCGCCCTACTGATCTCAGGCATCGGCTCTTTGGTCACTCTTTACAGCATTTTTTATTTATCGAAAGAAAAAGAACAGCTTGGGCCCTTTTACATCTACTTACTGATGTTCATGGGCGCCATGCTCGGTGTCGTTCTTGTAGACAATGTCATGGTTCTCTACATGTTTTGGGAGCTTACCAGCCTTTCGTCCTTTTTGCTGATCGGCTATTGGTATAAGCGTGAGAAATCGCGCTACGGCGCCGCCAAATCACTTTTGATTACGGTCAGTGGCGGGCTGTGCATGCTCGGAGGATTTATTCTCCTCTATCTGATAACGGATTCCTTCAGTATTAGAGAGATGATTCATCAGGTTCAATTGATTGCCGGCCACGATTTGTTTATCCCGGCTATGATTCTCATTTTATTAGGAGCATTTACGAAATCGGCGCAATTCCCTTTTTATATCTGGCTGCCTGATGCGATGGAAGCTCCGACACCTGTCAGCGCTTATCTCCATTCAGCTACTATGGTTAAAGCCGGCATTTATGTGATTGCGAGATTCAGCCCTATTTTCGCCTTTTCAGCTCAGTGGTTTTGGATCGTTTCCCTCGTCGGGCTCTTTACCATGCTTTGGGGTTCATTCCATGCCGTGAAACAAACTGATTTAAAATCAATTTTGGCATTTTCAACCGTCAGCCAGCTCGGGATGATCATTTCCATGCTCGGAGTCAGTGCTGCGGCTCTTCATTACGGCCATACAGAATATTATACAGTTGCCGCCATGGCTGCCATTTTCCATTTAATCAATCACGCAACCTTTAAAGGAAGCTTGTTTATGGCAGTTGGGATTATCGATCACGAAACAGGCACACGGGATGTCCGGAAGCTCGGCGGCCTGATGGCAATTATGCCGATTACATTTACGATTTCCTTAATCGGAACATTTTCAATGGCAGGCCTACCGCCGTTTAACGGGTTTTTGAGTAAAGAAATGTTTTTCACAAGCATGCTTCGCGTGACACATTTCGATCTATTCAACGTACAGACATGGGGCATTCTATTCCCTGTTCTCGCCTGGATCGGAAGCATATTTACGTTTATCTACAGCATGAAATTGCTGTTTAAAACATTCAGAGGAAGTTACCAGCCTGAACAGCTTAAAAAACAGGCTCACGAAGCGCCGATCGGCATGCTCGTATCACCTGTCATTCTTGTCGCTTTGGCTGTCAGTCTCTTCTTTTTCCCGAATATATTGTCGTACAGCTTGATAGAGCCAGCAATGAACTCGATCTATCCGACACTGCTGGACAGCCATGAGAAATTCCATGTTCACATTTCACAGTGGCACGGGTTGAATACAGAAGTACTGATGACCGCAGGCATTATTGTTATCGGCACCATCGGATATTTGTCGCTGAATAAGTGGAAGGGAATCTATAAGCTGTTTCCTTCGAAGCTCACACTCAACCGGTTATACGACAAGCTTGTGACGCTAATAGAGAAAGGGTCCTACCGAATCACAAAACAATATATGACCGGGTTTTTAAGGGATTATTTGCTGTATATCTTTGCTGGTTTCATCATTCTGATGGGCGGAGCTTTTGTTATCAAAGGCGGATTTTCCTTTACAACGGAAGGCATGGCTAAAATCGGCGTATACGAAGTTATTTTGACGCTTGTCATGATCAGCGCCACAGCGGCAACTGTTTTTGCCAGATCAAGACTGACGGCGATTATCTCACTTGGTGTCGTCGGTTATGCGCTCGCATTGTTTTTTGTGATTTTCAGAGCGCCCGATTTAGCTTTGACTCAGCTGGTTATTGAGACGATTTCCGTCGCCCTGTTTCTGCTTTGCTTCTATCATCTGCCGAAACTGAGGATGAAAAAGAAAACGAGAACGTTCCGATTGACGAACTTTATTATTGCTTTAGGCGTCGGCATTATCGTTACCCTGCTTGGTATCGCATCATCAAGCCAGCGGACAAAAGACAGCATTTCGTCCTTCTTCTTAAAACACAGCCACGATCTCGGCGGAGGGGATAATGTCGTCAATGTCATCCTCGTTGATTTCAGGGGATTTGATACATTGTTTGAAATTGCGGTACTAACGATTGCCGCTCTCGGCATTTACAGCATGATTAAAACAAAAGTAAAAGAGGAGGGGAAAAGCGGTGAATGAACAAAAAACAAATGACTTAATTCTTCAAACCGTGACAAAGCTGGTATCCTTTATCATTTTGCTTTTCTCTTTCTATTCATTTTTATCGGGGCATAACGCGCCTGGGGGAGGCTTTGTCGGCGGACTGATCACGTCCTCTTCCATCGTTCTATTGCTCTTGGCATATGATTTAAAAACCGTGCGTTCCATTTTGCCGGTTAATTTCATTTATATCGCGGGAGCCGGCCTCCTGCTCGCAGTATTAACCGGGGTTGGCTCCTTTGTCTTCGGGGCTCCTTTTTTAACCCACGCATTCGGATACTTTCAGCTGCCGATCCTTGGGAAAACGGAGCTCGCCACGGCGACGATATTTGATTTAGGCGTTTATCTTGTTGTCGTAGGCGTTACGATGACCATTATTCAAACGATTGGAGAGGAAGAATAATGGAAATCTTAATGGCTGTTTTAGCCGGTATTATTTTTATGGCTGCTACGTATTTGCTGCTGTCTAAAAGCCTGCTTCGCGTCATTATCGGAACAGCACTGTTAAGCCATGGCGTTCATTTAATGCTTTTGACCATGGGAGGATTAAAGAAAGGTGCCGCTCCGATTTTGAGCGAGCATGCCAAATCATTTGTCGATCCGCTTCCGCAAGCCCTGATTTTGACCGCAATTGTCATTTCATTTGGCGTTACATCATTCATCCTCGTCATGGCCTTTCGCGCTTATCAGGAATTGAAATCGGACGATATGGATCAAATGAGGGGAAATGATCAACATGAATAATTTTGTTATTTTGCCAATCCTGATCCCGCTTCTGTCGGCCATTCTGCTGATTTTCATGACGAAGAATCTTATGCTCATGCGGATCTTCAGCACTGCGGCATCGGCAATCGGGATTATGATCAGTGGCATACTCGTACAGACTGTCTTTACAAATGGTATCCAGACACTTAGTTTGGGCGGCTGGAAAGCGCCGTACGGCATTGTGCTGGTCGCAGACCAATTTGCCAGCCTGCTCGTTCTCACAACATCAATAATTGGTTTATTGGTTGTGCTTTATTCCTTCCGTTCCGTCGGTGAAAAACGGGAGCGCTCCTTTTATTACTCTGCCGTTCAGTTTTTGCTTGCCGGTGTCAGCGGAGCGTTTTTAACAGGCGATTTATTTAATATGTACGTATTTTTTGAGCTCCTGCTTATTGCTTCCTATATGCTGATTGTATTAGGCGGCACAAAAATTCAGCTGCGGGAGTCCCTTAAATATATTGTGTTTAATATCGTATCGTCTGCCTTATTTGTCATCGGCGTCGGCTTTTTATACGCTGTAACCGGTACGTTAAACATGGCCGATCTTAGTGTGAAAATCAGCGAATCAGGGCAAACCGGGCTGATCACTGTGATTGGTGTCCTGCTGCTTTTGGTATTTGGCATGAAGGGCGGAATCTTCCCCCTTTACTTTTGGCTTCCAGGCTCTTATTACGCACCTCCGGCGGCAATCTCCGCGTTGTTCGGCGCATTGCTCACCAAAGTCGGTTTATACGCGATCACTAGAGTCTTCACATTGATTTTTATTCACGATACAGCCTTTACCCATCAGCTGATGAATTGGCTCGCAGCACTGACTGTAATTTTCGGTGTTATCGGTTCACTTGCTTATTCGAATGTCATGAAAATTGTGATCTACAACATTATTACTGCTGTGGGTGTGATTTTGTTCGGTGTGGCAGTTCATACCCCTGCATCAATCCAAGGCGCGATTTACTATCTGATTCACGATATGCTGATTAAAGGTGCTTTATTTATGCTGGCAGGGACGCTGATCGCATTGGCAGGAACAGCGAGCCTGCACAAAATGGGCGGGCTGATCAAACGCTACCCTGTTCTAGGGTGGATGTTTTTCATCTCAGCTGTATCTCTTGCGGGCATCCCGCCTCTCAGCGGATTTGTCGGCAAACTTAAAATTGCGGAGGGCGGCTTCGCAGAAGGTGAATTTACGATTTCCATGCTGATTCTGCTCTCGAGTCTGCTCGTACTTTACTCTGTGCTGAGGATCTTTATCCATGCGTTTTGGGGCGAAGAAAAAGAAACACCAAAACCAAATCATAGAACCGCTAAAGGACTTCTTTATCCGGCAGCTATTTTTCTCTTACTGTCTCTTCTCTTCGGATTGGGTACAGAATGGGTGTCTCCTTACGTTGATCAAGCGGCCGAGACGTTGCTGAATCCGGAAAAATATATTGAAGCTGTTTTGAAGGAGTAGATCGCATGGCATTTCAAATTTTATTAAATGTGTTTCTCGCTTTTTGCTGGATGTTCTTGAGCAATAGTCCAAGCGCCGCAGGATTCTTCACAGGTTACATCCTGGGAATGCTCTCTCTCTTTTTCTTCCGGCGCTTTTTTACTCGCCAGTTTTATCTATGGAAAATGTTTTCTATCATCAAACTCTTTTTGATTTTTTTAAGGGAACTGTACCTTGCCAATGTCAGTGTGCTGAAATCAGTCCTATCGCCGAAACTGAATATCAGACCCGGCATTTTCGCTTTTAAAACTGAGCTTACGACAGATTGGGAAATCACCCTGCTGTCACTGCTCATTACGTTAACGCCGGGAACCTTGGTGATGGATATCTCAGATGACAGGACGATACTTTATATTCACGCGATGGATATTGAGGATGCTGAAAAAGCCATTTTTGATATTCGGGAGTCATTTGAAAAAGCCATACAGGAGGTGAGCCGCTGATGTTTACGCTGATTCTGCAACTCGCGCTTGGCATTATGGCAGTGTCTACCTTTTTGTATGTCATTCGTGTTATTAAAGGGCCGACTGTGCCTGACCGAGTCGTGGCTCTGGATGCAATCGGCATCAACTTGATCGCGATCACAGCGCTTGTCTCCATTTTGCTGAAAACAAGTGCGTTTCTGGATATAATTTTGCTGCTGGGGATTTTATCATTTATCGGAACGATCGCATTTTCCAAGTTCCTGGAGAAAGGAGAGATTATCGAAAATGATCGAATTCGCTAAGGTCGTTGTGGCTGCATTCATTTTGGTAGGCGCACTTGTGTGCCTCGTTGCTTCATTAGGAGTAATTCGCCTTCCTGATGTGTTTACACGTTCTCATGCTGCCTCTAAAGGCTCAACGTTAGGCGTCAATATGATTCTGCTTGGTGTCTTCTTCTATTTGTGGTTTGTAACGGGGAACATTTCCGCAAAAATTCTGCTCGGGATACTCTTTATCTTTATTACGTCGCCTGTCGGGGGACACTTGATCTGCCGTGCTGCGTACAACTCCGGCGTCAAGCTTAATAAGAGAAGTGTACAGGATAACTATAACGGAATCAGAAACTTTGTGATTAAACGAAAAGAGGATTCTTACTTATAAGAATAAGCAGCCGGACAGGCAGAGTTCCGGCTGTTTTTTTATTTCTTGATGACAGCCAGCGTGCATCTGGAGATACAGATCAGCCTTTCTTGCTCGTCATAAATATGAATTTGATAGACAATAGTCGTTCTGCCTATATGAACGGGTTCGGCTACTGCCTTTACCGTTCCTTCCTTTACGGATTTTAAATGGTTGGCGTTAATCTCCAAACCGACACAAGCTTGAGTCGTGTGATCAATCAGGTTCTGCGCCCCTGCGCTCGCCGCGGTTTCTGCCAGAGCCACTGAAGCGCCTCCATGCAAATATCCGAACGGCTGCACTGTCCGATGATCCACCGGCATGACCGCAACACATCGTTCCGCTGTGTTCTCAACAATCTCAATTCCAAGCGCTTCAAGCAATGTGTGTTTCGTATCCATCATATCCCCCCTTATTTAAAGTACACCATCTGATTTCGCAATTAAAACTGCTTCCGTCCGGGAACCGACATTCAGCTTATTGAAAATTGATGTCAGGCTGTATTCAATGGACCGCTTGCTTAAATGAAGTGCATCTGCGATTTCTTGGTTTGTAAAACCCTTTTCAACTTCTTGAAGAATCAGGCATTCTCTAGGTGTGAGCACATCTTGTTCTTTTTGAGAGGAAGGAGCAGGCTTTGTTTTTTGCTGAGTCATCAGCTGTTTAAAGTAAGCAAAATCAACTAAAATTTCTCCGTTGAGTACGTGGTATATGTATTGGGTGATCTTTTCTTTAGATTCCGTTTTGCTGATGGCACCGTGCAGTCCCGCACGAATCGCTTCCTCAAAATAATCCTCAACCTCATAACCGGTATACACGATAATTTTACAATGAGGATACTCTTGTAATATCTGTTTAGAAAGCTCCATCCCATTGACCTCGCCGCCTAAATTCAGATCCATTAAAATGAGATCATATGACGAGAAATCATGCTGCTTGATAAACTGTTCGCTCGGTTCAGGACTGAGACAATCAACAGACAGGTTAGAATCCGTTTCCAAAATTGTCTTGGTGCCTTCCATGACAGCCGGATGGTCATCAATCACTAGTATCTTTTTCATGTTTTCCTCCCTTTTACTCACTCATTTCCATTTTATAAAAAAGACTTGGCTTGTGCCAAGTCGTTTCCGTTATAAAACCATTACAATTCGATTTCAATATCAGCCTTAAAGCCCTTTCCTTCACTTGTTTCAATCCGAAGGCGCCCATCTAAAGCCCTGACTCTCTCCTTAATGCCAGAAAGTCCCATGCTCATGGAATGCTCAGTAGTTTTTTCTTGATCAAACCCTACACCATCGTCCTCATAATGAAGAACGATTTTGTTTTGAATACTGATGAGCATAATCAGCACATCCGTCGCCTGAGAGTGCTTGACCGCATTAGACAGGAACTCTTGTATGATCCGGTACAAATTCAGCTGCGAATCAAGATCAAGCGAAGCCGTAAATCTGTCGGTATTTAAACGGATATGGAACGGAACCCGCTCCTGCTGCTGCGCCACCAGCTTGGACAGCGCCTTCACCAGCCCAAGATCATACAGAAGCTGCGGCCGCAATTCATGACACGTCTCTCTTGTCATCGAAATCACGTCAGACATTTGCTCATTCATTTGCACAAGCTTGTCCTTCACCTCTTCCTGGCAAGGGTTATCATCCTTCTTAAAACCAGCCAAAAACAGCTCGCACTGGCGCTTTAATGAAATCAAATCCTGGAGGACGGAATCGTGGAGATCGCGGGCGAGTTCTGAACGTTGTTTTTCTTCAATGGTGTACATAAGTTTTTTGAGCCAAACGGGGTTTGATTCCTGTTGTTTTAAATCTTCAAGATGCACCATCAATTCTTCGATTTTCATCACGTTTTCCAATGAAACATTTGTATAAAACGCTAATGTTTTAAGCCATGCAATTTCATCTCTTGTTAATTTAAAGGTATTATAGCTTGAGAAACATAGTACTAGAAATGATCTGTCTCCTCGTTCACCTATTTTAATAATAAAACCTTGTTTAAACTCTACAATTTTTCCAATATCACCTGTAAAATGTTGAGCATATTTCTCGAACTTTTTATAAGTTATATCTTTGTAGTTGTTCTTGCTAAGAAGGGTAATCTCCCCCTTAGAATTATCAAACACGCAAGCATTATCAATGTTCAGTACTTCTAAGATTGCATTTTTAAAGTAAATAAGCACTTGATCTACCGATGATGCTTGTTTTATTAACTGAGTAAATTTAAAAATTCCATCTTGATAATTAAATTTCTCTGTGAACCTTTTCAACTTGAAACGAAAGTCAATGATCTCTTTAAAGTAAAAAACAGCAAACATAAGCAGATATATTACAATTGTTAGCTTGACAGAATAGAAGTTATCTTTTGGTTTCTGGACATAATTAAATATGGTGACTACAATCACAGTAGGAGTAATTGCTAAGAACCCATAGTACTTAAGCCGTCCTACAACAAAGTCAATATTGTAAAGTCTATTGGTCATAAACTGATATACTAAAGAAAAAGGTATAACAAGTGTAAAAGCTGCCAAACTAAAGGGTGAAAGATACGTATTAAACAACACATATGGGATAGCAAAAAAGATAATAAAAGGACTGAAAGCCAGAATACTTGTATAAGAAAGGACCTTCAAAATCGACTTTTGCTCATTATGTTTAATTTTTCTTACCCCTTGATGGATAAGAATAGATACAGTAAGAACTAAGACAAAAAAGGAAATCAAGTTCAAGTTAGACAAAAAAGTAGAAGAATTTAATCTATTACCCATAACAGCTTCCAATAACAGGTTTATTATTGGAAGCATATACATAATGATTAAAATCTTCTTTTTGAATAACTTGGTGCCTAATTCCACAAAATATTTATATATAAAGTGAATATATAAAATTGGACAACTTACTAAAGTAAGAACAAGAAGGTAGGTACTAACCTCTTCTCCTCTTCTTGCACCGCAGGCACTCACATACGCTACTGATACAAATAACAAAAATAAAATTAAAACAAAAGCAGAAGATGATTTTCTAACTTTATTTATTCTGTAAACAAAAAATATACAAAATAAACAGATTGAATAAGAGATGATTGGAATGAGATACATAAATAAATTCTCTTCACTTATTAAGCTTACATTTTGTAAATGAAATGATTTATTATCTCTCTCAACAATTAAACTTTCTACATTGACCAATCTTCCGCTTTCTAACTGGACTTCACTGCCTTTTTCCCCATTCACTTCTAAAATGATGTCACCCTTTTTCACACCTGAATAATATTCATCTGTATAATCTACAACGTTGGTGACCTCTAACTTACCCTGTTCATTAATCTTCACATCAGCACCTACGAAGATGTTAAAAACAGAAATATAAGAGAGGTAGATGACATAAATAAAACTTAAAATGATAAGGGCTAAAGACAAATACTTGAATACGTTAATATTTCTTTGCATCACATCATCCCGTAATTAAATAAAACTTTTTCTTTTATCATCCTCAAAAAAATTACTGATAGCTTCTATTGGAGGCCAATTGCTTGTTCTTGGCACTTCTCCTTGTTCAAACGCATATAATATAGCTTTTTTTTCTTTTTCATTTATATTTAGCAAGGTTAAGTTCCCATTCTTAAATTGATCAATCGCTTCAGGATTATTTACTAGATGGCTTATAATTTTATCAATATGTCTCAATTTCTATTCCCCCTTAATAATTGAACAAATAGTTTATTCTTTCTTTGTTCATCTAAGCTTAGTTTTCCAAATGATTCCTTGAAATTTTCCAATGCTAAATTTTTAATAACGTTTAAATATAATATTACTCCTGAATCACGTAATTTCCTTTTCAATTCATCCAAATTATTTATCATTTTTTCTTCTAGCGCATAAAAATTTAATAAGTCAATGGATGATTGGTTATATTTATTTTTTAGATAGTAGAAGGCAAGAGTGTGTCTTGTTTTCAAGTCATTATTGTCTGGATAATAAAGCCCATAGTGATCATTGGCAATCTGCTCGACTATGCCCAAAAAACGTGAATATTCATCGACTGTTTCATTAAATTCTCCAGTTGCCAAGTAAACACCAAGGACACTTGGCAATGTCACCAGCGAACCTGACTTTTGTTTAATCATTTCAATATACTCTGATTCTGATGAAATTTTTTTAAAATTCAAATCAACATGTTGCCCTTGTAAAGATTGAAGTGAATATTGTAAAGTGAGCCTTAAAAGTTCTGGATTATTAGAAACAGAATTTATCACTTGCAAACTTAATGTATAAAGTGTAGTAGCTGCGTTTGTTGCTATAGAAGGATCTAATTTCATCCAGACAGCCTGAGTATTATCTTTATCCTCAATATCGTCAAAAATGTCCGCAGATAAAATTAAAAGTTCAATACCTGAAGCCAATAACTCAATAGCTGTATCATTTTTTCCGTCAAATGCTATGTAATGGTTATAAGCTAATTCTGCAAATGAAAATTGTTTTTTTACTTCAACAAAAGATTTGAGTTTCTCTTTCAAGTCCTCATTTAAAATATTTTCATCTACAATCTCCTTCATTTTCTCCTTGATCCCCACAGAATCTAAACATATCTGCTCAATAACGCCTTCCTCCCTCCCCTTCCATTTTACTAAATGGGCTATCCAAAAGACAGCAGGTTTTTCGTTTTTTTACAATCATATAATACTTTATCCTTTTATTGTATGGGAAAAACGAAAAAAAAGACTTGTTTCCAAGTCTTTTTCACGAAATTTTCATTGCATAATTGTATTTATCGAGCTGATCAATGCTTTTGTTAATGTTTCGTAATGAATCTGTCGTTTCTTTAATATCAAGTTCGAGTCGGAATAACAATTGTTTTACTTCTTCAAGTTTCTTTTCCATCGTTTCCACACTCCTTTTTTTGAAAGATCAATGAATTGTGTATGGTGAACGAGTCCTAGGTATTTGATCTGTTACTAATAGTGTATCTGCTTTTGGCTTATTTTTCACCGAAAAGTATACAAAAAAGTCCTGCGTGACACCGCAAATCTAATTAGACCAAAATACCCAAAGGAATCACAACAAGAACGGGACTATCTTTCTATGAATAAGAGTATTTATATGTCCCGAAATTGAGAAAGATTCTTAATCTCCTTGATGTTAACGGGTTTCGCATTCTTATCAAGCGGGACTATAGTCCTAATTACTGTATTTTCAAAAAGGAATATGCGATTCTTGGCGTATCCTGACCGACAAACACCGAAAAAGACCGCAACGCTAAAGTTGTGGCCTTTTCGCTTTGTCATATTCAGCAATTAGGGCTCTATACATATAGAAACATCCCTTTTGTGTGAGGTGCTCCCATGAGTTATTGTTATCCTTGGTTTTACGCCTATCCGTATGAGATTCGTCGCCCTCAGGCTTCTGCCAATACAGATTTCTTTATCCGTTCAGCAAGGGAGGCGTCAGGGCTGTTCGCCGATGCCCAGCTTGTTCTCAACCGCATTGCGGGCTCGCGGGAGCTCTCGCACCGCATTCTGACCGCAGCCGAGCAATCAGACAAACAATCTGTAAAGCGCCTGATTAAACAAATGGGCGTACGGCATGAAGTGGATACGGTCTTTAATCCCGACGGCATCTACATCAGCCTCATCGGGACGCAAAGCCGAATGATTCTTGCTTTGCGGTGGTCAGATGCCCGCAATCATTTTGCGTCCATTAGATTATGACACCACTCCAGAGCTTCAAGATAACATTCATACGCTTCTTCTTTGTCCAGTTCTTTGCCTAATTCTGTGCAAGTGTCCCAGTTGTTGCTTTCAATACATTTCACAAGCTCAAGCATTTGGTAGTAGTCGTTTTGATGGCCTAATAACGCTTGCCCGACTTCATCTTTTAAAGGCAATTCTTGAATAATCTCCTCTAGTTCTCGGTGCAGCAGGGTGTCTATAAGAGAAAACATTCCAATCAGCATATAAGAGGCAGGCTGCGGCCGGGCTGTTTTTCTTGCCAGCAGCTCACAAAGCTTTGCTCTCATCAAAGAAATCTTAATGATTTCGTGCTTGCTGGAATGCCCTTTACTGCTTAAATCCTTAAAGGAAAGAATGTATATCCACCGTTTGATTTCATTAAACCCAAGCAGCATAATGGCCTGTTGAATACTTTCAATTTTCTGGATCAAACGGCTGTGGGATGAGTTTAAAAATTTTAAGACTTGATAGGACAGTGATAAATCCCGCTCTATGTATTCGGTCACATGCTTTATGTTAGGCTGTTCTTTGCTCAATTCGTTAAGCAGTTCATAGTAAGAATAGAAGTGAGTCGACAGATCATGCCCGCTGATGATGCGCGGTTCGCTGAAAAAGTAGCCCTGGAATAATTGAAAGCCGTCTTGTGCCGCTTGTTTATATTCTTTTCGGGTCTCTACTTTTTCCGCTAAAAAAATCAAGCCTCTGCAGCCGTAGGTTTGCAAAATTTTTCTGCGTTCCATTCGTGTTGTTTTGAGAAAATCAATTTTCAATATATCAATATAGCTCATGAGCTCTTCCAGTAAGCCTTCATTTTGCGGGTTTATCGCATAAAAATCGTCAAGTGCCAGCATATACCCCATTTTTTTCAATTCTTTGCATCTGGAGACGAGGGCCGGCGTGATTGGTATATCTTCAAGGATTTCAATGACAAGCTGTTTCGGGTTGAAGGAGGTGGGAAGGTTCGATAACATCAAGCTTTCCGTAAAATTAACAAAACAGCGTTTCCCTTCCGTCAGCTTCTCAATTCCGATGTTTAAAAAGCTGTTGATTACTAAATCTGTTGTTGCCTGATCGCCGTCTTTCGCGCTATATACATTTTCTTCGCTTTCTCTATACAGCAGCTCATAAGCAACAACCTGTTCTTTTCTATTAAAAATAGGCTGTCTTGCAACAAACACCCTCATTGATTTTCCCCCTTACAATACGCGCAGCTTTCACCCCTTAAGTATATCAAATAATTTGACGAAAATTGTCTAATCATGAAAATTAATATATTCAAAAAGAAACTGGCCCTTCGAAGCGAAAGGCCAGTTTCTTTATTCTTCCTCAAGCTCTTCATCAAGCCTGCTTTTTACTTCATGAATCCGCTGCATTTTATTGCTCCAGCAGTCCTCGCTTAAATCAACCGGATATTCTTCCGGCTTGCTGATTCTCTTATATTCCTCCCACAGCTGGCTGAGGTTATCCTGCACATACTGCTGTATGTCTGAGATCTCAGGATTTTGGTAGCAAAGAATGCCCTTTTCAAAAATCAGCTCATGAAGATCCTTCGCATAAAAATTTGTGACAAATTTGCTGATAAATGTATGAACCGGGTGGAACATTCTGAGCCGCTTCTGATCATTTACCTGTTCATCATAAAGCGCAATATAGTCACCTTCAGAATGATGATTGGACTGATTGATAATGCGGTACACTTTTTTTCTGCCCGGTGTTGTCACTTTTTCAGGATTGGAGGAAATTTTGATCGTATCGACCAATTTCCCGTCTTCTTCAATGGCAACGAGTTTGTAAACCGCGCCGAGAGCCGGCTGGTCATAGGCCGTGATCAGCTTCGTACCGACACCCCAAACATCAATGCGCGCCCCTTGAGCCTTTAAATTCATAATGGTATGCTCATCCAAATCACTTGAAGCAATGACTTTCGCATCTGTAAATCCTGCTTCATCAAGCATTTTCCGGGCTTTTTTTGACAGGTACGCCAAATCGCCGCTGTCCAGGCGAATGCCGATGAAGTTGATGCGGTCTCCGAATTCCTTGGCCACTTTAATCGCATTCGGCATGCCTGAACGAAGTGTGTCATACGTGTCAACTAAGAAGACGCAATCCTTATGCGTTTCCGCGTATTTTTTGAAAGCGGTATATTCATCGCGGTAAGCCTGCACAAGCGCATGCGCATGCGTGCCGGATACTGGAATATTAAAGCGCTTTCCAGCTCTTACATTGCTTGTCGCGCTGAATCCGCCGATTAAGGCTGCTCTCGCTCCCCACATGGCTGCATCCATTTCATGCGCCCGTCTTGTTCCGAATTCAAGCGCGACTTCATCGCCGATGACGCCTTTAATCCGGGCAGCCTTTGTTGCAATTAATGTTTGGTAGTTCACAATGTTGAGCAAAGCCGTTTCAATCAGCTGCGCTTCTACAAGGGGGGCTTCCACCCTCATAATCGGCTCATTGTTAAATACGAGCTCTCCTTCTTTCATGGAGTAAAGTGAGCCTGTAAAAGTCAAACCACGCAAATATTCAATAAAATCTTCATGATACCCGAGTTCTTCCTGTAAATAATTCAGGTCACTATCCGTAAACTTGAAGTTTTCCAGATATTCGATGGCTTTTTCCAAGCCTGCAAATACCGCATAACCATTTTCAAACGGAAGCCTTCTGAAAAAAAGCTCAAAAATGGCTTTCTTTTCATGAATGCCGTCTCTCCAGTAAGTTTCTGCCATATTGATTTGATAAAGGTCTGTATGTAATGACAGGCTGTCATCTTTAAAACCATACTCTAACACTGTTTTTTCCCCTTCCTTACTCTGCCACTTGCGCTCCGATGCTGTTTGCAAAATGGGTAAGAGCCCACGTGTGCCCCTCCTGATTAAAGCTGGCAACAGCCTGTTTGTGCACAACAATCCGAAAACCTTTGTTGTAAGCGTCAACCGCTGTATGCAACACACAAATATCTGTGCAGACACCGGCAAGATGCAATTCGTCAATCTGCCGCTCTCTGAGTTTGAGCTCTAAATCAGTTCCCGCAAAAGCAGAATATCTCGTTTTTTCCATGTAGTAAACATTTGGTTGATGTTCATGTTTCTGATATAGAGGCAAAAGCTTTCCGTACAGATCTTTTCCATCCGTGCCTTTGATATTATGCGGAGGGAAAAGACGGGTTTCAGGGTGATATTGATCCCCTTCATCATGAGAATCTACTGCTAATACGACGTAATCACCATTTGTGATGAATTCTTCAGTCAAATTGACGATCGCCTCTTCAATCATTCTGCCGGGCTCCCCGCAGGTCAATTTTCCGTCACTCGCCACAAAATCATTCGTATAATCAATACAAATAAGTGCTTTTTTCATAGCCTGCCTCCCCGCCATCAGTATGAGAACATTATATCTTATCTCCAGTTGCAAGTGAATTGCCATGAATAAAAAGACAAACGGTCCGTTTGTCTCTTAAGGTTTCAGCACTGACCGGTTAAAAATGTCGTCCTGAATATATATCAATTCACGATTCACAGCGATGTCAGCCGCAATGACAAGGCCTAAAGGCGTATGAAACTGTAGATCAGATACGATCTTGAAGTGCACTCCGTTCCGGTTCGCCATTTGGATATAGGGAGAGTACGATTGATACTGAAGCTCTCCATTAATCAAAAGGGTTATGTTTTTGCTGTTTTTCAGCGCCTGCTCCGCTTCTTTATAGGGTTTGCTTCTGAGCACCTGCCCTTTTGTCAATGCCAAAAGCACTCTTTCCCTTAATGAGCCTAAAAACAAATGGCGCTCATCTGGCTTTGTCTCCAAGGGCCCGTACATTCCTTGCTGCAAATAGAGATCTATTTTTTCATCACTCAAAAGCTTGTCCTCCCGTCTTGTTTGTCTTCATTATCACCTGATCAGGCAGGAGCTAAACTCTCAAGGGCGGTTTACATTTCTGTTACCCAATGAATAATTTTTTTGGCCAGCTCACCAGCCGGTTCTTCCTCTGTATGCCGGCGCAAAGAAGCTTCCAGCCGTTCAGGCAGAGATGCTTTATCTTCTTCATAAGAAATGATCGTACTCCACTCCAGCTGCGGAACCGCTACCAGCGTTCGCAGTTCTTTTCTGTTTTCATGCAGATACACGTCCGTGATCATTCCGGTTTGCGTATTGATATTCGCTTTTCTGATTTTCATAACATGACCTCTCTATTCAAAGACTACCCATATTATACAATAAAAAAGCAACAGCCTCTCCTGAAAAGGCTGTTACTCGTTAAACGAAACGGTTTCATCAATAATATCGGAATCATTGAAATTCGTTTTGCTATGTTCATTATTGACCTTCATATAATCACCTAATTGAAACGCACCCGATCCTGCGCCTGTGTGATCAACGCTCTTTGGCGAAATCGCAAACACATCCCCAAAGCTGGCCGCTGCATCACCTGATATTGACATAATATAAATCGGACCTACAATCGCAGGCATTTCCCCACCTCCGCATTGATTTACAGCATCATATGCAAAGAGGCGCAAATGGTGCCCGCCTATTCAGCGGACTTGGCGTTTTCTTCAAGGCGTGACCGCTGGCGCAGCTTGAACAAGCGGACAATATTCAGGAAGAATGCCTTCACTACCGCGTAGACCGGCACAGCTAAAATCATGCCGAGAATGCCGCCAAAGCTTCCCGCTCCGATCAACAGCAAAATAATCGTAAGCGGATGCGTATTCAGCCGCTTTCCGATTACAAGAGGAGACAGCAGGTTCCCGTCGAGCTGCTGAACGATGACAATAACAATAATCGCAAACAGCGCTTTGGCCGGAGAGTCCATAAAACCAACAATGACAGCCGGAGCAGCACCGAGGAAAGGCCCGACATAAGGAATGATATTGGTAATCGCCATGACAATCCCAAGAATCAAGGCATACGGCAGCCCAGCAATTAAGTAGCCGATAAAACATGCTGTTCCGACAAAAAGACAGATCAACAGCTGTCCCTGAAAATAAGCCGCCAGCGTATCGGATAAATCTTTAAAAATCTTTAAGCCTTCTGTCCGATAAGAAGCCGGGAGAATTTTTACCGCTAGATGCGGAAAGCGATGTCCGTCTTTCAGCATATAAAAAAGGATAAATGGAACAGTGATAATAACAAGTGTGATGTTTGTCACGACACCAAACACCGCAGATAAACTGGACGTGATATTTTGCGGCAGGTTTTGGAGAAAGCTTGTCAACGACTGTTCAATTTTTGATATCGATACATAATCCTGATTCATCATCCAGGTAAACCATTGGGAATGGGACAAATCTTTTGTCAGCGACTGAATCTGTTTTATATAATCAGGAAGATTGTTAAACAGCCCGGTCACTTGCGATGTTATGATAGGCCCGACTGACGCTGAAACGAAGGCCAGCAAACCGATAAATAGTAAATAGATCAATAGAATGGATAATGTCCGCGGAATTTTTTTCTCAAGCAGGCGGACGACCGGATTAAAAATGAAATACAAAATTCCCGCAATCAGCATCGGGAAAAACAATGTTGAGATAAAAACAATAAACGGCTGAAATACAAATGAAACCTTTGTTGCTACGTAAATAATCAGCAAAACAAATAAAATTTGCAATGTCCAAAAATGGACTTTTGATTTCAACAAGCTTTGTTCCTCCTAGTTTTTCTTTGTCTGTCAGATAAAAGGGCTTATACCCCATCATTGTAACAAAAATGAACTCATATCAGAACTCTTAATATAATGAAAGGAGTGTTGATGATGAAAGCAGTGACATATGATAAAGATTCAGAATTGGCTTATATCTATGTTCTTCCTCCAAAAAAGAGCAGGAATGTACGGTCTGAGGAGCTTAGAGTCAATGATTGTATCCTGCTGGATATCAGCCAAGACGGCAAAATCGCCGAATTCGAATGTTGTGGTGAGGCAGCACTGCTCTGTGCCCATTTGCCGGGAAATCCCGGCTATATGTAAAAGATTCAGATGGTTCAGTCCGTTCCAGCTATACAGTGTACGGCGTCACTTTTTGTTTTTCAGATGGTGATTACAAAGAATTTGCCGTGTTGACCTTGACGATATAATGTATCATAGTGCTTTTTTACAGCGCTTAACAGAAAAATAGGACGTCTCGGTGTACGCCTATTTTTCATGCGCAAGCACTGTTAAACCCGCTCACTGTAATCTGGCGTGATGGAAATCATGTGCTGAATTCTGATCAAACAAACAGAATCTCGGGCTCCTTCAATGGTGATATGGTCAGGTTTTACATCGATCAGTCTGCCTCTGACCGTATCTCGTACTGTTTGTATCACGAACCTTGAGCCGATGAGCTTTTTAATGGTCTGATAGACATAAGGATCGACTAAAGAGACCAGTTGCGGACTACCTTGGTTGACCATACTTCAATCCCCTTTTGATGTTTTATCTCAGTTTATGCCGCAATTATGGATAATGACACAGGCTTACCTGATAAAACCAGGAACGCGGGGATTTTAGGAGAATATGTTGGGAAGCGGTTGTAAAGGAAATGGTGATGAAGCGGAGACAGCGAAGAAAGCTGGCGCTGTTCCGTGAAAAAAGCGGGACTTATACAGGCTTTGTCATGGATGCCTGGGCTTGGTCGATTAATCGGTCCAGCTTTTCTATTTTTTTACGTGCAGTTGAAGGATCAATTTGGCGATAATGATGGTGGCCTCCCGGCTCTTCATCAAGTTCGTCCGCTTTTTTGACAATCTGCTGCAGTGTGTTTTTATCTAATTCGCCTTCAGGTAAATAGGAATCGGTATGAAGCAAAATGGCAAGGGCAATCTCTTTTGCCGCTTTCGGTTCCTCGCCAAGCCGAATCAGAAGCTTATGAGCCCGTTCCGCCCCTTTAATGGCATGAATGTCATTTCTTTTGTATTTCTCATAATCCCACTTTCCGTCTGTATACCATTCATAATGGCCGATATCATGCAACAGCGCCGCTTTTGCAGCTAAATCAGGGTTGATGTCATTCTTTATAGACAGCCTGTACGCATGGTAAGCGCAGGCAATCGCATGTGCCACGCCGGAACGCTGTAAATATTTTTGTGCAATTGGATGGGTGAAAACATCCATTAATGTAACCTTTCTCATGGAAACCCCTCCTTTAGATATTTTTAGAATGCTAACATAATTTGCAGAGAAACTCAATTCTTATGTCACATCATTTTGTCTTTTAATCATCATTGTTATACCCTAAAAGCAGAGTTTCAGTCAGTATATGCGGCTACTCAACAGAATGCGAGGGCGATAGACTTTTTTATAAAAAAAAGAGCAGAAAATATCTGCTCTACAAAAACTCTTTAATATCGTAAATGCGTCCGTTTTCTGTCCCTTTTTCTAATAAAGAAAGCAGTGTGCCGGCAATAAAGGACGGACTGCGAAGGCTTCCTGTTTCATTTAATTTCCGGAAACGTTCAATGTCGTGGAAATCCTTTTTCGATGAAGAACGGATGACAGCTTGCATCTCAGTGTCCATCACACCTGGTGAGAAGGAAATCATGTTCACTGGCAGTTCTTCATCCTCTTGTTCAAATCCAAATGTCCTCGTAAACATGTCGAGACCGGCTTTTGAGCTGCAATACGCGCTCCATCCCTTATATGGATTTTTGGCGGCGCCTGACGTAATGTTGACAACCGTCTTTTGGCCGCTGTATAATGCTAACCTTTTTGTAAACAGCTGACTCAAAAGGACGGGCGCTGTCAAGTTCAGTTGATAATGGCGCTGAAGCTCGTCAAGAGACGCTTCGCCGGCGCGTTTGATCGGCGTTACCATTCCGGCGTTATTGATCAGGGTAATACCTGAATAACGATCTGGATTAATGGATGAAAGCAATGTTTCAAATTGCTGTTCAGCTTCTGTGAGATTAATGAGGTCTATTTGATGCTGCGTCAGTTTTTCGTGTGAGACATCCGCTTTTGTTCTGGATAAGGCATGGACTTCATGGCCCTTCTCTAAAGCCTGTAATGCAATGGCTTCTCCCAGTCCTTTTGACGCTCCGGTGATGATATAAAGTTCCATTAGAAACAACCTCCTCCTTCCATTCCTATTGTACGGTACCGCTTTAGCACAACACAAGCACAGGGCCTATGCCTTTTTGTTCTCCTGCGCTGTGACTTTTGGGATGAGGAACACAATGCCTGCAATTCCGAGCAGGATCAGCACAACATAGATAATCGGAAGCAGTAACGAAGATGTACCTTGTCCTTCTTCTGTTTCTGGGGATGACGTCTTTTTCATTGGTTTTTCAGCAAACGTAATCCCGAGCTGTTTCGACTGGGCCGCAATCGTGTTGGATTCCTCGGGATTTGTTGATGTAAACAAATTTTTTATCAGCTCGGCGTCCTTGTCCTCGGGTTTATCAAAAGTGAAATTCTTCTGTTCCTCAGGCAGTTCTACTTTCTCTTCATAGTAGGTATCTTCATGCAAATAATTCGTATCGATTTCAATGTCTTTTTTTTCATATTGGTTTGGCGCGACATCTGTATTTTCCTCGGTTTCGGCAGCGGCGGCAGAGGGTATGAAAAGGGAAAAGGAGAGCATACACATCATGATCCCCTTTTCCATGCTGCGATTACGCTTCATACGTTTCATCGCTTTCTGCTGTGTGTTCGGCCATCATCCGGATAATCAGCGGCAAAGCCGCGGCAATTACCGCAATGATCAGCAGAACCGTTATTCCCATTGTAAACAAGTGTCCTGTACCGTACTGGATGTCGATATATACTTTCGAAACCGGATCTTCAAATGTAAAGTTCGGCATGATCAAATCAATAAGCGGTGCGACATAGAATAGAATCATTGCCGCTGAAGCGATCCACCCAGGGATTGAACCGAATCTGAATGCTGTCCGGATGAAGGCAGAGCTTGCGACCAGCAATAGAATCGTAAACACCGACCACTTAATCGTCTGATCGTCCGGCAGTGAATAAATATTCAAACCGAACAAGCTGATCATGAGTCCGACAAGGATATTCAGAATTCCGAATAGCGCTCCTTTTACGAGAAGCGGCGCATTTTGATAATACGAGCTGAAATAGCCGATTAACAGGCTGCTGATCAACACAATGACAAGGATGACAACCGGCGGTACCGTCTGAATTTTTTCTTCCGGAACCTCTCCGCTGATTTTAAGCGGATTTGCCAAGTAATCATATACATAGCCGTTGTTTTGGCCGTCTACTAATGTATTTCCGAGTATGCCGTATACGTCATTGCGTACGAGTTTCGTGGAAGCGACATTTTTCCCCCAGTTGTTGTTTAAGGTGTCAGCTTTCGCCTGAACATCATTGACGCTTTGCTGCATATTCGTCGTGTAATCAATAATGCCTGATTGGCGATCAGACAATGACCCCATCATGTCTGACATTTGCAGCACTTCCTGGCCGACTGTATCTTGGATACTCAGTGCCATTGTGCCAGACAGCCCGTCGTTACTGAACGTCGCTGCTTCTTGTGTTGTGCCCGTTACGAGCTGTTCTGTCGCTTTTGCGGCACTTTCAGAGATGTTCGTCAGTTCCTCGAGAACACCTGCTTGAGAGTCACGGATGAAGCCGCTGTAGTCCTCTGTAAATTTAGTCATGCCGTCGATAAAGCTGTTAATGTCTTCATCGGTTTGCATCGTGTTGTTTTTGAGTTCTTCCCAGCTTGCTGATTCTGCTGGTGAGAGAGCCAGGACTGATTTGACGTTGCCCTGCTGGCCTTCAATAGCGTTGGCTTTTGCAGTGCTGTAAATCGTTCCAGATAATAAAGAGTCATAAACAGATAAATATCTATAGTATCTCATTAAATAAGAAATATTTTCTGATTTAATGGACTTTATAAAACCAAGTTGATTCTTCGCTTCTAAATCGTAAATAGCTCTATAGATACCATCATTAAATACTTTTTCATGCTCTGATTTCAATTTAGCTTTTAATTCTTTTACCTGGTCTTTGAGTTCCCCTACTTCACCCTCAAGCTCCTTAATTCGTGCTTTCAATGCTTCAAGTTTCTGATTGAGCTCTTCATTATGTTTTTCTTCTTTTTCTTTTATTTCCTGTTCAATTTGCTTGATTCGCTCAGACACTTTGTTGAGCTGTTCTTTCGTTTTTTCAATATCAGAAATGTCGTCATTTCCTGTTTGGTCTTTATCCTCAGGCTGAGTCGTGCCGCCGTCTCCTCCGGTATCTCCTGACTCTCCAGTTCCGCCTTCATTTGCCAGCTTGATAAATTGAAGGGCTGAGTCAGATGAAGCAGTCTGTTCGGCAGATGTGCCCGTTTCGGTTTGTCCGCTGTCTGACGCACCATTAGAGGCATCACCGTTCTGCTCCTGACCGTCTGTTCCCTGCTGGTCACGATCCTGAGTATCGCCGTCCGTTTGTCCTTCAGTCCCGGTATCACTATTGTTATCATTGTTTCCGGTGTCTCCCTGTGTATCATCGGGAATTGTGTTGTTTCCATCATCAGGTTTGTCAGGGTTGTCAGTGGACGGGTCCTCTGGCGTCGGTTCCTCTTTTTCAGGTTCCTTTAGATTGTCTGAAATATCCTTAATGTCAGCTGCGATGTTTTTCAGTTCTTCACGCTGTTTTTCAAGATCGATTCTTAATTCTTCAGGGTCTTCTTCCTTAGAATCTTGATCATCATTCTCAGATTCATCTTGGTCTAGATCGTCTCCAAAAGTAATTGGTTCGCGTGCTTCAACCAGAAGTCCGTACACTTGTTTCAAAACATTTCTTTTATACTCATCGAGAAGATCACTTTGAATCTTCGCCATACCCATTTCCTGCATTGACACTTGATCTTGCCTTGACTTTTTAGCATTGTCCAACGCGAGGCTTGTCAGACCTATTTGCGTCTTCGCTTGGCTAATCCCAGTTGCCAGTCCGCTCATGCGTTCGCTGAACTGATTCGCCTTTTGCTGTGCTTGGATGGCATCCAGACCTGTGTGAATTTGCTGCTGAGTGGCATCTTGGGCTGTCAAAAGCAGTTTTTTCTGATTTTCTTGATATTCTTTGTACCTTTCAACGGTATCAACGAATTCTTTCAGCGTGTTTTTGGCTTCTTCCGCTGTTGAAGCTTTTTCTTTTGTCGTGCTTTGCGCTTCATTCATTGATTTCTTCAGCTCATCGATTAAGTCTTTTTGCTGTTTGATTTCACCTGCTAAATCATTTGAGCTAGGTTTGTAAAAGTTGTACATGACATTCTGGAATTCAGATTCTTTGTTGACGATATTGTCAAATTCTCCTCTGATGCTGTCTACTTTTTGTGACACAAAATTCCAATATAAGGCCGACATTTTACTGTTCATATTCTTTTGCGCATCCTCGAGCTCACGCTGCACTTTTTCTTTGTTGACCGCATTCAGGTTATCTTGAATGCTGAATTCGAGCGTTGCTTTTTGAGGATGGTCTTTGTCATAGCTCAGAATGTTTTTTGAGAAATCTGAGGGAATGTAGACAATCGCATCGTATTTTTTTGATGCGAGACCAGTCTCGGCCGCGCTTCGGTTTACGACTGTCCATGAATAATTGGGACGTTCACCCAGAACGGTCGCTACTTCCTTGCCGAACTGGGCGGATTTGTCCTCTTCATCAGACTTCACTTCTTCGCTCAATACGCCTGTGTCTTCATTCACCACCGCGATTTGCCGCGTTGAATTCGCTACTTTTTTCGCCGGGTCTTCCCCGATAAAGCGGAAAAACAAAACCGGCAGCAGCAAAATGATGATGACGGCGGATATTAACTTGATCAAGCTTTTTCGTTGTTCTGTCATCTAGCACTCTCCCTTTCAGCAGAACATAAAGGAATTTGAACTTTTTGCTCCTTCCCGTTTTCCACAACATATCCGAAGCCCGGCTGAATCTCAGGCTCCTGTCTTTGGTACGGGAGAGGAATGACATTTTGCTCAGATTTTTTCATCAGCACAATCGCATGGCGAATTTGCTTCATCTCTGTCGTCAAGGAGTCATAGCCTTTTGAGAATTCGCTGTGATTTCCGCCCGGGATAAAACTGAACCCAAGATGCGCATAGGATTTCATGAAGTTTGCCAGACGGTCTTGTATTCTCGTATCAATCGTCTGCTGGAATCTCGTAATCCCGTCAATCATCAGCACCACTTGTGAGAATCGCAGATTTTGCGCATCTCCCTGGCGGACGGCTTCTACATACATGGCTTCTCTTGTTTTGAAAATATCTTCTGCTGTTTCGATCCACTGCTCAATATCATCTTTTGTTTCCAGATATGCGACATCTGTTTCTTTTGCATATTTGGATAAACCGCGGTCGATCGAGTCAAACAAACCAATCATTTCCGTTTCATCATCAAGCAGATGCTCGAGCATCACTTTTAAGACGTTTGTTTTTCCTCGCTGTGTCTGTCCTAAAATTAGGCAGTGCTTGTGCTTGCCTAAATCAAAATAGACTGGGCTGACTGTTTCTTCATGAAGCCCGATCGGTACTGATAAAGGCTTGCGTTCCAGCTTGAAGCGGAGAGAAAATTCTCTCGTCGACAGGCTCTCAGGCAGCATTGGAATCGGTGCCGGCTGCTCCATTGAAGCAAAGCGCTCCTGAAGTTGCTGAACGTCAGATTTCAGCCCGTTGAACATGCTGATATCATCATCAGCGTCAACAGGGAGGAACATTTGCGCGAAATAAAGCTCTTCCTTTTGAATGATGACGCGCCCCGGAATCGGTTCAAGGCTGAACTTCGGCCTTCCGTAAATGGAATATCCTTCAGATTGATCCATGAGATAATGGACAACCTTTGTTTTCAGGTTATTTAATAATGACTGGCGGACCGCATTAACCCGCGTTGCTGTCAGCATGAAGTAAATGCCCAAGCTCTGCCCGTCTCTGGAAAGCTGGACAAATTCCGATTCAAGCTCATGCATCTCATCCTTAACGATATCAAAGTTGTCGATTGTGATGAAAATGAACGGAAGCTCTTCTTCGCTCAGCGCATTATACATTTTGATGTGGCTGATTTCTTTTTCCCTGAACAGACGTTTACGGCGGTCAATTTCTTCTTTAATTCGAATCATGAACTTTTCAATTTTTCTTGATTGGTCCATCAGGAAGTAATCCGCGGTATGCGGGAGCTTCGCTAATGGCAGAAGCGTTCCGTTACCGAAATCAAAGATATAGACATGAAGCTCTTCAGGTGTATATATATCCGCAAAGCTCATCAGGAACGTTGCGGCTGCAATTGATTTTCCGTAGCCGGAAGAGCCGAATATGCCTATATTTCCGTCTTCCATCATCTTATAAGCAATCGGCGCCTGTCTCTGCAGATCTGGTTCATCGACATACGCGAAGTGGAAGTGATCTTTTTCGTCCGATGGGAAGAGAGTGCGCGGAATACGTTCCGCGAGCGGCGGTAGCCAAGGGCTTGGCAGCTTCTCAATCATCATTTCATCTTGGATCCGTTCAATTTCGTCAACTATAGCTTCTATTTCTGTTTGAACGTCTTTTTTCGCGATATCTTCGGTATCCACTTCAGAAAGCGGGATCAGGCCCGTATCCGTGACAATCGCAATTTCATCCTCTGTTCCGTAGACTTCCTCTAAGTAAGGCGCCCCGCTCCAGGCGGATTGGAACAGCTCATACACTTCATTATTGCCGACCTGCAAATAACCGCGTCCTGTCACGGTAATGTTTGCGGCATCGCTGTTTTTCAAAATTTCTTTACTGTCGGTGGCATCCTGAACCTTCAGCGCTACTTTAAAGCGCGAGTTACTCCAGATCTGGTCGTCAATGATACCGCCCGGCTTCTGTGTTGCCAAAATCAAATGAACGCCGAGGCTCCGCCCAATACGCGCGGCACTGACAAGCTCCCTGATAAAATCAGGCTCCTCGCTTTTGAGCTCAGCGAACTCATCAGAAATTAAGAACAAGTGAGGCATCGCCACTTCTGCTTTGCCCTGCTTGTACAGCTTTGTATAGTCATTGATGTGATTGACTTGATACTGATCAAACAGGCGCTGCCTTTTTTTCAACTCACTTTTAATGGAAGCTAGCGCACGCATACTGAAGTTTTTGCTGCCTTCAATATTCGTGATTGTGCCGAGCAAATGAGGAATGTTGCGAAACGGCTGCGCCATCCCTCCGCCTTTATAGTCAATTAATAAGAAAGCCGCCTCATGCGGGTGAAAATGCACCGCAAGTGACAGGATGTAAGTCTGGAGAAATTCACTTTTCCCAGACCCCGTTGTCCCCGCAAGCAACCCGTGCGGGCCGTGAGCTTTTTCATGAAGGTTCAGATACACAATGTCATCTTTTCCCTTATAGCCGATCGGCACTGACAGCGACTTCGACGATTCACTCGTCAGCCATCTTTGCTGAATGCCGATTTCTTTTACTTCCTTCGCATGGAAAAGCTCCAAGAACGATACCGTTTCCGGAATGGAATTGGTAATGCCGACCTGATGATTCAGCGTCCGCAGTGTGCGTGAGAACCGTTCATTGTCCCCGCGTTGGTGATGGTCGAGGCGGAACGGAATTCTTACCGCTTTTTTCTTCTGTATTAAAATGTCGCCTTCATGCTCATTGATGTAGCGGACAAGGGTCGTAATATTTTCCGACAAGCTTTCCTTTGTTTCTGCGGCCACAATTGTAGAGATGCCCAGATGCTCATGCTGCCCTTCTAAATATTCGAGAATGACGTGCTCTGAGATCAGTTGCTGATTCGTGATGATAAATACAAAATGCGGTTTGAACTGCAATTTTTCTTTGTCATCTTCGAGATCTCGCTCTCTGATTAATTCATAAAGTGAAGACAGGAGCTGATCTCGGGTTTGCTCATTATATATAAAACCTTTCGCATAAATATGGGGCATTTGAAATTGCGGAAGCCACTTCATCCACTCCCAGTCTTTATACTCTTCTTCATGAAAAATAAAAACGAAACGCAGATCGTGATAGCTATTGAAGAACGCTAGCTGTCCGATCAGCTGGTGAACCTCATTCTTAACAATCTGAGATTTCCCGACAAGGCCCATCGGCCCCTCCGCCAAATCCACCGTAACCGGCGCATTGCGGATGTCCTTATAGACACGCTGCATGTGCTGCGATTTCTCCATAAGGTCATCAATATCACGATTGGCCAAGTCTCCGCCGCTCATATTGATTTCATAGCTTGAAGGGACTGTTCCTGTCCCCAGCCGCAGCTGGAGATAATCCTTGCTTTCAAGCGACTTTTCCCAGATCCGGTCACTGATTTCACTTGTTAGGTATTTCATTTGTTCGAACGAAGGGAAGTGAAATTCAAGTACCTGCTTTTGCTTTTCAGCTAGCGCCTGAAGCTCTTTCCGCTTATTATCTAGGTAAAGCTTATATACGCGCTCCCGTTTTTCCTCGCGTTTTTTCCGCTGGTTTTTATCCCGGAAATATTGCACCGTCGAGGTAATGAGGGTCATCATAAACATCGCCAAAGAAACGAGTATAAATATGCCGCGCGGCTGGATGATGGCGACCACGCCCATCACGATCAGCATGACGAGCGGCGGCAGAATGACGAGCCACAGCCCTCTGTTGGTTTGATCGCTCTCCTGAGAGGGAAAACTGAAAGAAACGCGGTCATCCGGCAAATCGTACACCATCCGCGGTGTTCTTCTGTACTGCGGATATTTTTTCTGCATCTCTGTGCTTGGTTTGACCGTTTCTGTTAATGCTGTTTCAAACGGTGCAAAATGAACAATTTCTAAAAGGTCTTGTTCCGTCACTCTCATTTGCGTAAAGTTCCAGAACATTTCATCCCCCGGCTGGAGCGGTGTATTGGCGATGATCTTCTCTCCGTTCAAGAAAATCGTCCCGCTTTCAGGATGAACCGACCACCTTTCGCCGACACGAAGCAAAGAAAACGTGCTTTGATCAGCAAAAGCAAAATCTTGCGGATTCAAATAAATATCTGCATTTGTTTTTTCAGAAGAGCATATGATTTCATCCCGATCCCCCGTAAAATAAACGGATTTCTCAGGCTCACTGCCCATCAAGATCAAGTGTATACTCTGCTGATCCGTTCGGAGGGTAAATGATGTACCCGGCTCAATCGTGCCAAGACAATCATTTCCCTGGAAAACTTCGTATTGGCCGCCGGATTCCTTTCTTTGAAGAGAAATCATTCCGCTTTCAAACGGAATGGTGCCGATCGTAACGGAATCCTTCACATCAGGCCCTATGGTCACCGGATGGGACGCCGGGAGGTCAGACAGTTTCAATTTTTGAACGTTATTTTGGTAGAAAACCCATAATAGACTCAAATGGCGAACCCCCTAACGGCCGACTGGCAGCATGCGATGACCTGCGCTTCATATCTCACGTTATTTGTCATCTTTTTTCTCATCTTTCTTTTCTGTTTCTTTTTCTTTCTTCGCTTGTTCTTCTTTTTTCGCTTTTTCTTCTGCTGCTTTCTCTTCAGTCTCTTCAGCTTGTTGTTTCTCTTCCGTTGTATCAGTTGTTGAAGACTCAGTATTCGATTCTTTTTCCTGTTCAGCGTTAGCTTTATTCACTTTATCAAGTTCGCTGTCAACAGAATCAAGTTCTTTTTGAGTTGCTTCATCATTACTATCCTCAGCTAAGAGCTGCTGCTTGTATTTATAAAGGCCAAGCCAAATGTATGGGTTATACTCGAGCTTATGTCCAATACTGATCGCTTCTTTATAATCCCCTCTACCAATATCAATCCAATAAAGGAAATGCTGCGGCTCAGATTGCAATGTCACTAGCTTCTCAATATTATCCCGTTGGTAATCTAAAAGCTGTTTTTCAACTTCTACATAGGAATAAGCAAGCTGATACTGCACCGATTCAGGCAGGCTTTCCGCATCGTACTTAGACAGTCTGCTGATAACCTCACTGTACTGCTTATTTAGGAAAGCGCGGTTGCTGTCTACTATCGCCTGGTGCTTTGGCTGTGCGAAAAATAATGAATACATCGAATAAATAAGAGCGGGTACTAGCAAAACAATGAGCCCCAGGCCGATATATCGCTGGATGTTCCATTTCTTTCTCGGGATATGTATGTATGTTTTCGCTTTAGCTTCGAGCTCATCGATATGGGTTTGAATCAGTTCGAGCAGTTCATCATAGGACGCTGCATCCAATATCTCCTTAGCCTCTGCGGAAAACGTCAGCGTTTCATTAAATTTCAGGTAGTCTTCAAAATTAAAAGCGCCGTCAACTGCCAAAGCCGCTGCCGCTTTCAGCTCCCCCCACACTCTTTCCTCATCATGCTCGTAAGGAGGAATGCTTTCTTTTACTCCATAATGGAGAAAATAAGGCGTTAGGCCTTTATCAAATACAATGTTTTCAGGAGCGACAATCAAATTCAGCCTCGACAGATTGTGCTGCTGTACAGCTTGAACAAGCTGATAGGCAAACTGCCATTTGCTTTTTTTATCTTTAGCCTTTATTACGCGGAATGCTTTATAGGAGGGAGGAGGTTGGATTGTGATGATCACTTCATCATCCGTCACATCGATCTCTTTTTGAAAAAATGGATTTACATCTTTGATCACGTTGGCTTCGAGACCGTCCAGAAGCTTTATTTTTTCCCGTTGAAAGGTAAATGTATAGCCGGCATCTGTTTTCTCGGCAACGGCTTCTAATTGGTTTTCTAAATATGATTTTTGTTTACCTGACATTCAACCAGATCCTTTCATAATATTTCAAGCCGGTCTCCGTTTGTAATGCCGCAATCAGACAGCTTGCATTCTCCGGAAAACGCCTTATCCTTATTAACCACTCTGATCCAGTGCCCTTCGCGCGGAGGTATAGCGACGCTTTGAGCCTGCCAAGCAATATCAATTACTTTTTTCACCGGGTGGTAATCTGACAGCCTGAGATCAAAGACACTGCCGTTATAATGTTTCAAATCTATTGTAATATCAATATACATTTTAGGATCACCCTTACATAGAAAGAGCGCCGTCTTCTCGTGAATCAGGCGCTCCTTCCCTTTCATACTGTTATCCGCGGATTTGATTTGCGATGTCTTGGTCAGTAGACTCAAGTGTATTTGCTGTTTGATCAAGCTGTTGATTCACATCTTGAAGCAAATCTGACATTTTGATAAATGAAGGTTTGAGCTGCTCGTATTGATCTGCGAACGCTTCGCTTGAAGCACCTTCCCACATGCTTTTCAAATCAGAGATCATGCGATTTAAACGATCAACCTGATTTAATACTTCTTGGCTTTCAACGCCGTATTGCTTCGCCATCGCTCTTAGCTCTTCGGGTGTGACACGAATTAATCCTGCCATATTCCTCATTACCTCCTGTGCCATCAGCCTAAATATGGGCTAATTCACTTATTTTTAGAACGTCATTATTATAAAAACAGTTTTTCGGCACAGTCAAACAAATATGTTTTAATTTTACAAAATGAGTCCAATGGTTTATCCCAACTCACTTAAAAATGACATATATTGTTAAACAAGTAGGTTTATTTTCTTAATCTCTTCTTCATTCTCCGAATAACCCAAAAGACCCAAATGATTCGCCAACTCCAAAAAAAACCTTTCAGAAAATTTGATGCTACAGCACCATTTCTGAAAGGTTCAGTTTTTTCTTTCTTAATCAGTCTTGCCCCAAATCATATATTAAAATGTTCTTTCAATATGCTATGTATCTGTTTTTTTAGCTTCCTCTCTTTGTTGTTGATTTTCCCAAACAACAACAATCATAATAAAAGGAAGGGGATGAGATGTCAAAGAAAAATCGCATGAAAAGTAGGGAGATTTATGACTATGCCGAATGATCCGTTTAAATACAGTTTTGACAGACTTGAAGATGTAGCTGATCATATCAGCGATGTTCTGCGGTGCCCGATCACCATAGAGGATGTTAACCACAAGCTGCTTGCCTACAGCACTCACAGCGACTGCACAGATCCTGCCCGAACGTCTACAATCATTGGCAGAAGGGTGCCTGAGAAGGTCATTAACAAGTTGTGGAAAGACGGGACAATTCCAGCTCTTTTAAAAACGGACCAGCCGATCAGGGTAAAGCAAATAGATGAAGTTGGACTAAGCAACCGCGTTGCCATTTCCATATGGAAAAACAACCAAGTGCTTGGCTTCATATGGGCGCTTGAGATCCAAAAAACTTTGTCTGACGATGATCTAATGACATTGCAGATGGCGACAAAAGCAGTAAAAAACAAGCTTCTCAAACTCCAAATCAGAAAAACGAAAAATGAAGAACGCAGCCAAGAGTTTTTCTGGAAAATGCTGACTGGCCACATTTATCAGGAGCATGACATGGCGGATGGCTTCCACAAACTTGGAATGGCCGCCCCTTCTGAGTTTTCCGTTATGATCATCCGGATAAACGGCGAGCTGACTGAAAAAATCGAACAGCAGCTGCAATATTTACAGGAAACGACCCAGCAGGTTCACGTGCTGCTGACAACCGTAGATTCAAATGAACTCATTATTTTAACCGCCCCTAAAACAGATCACCCTTTTCAAGATTTAAAGCAGTTTGCTTTAAGTACGCAAAAACAGTTGAAAGAACGTTATAAAATAGAAGACGTTTCTATTGCTTTTGGCGGAATATACCATTCTATTTCTTTTGTCTCCCGCTCCTATCAGGAGGCACTGTCTGTCTTAAAAGCAAAGGAACGTTTCGCAGAAGAGACAAAACATCTTTTCAGTTTTTCTGAGTTAGGCATTTATCAATACCTGGATATCTTGGATGAAAAACGGAAACAGACTGGATATTTTAATTATTCGCTTTCCAAACTGGAACAGTATGATCGGGATCATCAGTCAAATATGGTAGAAACGCTAGAGCGTTTTATTGAAGCAGACAGCAACGTGAATACAGCCTCCAAGATGTTAAATATACACGTTAATACGTTGAATTACCGTCTCAAGCGCATCAGCCAGATTGCTGAAATCGATTTAAAAAATGTGAATCAAAAGTTCACCATCTATTTAGATATCAAGCTTCGGCACCTGGATTTGTGAAATTTCACAAATCCAGGTTTTTTTATTTTCTTTTTCAAACAAAGAATTTTCATAAGAATCAAGCTACACTAAATACATCACAGATACAGGAGGAGACAAATATGATCATAGGGGTTCCTAAAGAGATAAAAAACAATGAAAACCGCGTTGCATTAACACCCGGAGGCGTTTCTCAGCTCATTTCAAACGGCCATCGGGTGCTGGTTGAAACAGGCGCGGGCCTTGGAAGCGGATTTGAAAATGAAGCCTATGAGTCAGCAGGAGCGGAGATTATTGCTGACCCGAAACAGGTATGGGACGCCGAAATGGTCATGAAGGTCAAAGAACCGCTGCCGGAAGAATATGTCTACTTCCGCGAAGGGCTTGTGCTGTTTACGTACCTTCATTTAGCAGCTGAGCCTAAGCTGACACAGGCCTTGAAAGATAAAGGAGTTACGGCGATCGCATATGAAACGGTTAGTGACGGCCGGACATTGCCGCTTCTGACGCCGATGTCAGAGGTTGCAGGCAGAATGGCAGCGCAAATCGGAGCGCAGTTTTTAGAGAAACCTAAAGGCGGAAAAGGCATTCTGCTTGCCGGAGTGCCAGGCGTTTCCCGCGGAAAAGTAACGATTATCGGAGGAGGCGTAGTCGGCACAAACGCGGCGAAAATGGCTGTCGGCCTCGGGGCAGACGTGACCATCATCGACTTAAACGCAGACCGTCTGCGCCAGCTTGATGACATCTTCGGCCATCAGATTAAAACGTTAATTTCTAATCCGGTCAATATTGCAGATGCTGTGGCAGAAGCGGATCTTCTCATTTGCGCGGTCTTAATTCCGGGGGCTAAAGCTCCGACTCTTGTGACCGAGGAAATGGTCAAACAAATGAAACCGGGTTCAGTGATTGTCGATGTTGCGATCGACCAAGGCGGCATCGTCGAAACTGTCGACCATATTACTACACATGATCAGCCGACATATGAAAAACACGGCGTTGTCCACTACGCTGTGGCGAACATGCCGGGCGCTGTCCCTCGTACATCAACAATCGCCCTGACTAACGTTACTGTTCCATACGCGCTGCAAATCGCTAACAAAGGAGCAGCAAAAGCGCTTGCAGACAATGCGGCACTGAGAGCTGGTTTAAACACAGCAAACGGACACGTGACCTATGAAGCTGTGGCAAAGGATTTAGGATATGAGTATGTTCCTGCCGAGAAAGCTTTAGAGGATGAGTCATCTGTGGCGGGTGCTTAATGACATCGAGCTTGCAGAAAGATTTCTGCAGGCTTTTTTTATTTTTCAGAAGGAAAAAAGAGACCATTTCACGAACTAAAACGATGAAACTTGATCATAAAGGAGGATTCATATGGCTGTTCAGCAATATGGCGTGTTAAAAGGCATTGTCTTAGATATGAAGCGGGAAACTGATGAAGACAGTCCTCATTTCCAAGTCAAAGTGCTCGGTGAAGAGAATACGTATTACAGGTGCGCCATCAATGTGATGTCCAGTTCTGAGGAATCTGAAGTATTGTATTTGGCTGACGATCAGTTTGATTCCAGCTCAATTACGATCCTTCCGAACATGCCGTATGGATATACAAAGATCAATGAGGCAAACCGTGAAGTGGCGCTGGATTATGTGCGGGGCAATTTGTTTGAACCGCGGGACATGAAGCCCTTGCCGCATGAAATCATGGGGCCTGATAATGATTTAAATGACTTTATTGAAACGTATATGAAGAAAGCGCAAGAAGAGAAAGCGCCAGTTTATATATTCGGTTCAAAATTTGGGCCGGAACAGGCTGCAGATAAAATATTCGGTTTTAAACCGACCAACGGCATGCACAATATCCATATGAATCAAGGGAATGCAATGGATAGCCGCTGGAAAAAAGACAACGGCTCTTGGCATGACGGAGGCATTCTGATTCAATTCGCCGATCAGTGGGCTGCAGTGTTTTTAGCGTTTTTATCCCAATCTTGGTGTACGGATGAAAACGGAAACCCGGTCAGAGATTGTGATCATACCCAAACGTCTGCGTAAATAGAAAAAGAGACTGCGGCAAGCAGTCTCTTTTTTATGCAATTACACATTTTCAACAGGCTTTAGGCTGTTGGGCCTCATATCGCTCCAATGCGATTGGATATAGTCCAGACAAGCATCACGCCCTTTTTGCTCATGAACGACTGTCCAGCCGCTCGGCACATCTATAAAACCGGGCCACAGGGAATATTGGCCCTCTTCATTGATCAGCACCAAATATGTGCCATCCGCATTTTCAAAAGGATTTGCCATCTTTCTTCCCCCTTATTTATTCATCTCTTCCAGTTTGATAGCGAGAACCTTGCCGATTTGAGCGAGCGGTTCCGGCTGACAAAGATCTTTATGGCGGCAGTCAATGTCGATTTCTTCAATTTGTCCGCTAATATAAGGCTTCCACGAATCCGGTTCAATCGGATCAAACCATTCAGGTATGATTGTTGATCTGAAAAACAAGACATTTCCGCGGAAGGTTTTCGGTTTATATGAGCCTAAAATACCGACAGAATTGACATACGTATTCTTCAGATTGAAAATGACTGATTCATCCAGGCTTGCAAGCGCGCTGCCGTCACGGCGAAGAATCTCAATTGCTGTTTCGAAATCAAGCGGTTTGTCCCCTAGGCTATCTGGGTCGTACCCGCCTAACGCCAGAAGGGCAATAAGCGCTTCCTCATCATCTGGCGCCTTTTTTATAGGAAGGAAGTGGTTCGGATAGGCGTCCAGCATCACCAATAGGGATACTTCTTCTCCTTGATTTTGCAGCTGGGTTGCCATCGCTTGAACGACATTCCCGCCCAGAGACCAGCCTAGGAGATGGTACGGTCCTCTCGGCTGGATTGTTCTGATTTGAACAATGTAGTCGGCAGCCATGTCGTCAAGTGTTTTCGGAAGCTCTTCCCGCTGCCCGATTCCCCGTGCCTGCAAGCCGTAGATCGGATAATCTGTTCCTATGTTCGTCATCAAACCGGCATAGCACCAGCTAAGTCCGCCTGCCGGATGAACACAGAACAAAGGAAGCTTGTCTCCGCCTGTTCGGAGCGGCAGCAGAACGTCGAGTGCGCTTTGGCTTGAGCCCATCTCAAGTCTTTCTGCAAGTCCTGCTACAGTCGGCGCTTCGAATAGGTTTCCGATGCTGAGTTCTACGCCTAGTGCTTCGCGAATGCGGCTCATCAGCTGTACAGCAAGCAGGGAATGTCCGCCTAAATCAAAGAAACGGTCATCAATGCCGACACGCGGCAAGTGAAGCACCTCCATAAACAGGTCACAGAGGATTTCTTCCTGTGGCGTTCTCGGTCCTCGTCCTGTCACTGCCGCTGCGAAATCCGGTGCGGGCAGTGCTTTACGGTCAAGCTTTCCATTCGGTGTCAACGGCAATTCTTTCATCGTTACAAAAGCAGAAGGCACCATGTAATCTGGCAGTCTCTCTGCAGCATATTTGCGCAGTTCCGCCTTATCAATTGTGTCTTCCGAAGAAGGTATGACATAAGCTGCCAAACGTTTATCTCCCGGCTGATCCTCACGCACAATTACTGCCGCATCTTCAAGCTGCGAATGCTGAACTAGCGCCGCTTCAATTTCTCCCAGTTCAATTCGGAAGCCCCGGATTTTCACTTGGTGATCGGCACGGCCAACATAGTCAAGAGAGCCGTCAGCACGGAGGCGGGCCACATCCCCAGTGCGATACATTCGGGTACCCGGAGGACCGAACGGATCAGCTATGAAGCGTTCCGCTGTTAATCCAGCCCGGCCTAAATAGCCTCGTGCCAACCCCGCCCCTGATACATACAGCTCTCCAGCAACACCCGGCGGGACCGGCTGCAAGCGCTCATCCAGCACATAAACGCCAAGATCGGGAATGCCGCAGCCGATTAAGCTGTTTGCCCGTAATGCTGCCATGCTTCGGTTTAATTCGATATAGCTTACATGCACAGTCGTTTCTGTAATACCATACATATTGATAAGCTGCGGTCTATGTTCAGGGTGGCGGTTATACCAATCCTCTAAACGGCTGAGTTCAAGCGCTTCTCCGCCAAAAATGACATAACGCAAACTGAGTGCTTGACCGAGATCCGGCTGCTCCCGTTCCGCCTGCATGAACTGATAGAAAGCAGATGGTGTCTGATTCAGAACGGTCACACCCTCTTTTACCAGCAGGCGCAGAAACGCTTCTGGCGATCTGCTGATGTGATAAGGCACGATCACAAGACGTCCGCCATGCAGCAGAGGCCCCCACATCTCCCACACCGAAAAGTCAAACGCATAGGAATGGAACATGGTCCAGATATCGTCTGAGCTAAAATGGAACCAGTGTTCAGTCGCTGCAAATAAACGCGTTACGTTTTGGTGAGGAATCATCACACCTTTTGGAACGCCCGTTGAGCCTGATGTATAAATGACATACGCTGTATTCAAAGGAGAAAGCGGCTGAATTCTATCCGCATTGCTCGGATTCTCAGCTGGGTATGTGTTTAGTTTCTCTGCCATTTCGGGATCATTCAACACGATTCTCGGCACGTTTTCAGCTGGCGGAATGTTCTCTGCAGCTTTTGTGTTCGTCATGATAAACGCAGGCCTCGCATCTTCCAGCATAAAAGCGATACGGTCAGCCGGATAGTCAGGATCGAGAGGCAGATAAGCCGCGCCGGCTTTCAGCACCGCTAATAGCCCGACAGCCATTTCCAATGACCGAGGCAGTGCCAAGGCCACAAATTTCTCCGGTCCGACTCCTTCGCTGATCAGCATTCGGGCAAGCCGATTTGCTCTTTCATTCAGCTCTGCATAGCTCAGTGACTGATCTTCACAAACAACGGCAATGGCATCAGGACTTAAAGCAGCCTGCTTCTCAAACTGCTCCGGCAAACATGCATGCGGAATCTTTTCAGAAACACATTGCCAATCTGTCACCATGCTGCTGCGCTCCTCTGGTGCAAGGATGTCCAAATTTCCAATTCGCTGGTCAGGATCAGATTCTGCAGCCTCCAGCAGGCGCATCAGACGGTCAGCAAGAGCCTGAGCAGTTGCCTGCTTGAAAAGATCAGTGCTGTACTCGAGCAGTCCTTCCAATCCGTTTGGAGTCCCGTCAGCAAGACGATTTTCACTGATTTCCAGCGTCAAATCAAACTTGGCGGAACCGACACTGTGGATCCGCAGGTAGCTTTCCATTTCAGGAAAATTCAGTTCAGCGTCCGGTGTGTTTTGGAATGCAAACATGATTTGGAATAAAGGATGCGTCGCACGCGAACGAGCCGGATTGAGCACCTCTACGAGTCTCTCAAACGGCAGATCCTGATTTTCATAGGCTGCCAAATTCACTTCCCGCACTCTGTCAAGAAGCTCACGGAAGCTTGGGTCACCGGATGTATCGGTTCTGAGCACCAATGTATTGATAAACAGGCCCACAAGATCGCCTAGCGCATCATCATTCCGCCCCGCGATCGGGCTGCCGATCGGAATATCAGTGCCCGCCCCGAGTCTTGTCAATAAAGCTGCGAGACCGGATTGAAGCACCATAAACAGGCTCACTCTATTTGCGCGAGCCAGATCCTGCAATCGCTTGTGCATCTCAGGCTCAATGCGGAAATGAATCGTATCCCCATTATGACTCGGTTCAGCCGGACGTGAATAATCGGTTGGCAGTTCAAGCTGATCAGGCAGATTCTCCAAGGTTTCTTTCCAGAAAGCAAGCTGTCCGGCAATCAAACTATTTGGATCATCCCCGCTTCCAAGCAGTTCTTGCTGCCAAAGCGCATAGTCTGCATATTGCACAGTAAGGGGCGCCCATTCGGGAGCTTTTCCGTGACAGCGAGCCGCATAAGCCGCCCCAAGGTCGCGGGTCAGCGGCGTTAAGGACCAGCCGTCCCCGACAATATGATGCACGAGGAGAAGCAGCACGTACTCGTCAGGGCCGATGACAAAAAGTTCCGCACGAAAAGCAGGTTCAGCTGCAAGATCAAAACTGTAGCGCACAGCTTCAGCAAACCGCTCAGAAAGCTCCTTCTCAGCAATTTCTGTAACATGTAAAACAGGCCTTGCTTGAACCGCGTCTAAAATATGCTGATACGATGTCCCCTGTGATTCAGGAAAAATCGTCCGAAGGCTTTCATGGCGGCAGACGAGATCATAAAGTGCCGCTTGCAGCACTCCTTGGTCAAGCTCACCCGACAGACGGACAGCAACCGGAATATTATAAGTAGGACTAGGCCCTTCAAGACAATGGAGGAACCATAGCCGGCGTTGGGCAAAAGAAAGCGGAATTCTTTCAGGCCGCTCAGCTCTCTGCAATGCAGGGCGTGTACTCTGCGCCTGATGAAGGTGGGCAGCGAGTCCGGCTACTGTCGGTTCATCAAATAGATTCGCGAGACCGAGTTCGGCTCCCATTACCTCGCGAATGCGGCTCATCAAACGGGATGCAAGAAGCGAGTGACCGCCCAGCTCGAAGAAACTGTCATCGATGCCGACACGTGCCAAACCGAGAACCTCAGCAAACAAGTCACACAATATCTCTTCCTGCGGAGTCCTCGGCCCCCGACCGCTGACAGATTTGCTAAAATCAGGCGCCGGCAGTGCTTTCCGATCGAGTTTGCTATTAGGTGTTAATGGCAGTTCATCCATCTCCACAAATGCTGCCGGCACCATATAATCAGGCAGACTGGCACCCACATAACGGCGAAGCTCGACAGTATCAATAGCTGAAGCAAGGACTACATACGCCACCAATCGTTTGTCTCCCGGCTGATCTTCCCGAACAATAACCGCAGCCTGTTCAATGTCCGGATGCTTAGCAAGCACGGCATCAATTTCTCCAAGTTCAATTCGGAAGCCTCGAATTTTAATTTGATGATCCGCCCGTCCGATATACTCCAAAGTCCCATCAGCGCGCCAGCGAGCCTGATCTCCAGTCCGATACATCCGAGCCCCCGGTGGTCCGTATGGATCTGCAACAAAACGCTCAGCCGTTAAATCAGGGCGGTGGAAATAACCTCTAGCCAAGCCGGTTCCTGCAATATAAAGCTCTCCGACAACTCCCGGCGGCACCGGCTGCAAACCGTTATCAAGCACATATACCTGCGTATTCCAAATCGGTTTGCCAATTGGCGGAACGCCCTTCAGCCCTTCTTCCAGAAAAGCTGCTGCAGACCAAATCGTTGTTTCAGTAGGCCCATATAAATTCGTGACTGAACAATGAAGCTTTTGAAGCGCCTGCAAAAGGCCGCTCGGCAGCGCCTCGCCTCCAACTAGCACTCTGAGCCCCCGAAGTGTCTCAGGTTCATTCGTCACCAGAGCATGCCATAGTGTCGGTGTCGCCTGCATAATATTGATATCGAAATATTCAATCATTTGGGCTAATTCTTGCGGCTCACGGATCGTTTCTTTCTTTGCGATCACGATTTGCGCCCCGCTGATAAGCGGAAGATATAACTCCAATGCCGAAATATCAAAAGCGACAGTCGTCACAGCCAACAGCCTGTCTTCTTCTCCTAGAGAAAATGCCTCCTGCATGGACAGCAGAAAATTGCTCAAGCTTTTCAGCGTAACAACAACACCCTTCGGCCTTCCTGTTGACCCTGAGGTATAGATGATATACGCAGGATGGGCAAGAGAAACCGATACATTGGGATTGTCAGGCGAATAATGTTTTACAGCCTCCTGCGTCACAGTCTGATCAAGCACAAGCTGCGGAATAGACAGGTCATCAGGCAGACGGGCTGCTATTTCCTCAGTCGTTATGATGTATGAAGGTTTCGCGTCCTCGAGCATGTAAGAAATTCGGTCGGCCGGAAACTCCGAGTCAAGCGGAAGATACGCCGCACCAGTCTTTAGTACAGCAAGCATCGAAGCCACCATCTCTGGAGAACGCGGCAGCGCCAAAGCGACAAATTGCTCCGGACCAAGCCCCTTTTCGATCAACAGATGCGCGAGGCGGTTTGCCTTTTCATTTAGCTCTTGATAGTTTACTTGAACGTCATCACATATGAGAGCGATACGTTCAGGTGTAAGGATTGCCTGCTTCTCAAACATGTCCTGAAGGCTGAACAGTTTTTCAAATTTGGCCGTCTCATTCCATTCATGAATGACTTGTTTTTTCTCCTCTGGCAATAGAAGCTCCATTTGCCCAATCAGCATATCCTCCCCGGCAGAAGCCGTTTGTAGCAGCTGTAAGATCCGCTGCTGATGTAGTTTACTATCAGACTCACTGTATACCTCAGGATTCGCATCTACATCAATCCGCAGCCCGCTTCCGTCCGTTCTGTCATATACATTGATTGATAGATCATCGACAGGACCGGCTGAAAGGTTATGCGTTGTTCCTCGGGCCCCGGCAAAGTCAAGACCGTAATCAAACGGCATGAGGTTGATTTGCGGGCCAAATAATCTATGGTTTTCTCCTATCAATTTCAGATCACGCCGAAGCTCTTCATGGCGATACCTATGATGCCGCCGAATACTGCGGATTTCCCGGGAAATTTGCTGAATAAGTTCAGAAAAGCTCATTGAAGAGCTTACAGACAGCCGGAGCGGGAGAAGGTTCATCACCATAGCCGGCACATTCAATGATGCAGACCCTATCCGTCCCATCATGGGCAGACCGAGCACAACATCCCTAGAACCGGTCATCCGATGCACATAAACAGCTGACACCGCAATCACGACTTCATGCCAGCTTCCTGAGAAAAAGCGCGCCGATTCTTTCAATGCGTTCACATCAGATAGAGGCAGGTACGCCGTATGGCGAAGAAAACGGTTAGATGTTCTTGGCGCCCGATCAGCCAAACTCACAACCTCAGGTCCATCTGCAAAACGATCCAGCCAGAATTGGCGATCCTTCTCATACTGCTCTGATGCGCGATAATCTGCATCTTCCTCCAAAATGGCCTGGAGCGACCCAAAGGAACGATCTGTAGCTGATTGTCCTTTCATCAGCGCGGCATACGTATTTGCCACACGCTGGGCAATCAGGGAGAAGCCGAAGCCGTCAATCGCAATATGGTGAATGCGCTGATACCAAAAGAAACGATCAGGCCCGGCTATAAACAGAGCTTCATTGAACAAAGGATCATGTCCTAAATCGACCGGCTTTGCCAAATCTGCTTTCATCCAGTTTAATGCTGTTTTTTCCGGATCAGGTTCAGAGCTGACGTCAATGACGTGCAGCTGTACTTCTGGAGACGGGTTTACCATCTGCCAAGGCCCGTCCATATTTTCACTGAAGCGGACATGCAGCGAATCTGCTTCCTTTACCACGTGCTGCAAAGCTTCTTCAAAAAGAGCAATATTGATTGGTCCATTGATTTCTATATATTCCGCTGTATTGTAGATTGGATTGTCCGGATCTAGCTGCTGAGCAAACCATATGCCGGTTTGCGCGCCGGTCAAAGAATATTGAAGGTCTTTTGTATCAGGCATCCGTTTGTTTATCCTCCTTTTATAAATAATCCGCGTTTGGCAGGACTTGCTGGCTGCGGGTTGTGAGCAGTTTCTGCCATTCTTCGATCGACGGGCGTTCAGCCAGCTCCACGAATGTCACCTCGGCTCCTTCACGGCGCCATTGTTCTACTAATGTCATGATCCTTACCGAATCAAGCCCACGGTCGAGCAAATCCTCTTGATCTGCAATATCTTCAGGTGTTTCTTGAAGAAGCTCAGCGATTTGTTTACGGATCTTCTCGCATGTAAACACTGCTTTACCAGTCTTCACTGACGTTTTCTGAACAGGTGCAGGCGCATTCTTCAGCTGATCGAGAAGACTGTCAGTCATCACGGTAAACGCGCAGCGCCCAGCCGCATAATCCAGTGCCATTTGATGTTTTTCTAATGAAAAATCTGCAACTGCATCTCCCACAAAAAATGCTTCGATATCCTCCATAAATGCTTCACATGCTGTAACGAGACAGCCAATATGGGCGTAAATCCCGGAAATGATCAGCTGATCGCGCCCCTCTTTGCGCATAATCTCAAGCAAATTCGTTCTCTTAAATGCGCTGTATCTCCATTTTGTCAGCACGAGATCATCATCTTCCGGTGCCAGTTCGGTTATAATTTTCTCCTCATAAGGGCCGCTGTTTAATCCCGGACCCCAAAAGTCTGTCAGTAACGCTCGGTCTTCCGGATTTTGACTTCCCGGTTGCGCAGTATAGACGACGGGTATCCCAAGCTTGGTACATAGATCCTTCAGCTTCCGTATATTCGCTGAAAGCTCTGTGACCGGAGACGCTCCCGCTGTAAAGGCATCTACAAAATAGTTTTGCATATCGTGGATTAACAGGACTGCCCGATTTGGATCAGGCACCCATGACACTTTGTTTTGCGGCATATCAGACGCTGTCGGCATTTGATACGGCTGAATGGCAGGTATAGCCATTTGAACACTCCCTCTCAAATCATTGTTTGTTTTATTTTTTTGATCCTGCAAGAAGCTTCTCGGTAATGGCTTCACGAAGCGCTTTTTTGCTGACTTTTCCTACCCCTGTCTGCGGAAAGGACTTAACAAACTCAATACGATCGGGGATCTTGTATGCAGCCAGTCCGCGTTCTCTCAAAAACGCTTTGAGCGCTGCGGCTTTCGGGGCTTCATCCCCGGGAATAATGAACACACAAGATCTTTCGCCAAGAAATGGGTCAGGCATGGAGACCATTGCCGCATCATGAACTTCCGGATGCGCCAGCAGATGATTTTCTACCTCTTCAGCCGCCACTTTTTCTCCCCCGCGGTTAATTTGGTCCTTCGCCCTGCCTTCAACGACAATATAGCCGTCTGATGTCAGCCTGACGATATCACCTGTGCGGTAAAAACCGTCCTCAGTAAATGAAGCAGCATTATGCTCTTCTGATTTATAGTAACCCCGAATCGTGTACGGCCCCCGTGTCAGCAGATGCCCTGTTTCACCAGGTTTTACATCACGATCCTGGTCATCCCAAACACGTACTTCATCATATGGGGACATCGGTTTTCCTTGGGTGTTGATAATCACCTCCTCAGGGTCATCCAGCCTTGTATAATTGACGAGACCCTCTGCCATCCCGAACACTTGCTGCAGCGTGCAGCCGAAAACAGCTTTCACCTTGCGCGCAGCTTCAGCACTGAATTTGGCGCCGCCGACCTGCAGCACTTGAAGACTGGAAAGATCGTCATCGCGTGAAGATGCCGCATCCATCCATACCATTGCAAGGGGCGGAACAAGAGCGGTAATTGTGACTTGCTCCCGTTCAATCAAAGGAAATGCGTCATCAGGACTTGGTGAAGGAGATAGTACCACTCTTCCTCCGGCGTATAACACGCCGAGAACCCCAGGCGAGCTCAGCGGGTAATTGTGCGCCATCGGCAATGCTGCCAAGTACACCGTTCTGTGATCGAGCCAGCAAACTTCTGCACTCCGCCGCAAACTGTATATGTAGTCATCGTGAGTCCGCGGGATCAGTTTTGATAAACCGGTGCTTCCTCCAGAAAGCTGAAGGAACGCCACATCAGAAGAGTTGACTTCAGGCAGTTTTACAGGTTCTGTATGCAAATCCTCCAGCGGCAAAAATCCCTCTGCCTTCCCTGCGACAATGACGTGCTTCAAAGTCGGCAGTTTGCTTTGCACCTGTCTGGCAAGTGAACGGTAGTCAAAACCGGAATAAGAGTCGGGAATAATATAAGCAGCCGCTTCAGCAAACTCGCAAAAATATGTAATTTCACTGCTTCGATGAGAAGGCAGTGCGAAGACCGGGAGCGCCCCCAGACGGAAAAGCGCGAAAATGACTTCAAAAAACTCTGCGATATTCGGCAGCTGCACCACGACACGATCCATCTGTTGAATGCCGAGCTTCTGAAATCCGGCAGCCAGACGATCAGCTCTTGTGTCCAGCTCTTGATAGCTCCAATGGGTGTTTCCGCATGTAATAGCGATGCGATCGCCATGTTTGGCAGCCCGGTCCCTTAACAAATCTCCAAACGTCTCGCCGGCCCAGCAGCCGTTCTTCCGATATGTCTCAGCTACCTTATCAGGCCAAGGCGTAAATCCATTCAACATGTTGTATCCCTCCAGCAATTCATTCTGATCATATGTGACTCACGCCCAGTGCCCGCAGCATTGTCCGAAACTTCGCGGATGTCTCCTGAAGCTCGTCCTCGGGTTTTGATCCGGCAACAACACCGGCTCCGGCATACAGGCGGAGTGAACGTTCTTCTGCCTCTGCGCAACGGATCGTCACGACCCATTCTCCGTCACCCGCATCGTCACACCAGCCGACCATACCGGTAAAAAAACCGCGGTCAAACGGTTCAATACTGAGAATTGCTTCTCTGGCAAGATCAGTCGGTGTTCCGCAGACGGCCGGCGTCGGGTGGAGCGCCGCTGCTAACTCCAGTGAGGTTACAGACGGATCAGAAAGCTCTCCCTTAATTACGCTGGACAAATGCCACATCGTCTCCGTTTTGATCAGCGAAGGCTTTTCCGGAACATCCAGCGTCCGGCAAAAAGGCCTAAGCGCTGCCGAAACTGCGTCAGCTACAACTGCGTGTTCGTGGAGATCCTTTGCGGAAGAAAGCAATTCATCAGCCCGGCGCTGGTCTTCACAAGGATCGGCACTGCGGGGCCTTGAGCCGGCTAATGGATTAGAAACGACCTGGGTTCCCATTCTTGAAATGAGAAGCTCCGGACTTGCACCGAGCAATGTTCGGCGGGAAGTCGTTTCCGCTTCGCTAGACGACACGTCCGCGGCAAACGTGTAGCCATGTGTGTTATGCTGCGCCAGATGGCGAAGCAGTTCATCCGTCTGAATCGGTTCAGACGAAGTCAAATGCAGCGATCTGGACAGGACGATCTTGCTGAGAGTACCATCGGCAATGCGTGCCAGTCCTTGTTCGACACCACTTTTATATCCCTCTGGTGCAGGAACAGGTTCTATGTGGTATGTATGCTCAGGCTGCTGTTCCTTCTCCGCATGATCAAATTGAAGCGGTCCTGACCAGTGCACTTCTTCAGGAACAATGAGCCGAGCTGCTTTTACTTGGTCAAAAGGAACGGCTCCAACAACAAGCGGACGGCTTTGCCCTGATTGCTTTGCTTGATTCAGCGTCTCTGCAATACGGCCAGAAAGGGTTTCTATTTGGTTTTGTCCGTATGCTTCCGTTACGATTTCACATTTGCCTTTCGCTAACAGTACACGATGAGGAGAAGCTAAGAAAAAAGCCCCCGGCTGATACTTATGAAGCAAATGCTCCGCTTTTGTTTGTGATATAACGTTTTGTCCCAACATCTTATAACCTCCCTTAAAATGAGTTACACGCCTAAGGTCGCGCCGCCATCTACGCATAAATTATGCATCGTAATATGTCCTGCTTGGCCTGAAACCAAAAAGAGCACGGCATTCGCAATATCCGAAGGCTGAGCCAGTTTTTTGAGCGGGATCCCTGTTTTAAATGTCTCAAGTGAACCTTTTATGACTTGCTCCGCTCCGTTTTCATCGGCCCATAATGACCACTGCATATCTGTTTCTGTTGATCCGGGTGACACAATATTGCAGCGAATATGATATTCTGCCAGCTCAAGGCCAAGGCATTTCGTAAACATCACTGCCGCAGCCTTTGAAGAGGCATATGCCGCCATAGATGTCCTTGGCACACCGGCAGCATTCGATCCGACCGTTACAATCGAACCCGATTTCCGGTCCATCATATATTTGCTGACTGAACGCGAGGCGTTAAATACACCAGTCGAATTTACTGAGAACGTGGCCTCCCATTCCTCATCGCTGAGTGAATGGATCAGTCCAGGGCGAAGAACACCCGCTGCATTCACCAAAATATCGATCGGCCCCATTTCACGTTCGATACGCGCCGTGATCTCGTTAATCGCCGCGCTGTCTCTCACATCTGCCGGAAAAGCTTCCGCATGGCTGCCTTCCGCTTTGAGGCTGCTCACAACCTTTTCCAGCTTTTCAGGATGATAATCAACTGCCGCAATGTGCGCGCCTTGATCGGCAAGCTTCCGCGCAACAGATTCACCTATCCCTTGGGCAGCCCCTGTTATAAAAGCAATTTTGCCCTTTATCCCCATTGCATTCATGTCATCAATTCCTTTCTTCGCTACAGATGCCGTACTGACACCCAGCGAAAAAGACTGCTGCGCCTTGAAAAGAAAAACGCAATTAATTGATAATGATTATCATTATCAATTATAAAAATAATCATATCCAAATGTCATGTGACAGTCAAATATAATTTCAGTGACAAATATATTATTTTTAAAAGCAAGGCTGAGAATGTCTCAGCCCATTGATATATGCGGTCCGTCAGGGTGAAGCGCAAAACGCAGCCCCCGGCTGACCAAAACAGGAAGAACCGAAATATGTCCTTCTCCTGAAAACTCACAAAATTCTGCTCGTAAGCCTTGTTTAGATAAAACGGCCAGCCGCTCGTGAAGTTCCCTCGCATTATCGTTCATCCGGCTTTTATGGTGCTGCTCCAATTCTCCTGCCGCAATCAGGAGATTGATAGGCTGATTGTTTTTCTTGAAGCGGGAGGCGAAATGGTCCGCTTTCTCGAGAATAAACGGTTTATTCCAATGAATGGACGGACTTCCCGCGATATAGGTTTGAAACGCATCCGGCTTTGTTAACAGCACCTGCAGCACGAACAGCCCGCCAAGTGAGTGCCCAAAAATCGTTTGTCTCTTTCTGTCAATCTGGTAATCTCGTTCTATCTGCGGTTTTAGATCCTCCTCAATAAATCTGAAAAAGCCCTCTGCTCCGCCATGTTCCGGCCAATCTTTTCCGTCGGGCCTTTTCGGCAGCTTCGATTGAGCTGTCGGCATTGTAAAATCTCGGTGACGCGCTGAGGAGAACGGTTCTGCTGTCTCATAGCCAATGCCGACAATCACAGCAGGGATCACCCCAGTTTTTTCAGGACGGCGCCCCTGTATTCGTACGGCCTCCGCCATCGTTCCGAAGACAGAATTGGCATCCAGCAGATAAATAACCGGATAACCAGCGGGCGGCGGCGGCGTACTCGGTTTCGAGATAAAAATGTGATAGGCACGGTTTTCATTTCGCGAAGACATCATACGCACTTCCGTACCAGGAATGGTAAATGCGTTTTGTATCCCGCCTTTCGCCCCTGTTTTCTCATTCATGCAGTACGACATTCCTCTCCTAAAACTAAATCACAATATATGATAATGATTTTCAATATCAACTAGACAACTCAAATAATAGGTTTTCTTCCAGAGAAAGTCAACTTTTTCCTAAATAAAAAAGGCACCTTCACCAAATAAGGTACCTGAAGACTATCAATATGGAAAAAGAAACCTACAAAAGACGCAGTGATCCCGCTCAAAACAGAACCTTAATCCCATGTAAACCTTTGATTTTGCCAAGGATCGCCTCTCATGTGATAGCCGTTCTGCTCCCAAAAACCCGGGTGATTCTCTTTCGTAAATTGGATGCCGCGCAGCCACTTGGCGCTTTTCCAAAAATATAGATGCGGAAACACGCCTCGCAGCGGAAAGCCGTGTTCAGGCGTTAAAGGGGCTCCATTATGCGCATAAGCCAAAAGTGAAGTTTCAGCTAAAAAATCTTCAAGCGGCAGATTGGTCGTCCAGCCCTCTTCCGCATGTAAAATGACGTAGCCCGCTTCTTCTTTGACACCCGCTTTTTCCGCTAGATCACGAGCCCGCACCCCTTGCCACACATTATCAAGCCTTGACCAGCCAGTAACGCAATGGATGTCATTTTTCGATTCGCACTGAGGAAAGGCTTTGACATCTTCAAAGCTTAGCAGCATCGGATGGTCAACCAATCCGTATACTTGAAGGTTCCATTTGGCCATATCCTCATAATACGGTACATTTCCCGTATGAAGCACAGGAAATGAGGTTGTGACGTTTTGGTTCGGCGGGACTCTCCCAGATTGATCGGATTGTTTTGTTTTTCCGAAATACATACAGAACCCTCCTTTTTGTTAACCTGATTTCAGTTCGTGTTGACAATACTCCCATTCTTTATTACTCTATGATTGTGTATGTAAACCTAAGGGGGAACAACAATGAAACAACAGAAACTTCGTGCGGGAGATATGGCGTTGATCGGCATGTTCGCCGCACTTATGGCTGTCGGCGCCAACATTACATCAGTGGCACCCTTTTTACAAGTAGCCGGCATTCCGCTGTCGATGCAGCCATTTTTCTGTCTCTTGGCAGCCATGCTTCTCGGCAGCAAACGAGCAGGTATTGCCATGATTGTATATGCACTTGTCGGATTGGCCGGAGCACCTGTGTTTGCCCAATTTTCAGCGGGCTTCGCACCGTTTGCGGGAAAAAGCGGCGGGTTTATTATCTCATACATCCCTGCAGCATTTGCAGCTGGATGGTTCTTAGAACGCAAAATTCAGCCGAGTAAAATCCGATTTCTGATTGCTTCTCTTATTGGAACAGCTATCATGTATATCATCGGGACTACCTATATGTATCTTGCACTGAAGCTGTGGATTCATACGCCAGTGAGCTACGGCACGGTGTGGGGCTTTATGACTTGGTTTATAGTAAAAGACACAGCGATGGCTGTGATACTGGCGTTTATCGCACCTGCGGTCTACCGCTCTATTCAAAAAGCAACCGGCTTTAACAGAAATCACATATCGTCCACGTAAAAACCGTTCTATTGGACGGTTTTTTTATCAAAGCGAGAAAAGGCTCCCCAGTAAAGGGGAGCCTTTTTCCTATAAAACAAGCGCCGCAATCCAGCCAAAGATGATAAGCGGGATATTATAAAATAAAAATGTCGGCACACAAGTATCCCAAATGTGGTGATGCTGGCCGTCCGCACTTAAACCTGAAGTCGGTCCAAGTGTGCTGTCGCTGGCAGGTGAACCGGCATCGCCAAGCGCAGCTGCCGCTCCGATAATCGCAACCGTTGCCATCGGACTGAATCCGAGCTGCATGCAAAGAGGCACAAAGATCGTTGTGATAACTGGAATCGTCGCAAAAGAAGATCCGATTCCCATCGTAATGAACAAACCGACAATAAGCATCAGCAATGCGCCCACTAACTGACTGTGCCCCATAATGCCAGCTGCTGTTTTAACCATTGACTCGACATCTCCGGTTTTCGTCAACACATTTGAAAATCCGGCTGCAACGAGCATAACAAAACCGATAAAGGCCATTAAAACCATTCCGTCTGTAATCAGTGAGTCCGCTTCATCACGCTTCATCACACCGCTGACAAACAGGATAATCAGACCTGCCAGCGCTCCCATAATCATCCCTTCTACTCCCAAAGTCTGAGATAAGTAGAGCTGGACGCCGAGTGACACTGCGATGGCAAGCACCGCGATCGCCAGGCTTTTTTTCGTATATGGAGAAGCGTTCGCACCAGATATTTCTTTTGTTTCGTATGTCTTCGGTTTACGAAATACGATAATTGATAAAATCAGACCTACAACCATACCCGCAACCGGAATCATTAAGGCATAAGGAATATCACCGAGAGATACGTTTAATCCGGCATCCGCCATATTGTCCTTTAGCATCCCCTGGAAGATTTGGCCGAAACCAACCGGCACTAAAATATAAGGTGCCGTTAAACCGAATGTAATCACACACGCGATCAGACGGCGGTCCATTTCAAGTTCATTAAAGATTTTCAAAAGCGGCGGAATCAGCACCGGGATAAATGCGATGTGAACCGGAACCACGTTTTGCGAAAAACAAGATATGATTAAAATAATAAACACGATCAGCACTTTGGACAGTGCTTTTTTGCGGGTGTCTTCTTTATTTCCGATTAATTTAACAGAGGCTTCCACCATTGCGTCCGGAAGGCCCGTTTTCGTTAAAGCCGCAGCAAACGCGCCAAGCATGGCGTAGCTAACAGCAACGGTGGCATTTCCGCCGAGCCCGTCCGTAAAAGCTCTAACCGTTTCTCCAAGCCCGAGTCCGCCTGTTAACCCGCCGGCCAGTGCCCCTATGATTAATGCGATAACGATATTGACACGCAGCAGGCTTAAAACAAGCATAAGCAGCACTGCGATGACGACTGCATTCATGATAACCCTCCAAAGAATCCTTTAGTTTGCTAATGTAGTAGATAAATAAAGTACGAACGTATCTTATCATAATCAACGCACTTTAGTCAACTAAAGATTTTAGAAGAAAAAATCCCCGTGCATTCCGCAGCAGGGATTTACCATTATTCGCTTTTATCTTCTTCCAATGTAAATCGTTCCGCAAGTGTTGCAAGTGTTCTGGCCATTACGCCGGTAGCCCCTGACGGCCCGAAGCAGGTTCCTTTATTGGAGGTAGCTGTGCCCGCAATATCAAGATGAACCCAAGGCGTTGTTTCAGCAAATTCACCAAGAAACGTTCCTGCCATAATCGCATGTCCTTCACGTCCCGGCGAATTGTTGAGATCCGCCATTTGGCTGCTTTTCACTCGCTTTTTATCCTTCTCTGTTATCGGCAGCTGCCAGATCGCCTCACCGCACTCTTGTGCCGCATCAGCTACCTGCTGATAAAAGCTTTGATCATTTGTCATAGCGCCAGTCGTTTCAGTTCCTAATGCCACAACGACGCCGCCGGTAAGCGTAGCCACATCAACAAGAACTGACGCGCCATGCTGTTTTGCGTATGTAATGCCATCTGCTAGCACAAGCCTTCCTTCAGCATCCGTATTGAGGATTTCAATTGTTTTTCCGCTTAATGATACGATGACATCATCAGGCTTCATCGCCCCGCCGGAGATCATATTATCGGTTGACGGAATAACAGCCAGCACGTTTTGCTCGGGACGAAGCTCTCCGATGGTTTCCATAGCACCAAGAACCGCAGCTGCTCCTCCCATATCAGATTTCATGCCAACAATTGCAGATTTCGTTTTAATGGAATAGCCGCCTGTGTCAAAGGTAATTCCTTTTCCGACAAGTCCGAGGACGTCTTCCCAATCCTTTTTGCCCTGGTACTTCAAAACAATCATTTTTGGGGGTTCAGTCGAGCCTTGGTTTACCGCAAGTATTCCGCCCATACCGAGCTCTTCCATCTCTGATTTCTCCAAAATCTCACACTCAAAATCATATTTCGCCGCAAGCTCTTTTGCATAAGAAGCAAGGTCAGTTGCTGTCAGCATGTTTCCCGGCATATTTACAAGCGTTCTAGCCGAATTTGCCCCTTGCCCGTATGCCTGGCCGACACGAAGACCCGCCTGCACTTCTTGTGTATCTTCATCTGTGACGGCATACACAGCTTCAATTTGTTTGTCAGGCTCATTAGATTTGTGCTTATAATCCTGCACCTCATAGGACGAAAGCATGCAGCTCTCAGCTAAAGCATGAGCGGCATCGGCTGGAGGTACGTCTTCCGACAAAAACGTGTCAAGCAGGACTGCTGCTTCTTGTTTTCGGTCTTTGTGAATGGCTTGAAAAACATGGGCAAAACGTTCTTTCGCCTGTTCAAACGAATAATTTGCTTCTCTCCCCAGACCAACAAAATAAACCCGTTTCATACCCGCAGAAGATGGAGGGAATACTTTTGATACTTGATTCGGTTTCGAAGAGACATCACCATCTTTTAAAAGCTGTGTCAGTTGGCCTTCCAGCATTTCATCAATTTCCAATGCTTTGCCTGTCAACTGGCTTTTTTGAAAAAGCCCGACTATAAGGGTTTCTGTATTCTCTAATTGCTGAACCGCATAAAACATAAGGCTTACACTCCTAACGTAATGGGTATTTGTAATGAATAATGGTATAATAGGAAAAACATTCTTTCCTATACACTTATTTTATCAAACAACAGTCTAAGACTTGCTTTTTTCTTTGGAAACACGAAGGATTTTTTAAAATAGAAAGGATGTCGCCGATGGAACTTTTAACGAATTTCCCTTTATTATCAAGCCTGGCCGCAATTATTTTTGCTCAGGTCATCAAAGTGCCCATACAGTTTATCGTGTCCAGAAAACTGGACTGGTCGCTGGTCACAAGCACAGGCGGCATGCCAAGCTCTCACTCCGCGGCGGTCACCGCACTTTCTACAGCCGTAGCGTTGGATCATGGATTAGGCTCCTCTCTCTTTGCGGTTTCCGCCATTTTCGCCGTTATTACCATGTTTGACGCTACTGGTGTCAGACGCCATGCCGGTGAGCAGGCGACAGTCCTCAATAAGCTTGTCATTGATTTTAACCGCCTCGTAAATGAAGCAAAGGACTTCCCAAAAGCCGAAAATAAAGAAAAGCAAAAAAAGCTGAAAGAGCTTCTCGGCCATCAGCCAATCGAGGTTTTTTTCGGAGGCTTAACAGGTATTTTACTGACATTGATACTCGCTTACTTTTTCATGTAAAAAAACGCTCCAGCAGTGGCTGGAGCGTTTTATTCTTTCACAGTTTTATATTGATTTCTGAACACCTGCAAAGCTTTTGTTTCATTGAGCTTCTCAAGCTCATCCTCGGTCACCTTTCCTGTTCCCTTTTTAATCACATATACATCAAGGGTTTTTTTGCCCCATTCATTGTACACATCTTTGACGGTTTCAAAGTACAGATCAAGGCGGTTTCCCTTAATGGCTGATCCTGTATCGGCCACAACTCCGAGACCGTAGTTCGGAATAAATAAAATTGTTCCGATCGGGAAAACGGATGGATCAGCAGCAACCGTGGAATATAAATCACGTTTCACTTTCACACCTGAATATGTAAGCCCGTATAATGGATCACCGGGATTTTTGCCCGTCGACTCAGCTCCTGCTGTATAGCCTGTTGCTGTTACTCTTTGGACCGGATACTCATCCCAGTCAAATGCTTCTTCTAACGGTTTTGTTATCTCCTTGTCCGCTGACATGGTTTGTGTTTTTTTCTGCTGCAATGCTTTTAATGTCAGTCCTGCATGCTTCAAGTGCTTTTCTTGATGCTCCTGCACCCATTTTGACAAGTCCTTCGCTTCGATTCCTGACACTGATAAAAGTGTCGTGCCAAATGCAAGCAGAAATAAACAGGTCATCAGCAAACGTCTGATCATATTCAACATCATTCACCTCTCCTCCGAATCATTGTTCCCAATTGGAGTGAGCAATATTCAAAATGGCGAATGTGAAGAAAGCATAAAAAAGCTTTCTTTTAGAAGAAAGCGGCATTTAAAACATTTGATATCCTCTTTTTCTGAGCATGTTGATCGCTATACCGGACACGATGGCGCCAGCCAAACCACTGGCTAAAATCAGCACATCGGCAGCCGCTAATGATACGACACGATGAAACAGGCCGGCAAAGGATTCTCCCGGCGCCTGAATATAGCTGATCAGCTTTTCCTTGCTAATAATGAAAAGGCATACAATCGGGTAAATCACAGCCATAATCCAAGACATTCTCAGCAGCATGTTTAATAAGAAACCGATTCCAAAAAACAAGACAAAAAACAAAACAATTGAGATGATTACGACTGGCAGACTAATCAACCTATCCCACCCCCTGCGATGTTTTTAGTGTAACGCGGGGGCTGAAATAAAGTCAACGGCTGGAAAAAGAATGATTGTCTTTTCCTGTCCCCTGGCAAGACGGACAAGTTTCTGAACCACCGAGGATCAATTGAAAGTACCCTTTCCCTGAGCAAAATGGGCATGCACGTGAAGCAGTTGTCGTTGCAGTTTCCATCAGATCATCATCCTTTTTCTTAATTTTCTGATAATATATCATATCAAGCTGTCAACAATAAAGTCAGATCATGTGACAAATCTTTTGATGTAAGCGGAAATATAATCATTTTCCTCGCGTTATCTTTTTATTTTAGCGTTTTTTAATAAAGAAAACCCGCTTTCGCGGGTTTTTAGAAAAACTTGAACTTGCCTTTCTTCAGCGTCAGTCCGAGTCCGCCGATCAAAAACAGCGAACGGTTATCGATGACTTTTTTCATAAACGAAGCCGGTGTACCTTTCAACTTCCTGCCATAAACGACCCCTACCGCGTTATGCTCGCCAAGAGAAGCCACCGTTCCTTTAATGTCCGGCTTGAATTGCTCAAGCTCTCCGCCTTTAATGAGCCTGCCAAGGTTCTTGGCAACCGTTATTCCCTGCTGCATTGCAATTTGCGCAGTCGGCGGATACGGGCGCTCTGTATCTTCATTCATAAATAGCGAGCTGTCACCGAGAATGAAGACGTTGTCATGTCCGGGTGCGCGAAGGTCAGGATTGACTTTGACCCGGCCGCGCATATTTTCAAAACCGGCTTCCTCCACAATCGGATGGCCTCGGACACCAGCCGCCCATACTACGGTTTGCGATTTGATTTGCTCTGGTTCTTCATCTTTTTTCCCGACTCTGACTCCTTCCGGTGTACATTCTTGTACAGCCGTGCCGATCTTAAACTCAACTCCATTTTCCTCCAGATAATGAACGGCGTAATCAACAAGCTCAGGGTCAAAGCCAGGCAAAACGGTCGGCGCTGCTTCTACACAAATAATGCGGACGAGACTCCTATCAACGTCATACTCCTTGCAGAGCTCAGGCACGCGGGCTGCCAGCTCGCCGAGAAATTCAATTCCCGTAAATCCGGCTCCGCCTACAACGATCGTTAACCTGTCCGGCCGTTTTTCCGCTTCCGTATGATAACTCGCAAACTGCAGCTCAATATGTTCCCGCAGCAGACGCGACGTGTTGATGTTGGCGATAGGAAACGCATATTCTTTCAAACCTTTAATACCGAACGTTTCGGGCACCGCGCCGAGTCCGATGACTAAATAATCGTACTGCAGCTCACCATTCGCAAGCACAACTTTTTTCTCATCAATTTTGATTGCCTTTACGGTATCCTGTACAAAATTGACCCGCGACTGGTTGATTACATCTTTTATCTGATAACGGCAGCGGTCATGATGGAGCGTACCCGCGCTCGCTTCATGCATCCATGTCGTTTCATAATGATAATTGTGTTTATTCACAAGCGTAATATCAGCATCATTCGGTCCGACAAACTTTGTCAGCCTAGTTACCGTCATCAATCCGCCATATCCAGCACCTAAAATCACGATTTTGGGCTTATTCAATGCCATCACATCCACCTTCTCTTTTTTTTGCTTTTGTTAGACGCATAATAAAATCATCATTTGTGTTAGCTTCAGCTTATTGGCGGGATTTTATGAAATATATTGAAAAGTTTTTTGTGAAGTCCTCACGCATAGCACTACTATTATATTTATCCGGCTGGCCCAAGAAACATTCAGAAAAAGATCAAATCATTTGGTTATCATCGTATCGGCTTGCGGAAATATTTTCAAGAATGGATGCGCACGCGATACACTTACATTTTTTCTGCTGACTCGTCAATTTGAACGGCAATATGGTATAATTAATAACAATTTTCATTTAGGAGGCAATTTTCGTATGCGAGAGGATACAAAGGTTTATGATATTACAATTATAGGCGGGGGACCGGTCGGCTTATTCACCGCTTTTTACGGAGGCATGAGACAGGCAAGCGTCAAAATTATCGAAAGCCTGCCTCAGCTCGGCGGACAACTTAGCGCCCTATACCCTGAAAAATATATATACGATGTAGCGGGCTTCCCAAAAATCCGCGCACAAGAGCTAATCAATAACCTAAAAGAGCAAATGGCGAAATTCGATCAAGCCATTTGCCTGGAGCAAGCGGTTGAATCTGTTGAAAAACAAGCGGACGGCGTGTTTAAGCTTGTGACAAATGAAGAAATCCACTACTCCAAATCAGTGATCATCACTGCAGGAAACGGCGCATTCAAACCGAGAAAGCTGGAACTTGAAAATGCCGAGCAGTATGAAGGCAAAAACCTTCACTACTTCGTTGACGATTTGCAAAAATTCGCCGGCAGACGCGTTGCGATTCTTGGAGGCGGAGATTCAGCGGTTGACTGGGCGCTTATGCTTGAGCCGATCGCAAAAGAAGTATCCATCATTCACCGCCGCGATAAGTTCCGCGCGCACGAGCATAGTGTGGAAAACCTTCATGCGTCGAAGGTTAATGTCCTAACACCATTCGTCCCTGCGGAGCTGATCGGCGAAGACAAAATTGAACAGCTTGTGCTTGAAGAAGTCAAAGGCGACCGCAAAGAGATTTTAGAAATCGATGACTTAATCGTCAACTACGGTTTCGTTTCATCTCTTGGCCCGATCAAAAACTGGGGTCTGGACATCGAGAAAAATTCTATTGTCGTCAAATCAACAATGGAAACAAATATCGAAGGCTTCTTTGCAGCAGGTGACATTTGCACATACGAAGGAAAAGTCAACCTGATCGCAAGCGGCTTCGGCGAGGCTCCGACAGCAGTGAACAACGCCAAGGCTTACATGGATCCGAAAGCCCGCGTACAGCCTCTTCACTCAACAAGTCTTTTTGAAAATAAGTAATAAAAAAAGGAGTTTGTGTCAGCGACACAGCTCCTTTTTTATTTGAAGATATTTAGATAGTTCATCGCAGTTCCAATTACCAGCGCAATCACAAGGGCTGCGACGATCCAGATCATTGTCATGATAATGCGGTCTTGGATCTTTTGGGACTTCGGTGTTTTTCCTTCGTTTTGCGTCATCTCATTCGCTCCTTTCACATGTCCGTCTCATAAAGAAAGCCTGGTGCTGAACGACCAAGCTTTGCTGAACGTATATCATTCGCGTTTTCATCCGCTCTCTAAGACTTTTCGTTAAGACTATGATACCCAAACTCACCGAGCATGACAAGCTTCGGCACTTGCACATACATGTAAGAAAATAAAAACGTTTGACATCCTAAATAAAACAGAGTACATTATAGAAGGCGAACGTTTCATATAGTATTCTTTTAAATATTCGTTTTTAGGAGTGAAAATGATGGAAAATGTATTTGATTACGAAGATATTCAGCTAATTCCTGCAAAATGCATTGTAAATAGCCGTTCAGAATGTGATACATCCGTACGTTTAGGCGGACGTACATTTAAATTGCCCGTCGTTCCTGCCAATATGCAGACGATTATAGATGAAAAGCTAGCCATTCAATTAGCGGAAAATGGCTACTTTTATGTCATGCATCGATTTGAACCTGAAACACGAATTGATTTTATTAAAGACATGAACGCACGCGGATTATTCTCTTCTATCAGCGTGGGCGTCAAAGATGAGGAGTACGAATTTGTCCGCCAGCTGGCAGAAGAAAATCTGACTCCTGAATACGTGACAATTGACATTGCTCACGGGCACTCAAATGCTGTCATTGAAATGATCCAGCACCTCAAAAAACATTTGCCGGACAGTTTTGTCATTGCCGGCAATGTCGGAACGCCGGAAGCGGTCAGAGAACTTGAAAATGCGGGAGCGGATGCCACTAAGGTCGGCATCGGGCCCGGAAAAGTATGCATTACGAAAATCAAAACCGGCTTCGGCACAGGGGGCTGGCAATTAGCGGCGCTGCGCTGGTGTGCCAAAGCAGCCAGCAAACCAATTATTGCGGATGGCGGCATCCGTACACATGGTGACATCGCAAAATCAATCAGATTCGGAGCAACGATGGTCATGATTGGTTCATTATTTGCCGGGCACGAAGAATCACCAGGCCAAACGATCGAAAAAGACGGAAAGCTCTACAAAGAGTACTTCGGCTCAGCCTCTGAATTCCAAAAAGGCGAAAAGAAAAATGTAGAAGGCAAGAAAATGCACGTGGCACATAAAGGCTCAATCAAGGATACGCTGATTGAAATGGAACAGGATCTCCAATCTTCTATTTCTTATGCAGGCGGAACAAAACTTGACGCGATCCGGAATGTGGATTATGTGATTGTGAAGAATTCGATTTTTAATGGGGATAAGCATTAAAAATAAAAAACGCCAATTCAGCGGTTCGCCGCTTGATTTGGCGTTTTCTGCTATTTCTTCAGGCGTACCTGCTAAGAAGGATTCCTTCAAAGTATTCTCTATATTTTCTTTTTGAATTTATTTCCCATCAAGTCTGCCATATGTTTTGCATTTACATTTTCTTCATTTTGCAACTGATCAATGATGTTCATATAATCCGTTTCATTTCGGTTTTGGCTTAATTTATATGCCGCTTGAATGTCTTCCACCTTAATCTTAAATCCAACGATACCTTTCAATTCACTTTCTAAGAGTTTTGGAGACAGTTTGTCCCATAAAACTGCATTTTCGCGATGTTTTTCGTATTTCTCCAGCATGATTGTTAATTCTTGTACTAATTCATCTTTCTCTAAAATACTTGCTTTTCCATACATGTGGACAGCTTGGTAATTCCAAGTCGGAACATTTTCGCGCGAATACCAGGAAGAAGAAATATAAGCATGCGGCCCCTGAAACATGACAAGCACATCTTCACAGGCTTCAAACGTTCGCCACTGAGAATTTCCATAAGCAAAATGCCCAGTAATATAATAATGTTCGCCTTTTTTACTGAATCCTAGCGGCAAATGAGTGGCAATTGGTTTTCCTTGTTCTGTTGTGACAACCGTACCAAAGGAGTTTTCCTGTACAAAATTCCGAATGTCTTCAGTATTATTGACCTTAAAATATTTTGGAATATACATCATCATCCACCCTTCGAAAAAAGTTATATGAGTGTTTTGGCCATGATAAAGTCCGTTTGTTCTTCATCACCCATATAAAAAGAGTGGGCACCGGTCTGAACAAACCCCATTTTCTTATAAAACGCAATAGCCTTTTCATTTTTTTCCCATACACCTAGCCAAATTTTCTTCTTATTACATTCCAGCGCAATCTCTATAGCTTTACACAGCAGATGTTTGCCAAGCCCATGTCTTTGAAAATTGCTCTTTATATAAATCCTCTCGATTTCAAGTGAGTCATCACCCATTTCTTCAGACTGAGCATCATCGGTGTTGACCTTTAAATATCCAGCGACTTCATGATGAAAATAAACAAAAAAGAACTGTGAAGACGTATTGGATAATTCCTGTTCCAACTGTTTAGCGTTAAATGCACTTTCCAGATACGCTTTCATATTTTCAGGTGAATTCTGATCTTTAAATGTATCGTTGAAAGTTACAATACTAAGTTCTTGGAGTATTTTTAAATCTTCACGGCTGCACTTTCTTATATTTATCGTCATTTAAAATGTCGCTCCTTTATATCCTCAATAATTTTTTCGTGTTTTTCTACATTTCCAGTCCTTTTCTAAACTCTTACTATTTATAAATAGAAATACGTTTTTCCTTTCTCTGTTGGAAAAGTATTTTGTTCGATCTACTAATACATTTTGGCTAAATTTTCTTGATAATTCCCTTTGCTACAGTCTCCCTCCCATCAACTCCTCAAACACGCATTTTATTGTAAATGCAATAATAGTTTCACGTTAAATATAGCGCAATTATGTTGCAATTACAACATAACTAAAGGTGCAGGAGGTGTCGAATAAAATGATTTTGTCTTCTCATTTTTCGTAGATTCTGATTTTACGTCATAATAAAAACGCCTCCCTTAACGATGGTTTATCGCTAAGAAAAGCGTCATGAACAATCTTGCGGTTACTCATGGAATGCAATCACGCAATCGTCCGACAGGTGAGATGATGAAATATCTCGAAAAATATCGGGTAGTACCTAGCACTCTTCAGGCGTACCTGTATTCGTTGCTGTTCTAAAAGAAGAACCGCAGCCGCATGAAGCGATGGCGTTTGGGTTGTCGATGGTGAAGCCGGAATCCTATTCCCGATGGCCGAAACGTTAATTTATCAACGATTAAGCCGCGGAAACAGTGACGTTATTGTATTTCGCGCTCGATTATTACCGTTTCGATGACGGTTTTTTTCATTATCCACATCTTACACAATTTTCCCGCACAAGACAAGCGTTGTTACCCGCATACAACAAAAAAAAACGCCCCATCCGGTTAAGGACGGGGCTGTACCAGCTACTCACTCGTGTCTAAGTTCTTCACGTAGCCTATTAGATATGATAGTCCGATCAATATTCCGCCTTGATATAGCGGTCCCATGAAGTCCTGCACAATGCTCATCATACGCACAGGCTTCGGCGTTTCCCCTTCGGCAACATATTGTACGGAGTTTAAATATAAAGTGCTATCAATATTTGCGATGGTTCCTGCCACAATAACTACCCATCCTAGAACAAACAATATAATACTAATTCGTTGTTTCACAATTCCCATTCCTCCCCTACTTATAACTGAATTATACTATCCGTCCAACTTTTACCGCAATACAATTATGTACGCGAGCACCTACGTAATCATACGTAAATGCCCGCCAAACTCTATTCTTGTAGTTGCTATTACCGCCCGTCCAATAGCTGCGCCATTCCAACTTCATCCGACATTTTCCGATCATAGTACGGGAAAGTAGCGTTGGCAACCGTCTGACCATCTATGCTTATATGGATCGAGCCGTCTCGGTTCACACCCGATTCAATCGCTTTCAAAACGTGAAGCACCTCGTCCGAAACCGCCGGACTACCACTCGTTGCCACCGTATGACCCGCGTCGATCATCCGCATGAGGTTCGCCTGCTGCGCTTCGGTCAGCACCATCTCGTTACGGAGCGCTCGAATATCAACTTCGTGACTCATCGGTCTGTCTGCGAACTTAGACGCAAGACCTCCGGTATGCAGCTTGTTGATCTGCCCGCGACCGATAATACCTCCGACGTGGTAAGTACCTTCGTTACCTCTTCCGCGACTTACTGCACGCTCCGTTTTCATTGAAACATCCGTCGTAATTGTCGTAATCCGTTTCGTAATGTCTTTGCTTAACATCGCGTTCATATTTTCCGCAGCTGTTGTGATTTCTTGGACGCGTCCCTTTGCGCTTTCTAGCTTAGCTATCTCGCTATCGATTGCGTCTAATGACTTTCGATACTCTTGCTTCTTCTTGTCGGCGGCTGACGTGTTATTTACAAGGTTAGATCGGGCGTCTTTTAATCTCGCAATCTCTCTGTTAAGTACGTTGATACCTTCGCCCTTCTTCGCGTTAAGTCCGACTTGGCGAAGCTCAAGGTCGACCATTTTTTGCTTTACAACGTCGAGTTTTGCGAGTTCTTCATTAATTTTTTGCAGATCCTCATTTTTAGCTTTCAAGCTATCCAAATTGGCGGAATGCTGATCCCTAAGTTTTTGGAGCTTGTGCTGTTCTAAGGTTAGTTCATTCTCAGTCATCGCTATACGCGCTTTGTCCTTTGACGCTTTAGCATCATCGTAGGCAGCCTCTCTTTTCTGAACGACTTCAACCTGATCGCTGATTTGGCTCTCAATATCTTTTCTCTCCGTCTTAAGTTGATTAATGTCTTGGATTAATTCCTTTTGTTTGTTCAGGTTTTTGTTCATATCTCTCTCGATATCAGCCTTCTGGCTTTCGAGGTCAATACGCAACTCTTCCGCCTTAGCCTCGCTCAGTCTCTTGACTTCTTTCGTATTCTTAGCGAATGCGTTCCCCTGCTCACTAATTGCTGCGCTTGTTTGCGGAGCTTTTTCTAAAATCTCGCCATTAAGTTGCAAATACCGATCAAACTCGCTATTCGTCAACCCCGATTTCTCTCGAAGTCCCGCCTGCTCATCTTTCATCCGTTTAATCGAATCCGCGTTCGTCTCGGACTTAATCCGATCGTTCAAGTCGAGGTAATGCGCAAACTCATCCGACGTCAGCTTCGTTTTCGCCTGAAGCTTATCGAATTCAGTTATCAGTCCGTTAAGTGAGTCGATCTCTTTTTGCTTTGCGTTGGCTGCTTCGAGGCTGACCGTATTCATTTCGTCATAACCGGCTTTGACGCCGACTAAAAGGCCGCCAAGGATCGAAAGCCCCGTTATGATCCATCCGGCCGGACCCATCGCAACGAATAAACCGCGTAATGCTATGCCGAGTTTAACCGCCGACGATGCTACAAGAGCAATTGCTGCGGCCGTACCCGCCATTTCGAGTCCGGTCGTAATGATGCCCGGATTTAACTTGTTAAGGAAATCGAGTATCTGCGTACCCGTATCGACTATTCTTCGGAAAGCAGGTAAGAATTCGTTACCGATTTTAATGCCGAGCCCGTCGAGCGCTGATTTAAATTTCTCGAATGATCCGTTAAGGTTATCCATCTGCGTCTTAGCTACGCGATCAGCCGTACCACCTGCGTCTTGCAGCGTTTTAGAGTAATCCCGAAGCCCTTTTTCTCCGACACCTAAAAGCGTTACGAATCCGGACGCTGCTTCAGTTCCGACTAATTGCGCTGCGGCTGCTGTTTTTTGTGCTGACGTCATGCCGTCAAACCTTTCCGCGATATGCCCAATGAGTTCCGGCAGCGGCTTAAGATTTCCGTGCGCGTCTTCCACTTCGATACCGTAGTTTTCCATCGCTTTTGCGGACTGTCCGACCGGGTTCGCCAGGTGCAATAACGAAGCACGAAGCGCCGTACCGGCCATCGATCCCTGAATACCGGCATCAGACATTTTCGCAACGGCTGTCGCTGTATCTTCCATCGAATAGCCAAGAGATTGTGCGACAGGGGCTACGTATTTCATCGCATCGCCCAACTGCGGCAGGTCTGTATTCGCGGTTGTCATCGTCTTGACGAGAACGTCAACAGCACGGCCAGACTCTTCCGCTTTAATGCCGAATCCCGTCATGATATTCGATACAATGTCCGCCGAACGTCCGAGACTTTCGTTTGATGCCGCCGCTAAGTTAAGTACCGATGGCAAAGAGGCGACCTGATCTTTTACGCTAAAGCCGGCCATCGCTAGATATTGAAGTCCCTCTGCCGCCTCGACCGCTGTGAACTTCGTTTCCGCGCCCATTTTAGACGCAATGTTTTTCAGGTCTTCGAATTCCTGACCGGTCGCTCCGCTTATCGCTTTTACGTTCGACATGGCCGCTTCGAAGTCAGCCGCTTTTTTGACGGACACACCTATGCCCGCAGCGACCGCGGCTCCGACCGCAAGCGACGCTTTTTGTACGAGGTCCATCTGCTTCGATACATTTTCGGACGATCGCCCCATTTGCGTCATATCATTTCTTACTTGCGCCTGCCTCCGAGACCATTCGTTCGTATCTAGAACTAGACGTGCTTTAATTTCTCCGACTGTTGTTCCGCTCATTCTTTATCGCCTTCCTGCGGACGATTGAAGAAAATCAAAAGTTCCTCCGAGCTGTACTGATTTAAGACCTCAGTTGCTTCAGCGATTTTTGATTCCTGCCCTTCGGTGAAGTCTAACTCACCTTTTAGGACTTTTTCTGTGACCCATTCGAAAACACCGACCGCATAGGCGACTCTGTCCGCTTCTTCTTTCGTTACAAAAGGAATTACCTCTCCCATTTCATTCGCTCCTTTTAAGTAAAATAAAAAGGGCGCCCATTGCGGACACCCTGCTTCATTCGAACTCTATTAAATTACTCTTGACCGGAATACGACTCAGGATTACGAAGGTAGTCCGCCATCTGAGGGCCGAACGTTTTAGTCGCTACATTGTAATACTGGTCATATTCCGGAATAAGTGGCTGTTCTTTTTTACTCAAGACGGACTCTTTAATCTGTTGAGTCCGTTTTTGTTCCTCGGTAGACGCCATATTTGTCAGCTTCGTATTTATATGGCCGAGCTTTAGTTGGCTCGATACGTCTTTATTAACAAAAGAGGCGGCTAACGCCGGGAATTCAGCCATCATTTTTCGAGCAAAATACGGGTTATCAATCGTGTTGACGAAAGATTCTAGCTTACTCAATCCTGATTTTGTATTCGTCGCAAGTATAGTATCCGTTCTAAGCGCAGTAAGACTTCGATCAAACTCCGCTTCTGCTGCTGCGGACGGTCTTTCCGGCTCAGCTAGAAGAATTTCGTCCGCAAATGCGACAACGCTATCGGAAGTCTTATCGAATTCCTTTTTAGCACTTTGAAGTTGCCCCAATAATTGGTTTGAATATTGATCGCGAACCTTATCTAGCTGCTGTTTTTGGCCAACATGTGTAAGGGTAACGTCTTGAAGTATCTCCGTTTCGCGTTTCTCAAATTCCTGTTTAGCTTTCATAACCGAACCTTTGACTGATTCGCGAATTTGCTCCATTTGCGTGTAACTCTGGGTCATCTCTTCAAATTTATTCATTATAGAATTCCTCCATTGTTTTCTTGCCGATTTTACGCCTTATTCAGCGGGGAGTTCCCCTCTGGTCCACGCTCGGCGTATTTCAGGTTCGATAATCCCGTATGGGTTTGTTCCGCTAGGTCTATATGTGAAAATCGGTTCATTAACGTAAATGCTCGGCCTATATTTTTCGAAAAGCCCATTTTGAGTGGCGAATTGTGTCTCACCTATCTGTCTGGCCATATCAAAATAGGTCTGCCGGCATTGTAAATCAATTAAATCGTGATAACTTGCCGCGGCCTTTAAGTATTCCATCTTGGCTTTACGGACTCGATCGAGTGCCGACTGCTCGTGCTTTTCCTTGTGTTCAGTTACCTCAGCCGATAAAGTCCGAAGTATGTCCTCTTTCGCAGCCTGTATTTTTCGATCATGCACCTGTTTAACGGATCTTTTCCTTTCGCTCCCACCCGAAACTTCCAGTCGTAGCGACTCGACCGTCTCTCTCGCCTTACGCTCTTTCGTTCTCTTTGCAGGAGATGGATCAAGCGCTAACTCCATTACGGCCACTTCCAAAGCTTCCTCAGCTTTTTTAAGCTCTTCCGCTAACTTTTCATCATGCTCCTGCAACTTCTCATTAGTTCTCTTTTTTTGATTTTCTAGCTCTTCCAGGTGCGATATTTTCCCTTTTAATTCTTCCGAGTATTCGAATTTCATCCTAATCCCCCTATGAAATAATATTTTTAGCATGAATAAGGTAGTTTTTTAGCAGTAATAGCCGGCCCTTTAATGAACGACATCCGTCCAGCATTTCCATCGCTTCATCAATCGCGCTTACTTCTTCCGGACATGCATCCATATCTGTAAAGACAGTAGAAGCGAATTCATGAGACTGGAACCGCCCCATAAGCCGCGCAGAAGTCTGGTAGAGTGAAGGATATTTCGGAACCGCAACTTCGACCATTTCAAACGCCAAGTCGATAAGTGGCTGATCGAAAACGATTTTCAAGTCGACCACCCCCGCCAACTCTGACGCAGCCCTTAGACTACGCTGAAGAGCAATGTGATCGGTGCGGTTGCCATCGTATTTGTGCTTGCCCGCGGTAACAAACAGGCCGGACGTCTTTATGCCTTGGTAATTAGTAACGAGATAGGCATAAACGACCCGCTTTTCGTCGCTCACTTTCGTTATATAAAGCGTATGTTTCATCTTTCATCTCCCTCGGCAGTGAGAAGTCCGACCTCGTACTCATTTACCGGTATTCGATCAACCCCCTGCACAACAAACGCATTTTTCGCGCCATAATGATAGGCGACATCGGTGGCCGCATTGAAAAGCGCACGTCGGACTTCGAGCTCAGTCGCTTTAGGGTTGTACCGGACAGTAGACAGCGCGATAATGCCACCGTCACGGCCAGTCACCATATAGATGCCTCTTTCTGTATCAAGCTCGATAAGCGCAACGTCGCCCGGTAGTAAGCCCGTAAAACTGCCGCCTTTTGTTTCGCGAATATACGAGCTCCCTGATTCTCCGTAACTACCCCAAAATTCGGTCATTTTAGATACGCAGTACATACGTCTTCCTCCCTCTGATACTCGATATTCGGTACTTCGCCGGCTTTCCGGCAGTAAAAAAGCGCCTGTGACACGAGTAAGTCTCGGTGACAGCCGCTAATCTTTCGCAATATTTCACCTGTTTCCGCGTCAACCGTGAGCACTTCGTCAGGTTTTACGTAGACCAAGACGTTAGTCAAAGATGTACCTCCTTTAGATACAAAAATCGAAATCTAATAGTTATATAGCTGGGTGCCGTTTTTTGCATTTACAAAGCCCGTCATATCAACGTTTACAGACGTCTAAATCGTCATTCTTTTTCTTTGTCTATCTCGATAATCTCGATTCCTTCGCCGACTGTTTTCCTTTTCATTTTCAACCGAACATCCGTCGCAGTATAGTTGCCGGTTACTTTTGCGCTCGAATCGATGGCCGCAGCGTTTGCATTTTCCTGCCTTGTTCGACTTGTTTTGTAACGGATGATCGGCTGGTAAATATTCGAGATACTCCCGCGTTAAAGCCGGATCTGCGGGCAGAACGTTTCGCATAAAGTACGGACAAATATTCCCCTGCATTGAATCCGTTTTGATTTCAACGGTACATACACCGCAACGCTGAAGATCACAGGCACCGCTGCTTTTGTAGTTAGCGCATTGGTTTCGGGCTAGCCGGCCGAGTTTAGTTCGCATCGTGTTGATCTTTCGCTGGTTCATTTAATAACCTCCGTCTGCGCGTAGAATTCAAGCAGGCTAATCACTTTAGCAGGGTTAAGATCCAATTTATCTGCTAATCTTGTAGAGACTTTTTGAGTAAGTTTTCGCTTTCCGTTTTCGACCATGCAAATGAAAGCCTCCGAAACCCCTGTTAAATCTGCTACATCTTTTTGTGATAACCTGTAAATTCGGCGAATTTTTAAAAACTGATCACCGGTTAATTCCATAGGGTCTACCCTCCTTGTTAAATTTTCTTAACTAAGCATCGAAAAAAAGGCATAAAAAAAGCATTAGCCAGAATGACTAATGCAAGATTGAAAGAGATACCACGCGCCAGTATCCCTCTCACTATATTCGTGATTTTTCCCGTTTGTATGATAGATTTTAAGACCCGATGCAATATTCACTGTAAAGATACCCGGACTCTCACCGTCTCTGAATTTTTCATACTCTGACTTCTCTTCCCCGTCGCTCTCAACCTGACCAAATTTTATATCGCCCGACTGCTTGGCTTTTGTATCTCTGCGGGGAGAATATGGACGATTTCCGTCTGACTCTCGCTTCCCGTATAATTCTATTTGATCGTCAAAAACAAGACGGACTTTGTCCTTTTGACCGGCATTTTCTTCACGATTAGGAAGATATCCATCGCGCTTGGGAGCCAAGTACGTGCCGGTTCGTTTTAACCGTTTATCCGCGTCTCTTTGCTCCTGCCCGCATGCGTCGCTGCAATATTTCTTTTTTCCAAGGCGCTGAAAAACATTGTTACAATTCCAGCAAGCACACACTCGATAGCCTTCCGGAACTTCGGAGGGCATGGACGGTATATACTTTCGCTCTTCCTGCTCCCATTCTTCCCGGGTCCGTTCTTTTATTTGAAGCCGCTCAATATTTTCATGGACTTTGACAAACAGGTCACTAATAAGATTCATTAACTTCGGCTCCGATTGTAGCGGACTTTTTCCAGAAGCCTGTACGTATGCCGATAGCGCAGCATCCACCTCGCAATTCAAACGTGCGGCATCTATAAATTCGGAGTTGACCTCGGTTTTCCATCTATTTATTTTTTGTTTGAGCTCTTCCTTTGGTTGGTATGTTTTCATTTTTATTTCCCCCTTTCTTTGTTTAAAACAAAGCAATCGTTCGCTTACGCTCACTCTTGCAGATATTCTTTATCGCGATAGAAGTTATTTAATTAATAAGTAACTGCGCGAAAGGTTTTTAATTGAGCGCTATTATTTGTTGGTATGTTTAACGTTGGTATGTTTCTCTTGGTATGTTTACTCGGATATCTAATAACCCTTTGCAAGCCCACCTCTAATGACCGCACCCAAACGGTCATCTAATGCCTGTATCACTTATAAACCGATAGATCGGGCACTATTTTCTCTCCATCTTCTGAAACAATATAACCGTCATCACTGATCCGCGGGCAGAATGACACGAAATACCATTTATAACGGTCTGTTCCGCTCCAAACGTCTCTTACTTCGAGAAGCAATCCATTAGCTAAAAGAATATCCACTAGTGGCTTTATCCGTTTTTCAGCGATCCCCAATTCAGATGCTATCCTTTGACGCGCCGGAAAGCTTGCGCCAAAACGGTCGCTTTTTTCTCCATTCTGTCGAGTGTGCGTACCATCTACATACGAGAGTAAATAAAAATAAAGTGCGATGACGTCTCGAATTTGCGGTTTTCGCTGTTTTCGATCAAAAACGGAGTCATGCTCGGCTATAATTCTCGGAAAAACTTTGCGTAAAAGGTCCAAGTTATACATCTCATAATTATTGCGTGATAGTAGCTCCTCTTTATTATTCGGAAGAATACCTCTCTTCGACTCTTTGTTCAATCTCGCCACGTCCTTTTCATTTTTTAGTCACGAAATTTTCTCGGCATCATTGATCACGTAAGCATTTTTCGAACAGAACGCCACTACCCTGAATCCAGTTTAATCACCTTTTTTGTCTGCGTTGAGAGTCGCAGCATCCTATAAACAACCTGACATTCGAATACTCCAATTTTGTTTTTCATTTTAAGCTTGACAATCCTCCTTTTTGCGATTATAATTGCAATAGATGATAAAATGGGTGATTTATAGAGTAAAATAATTTTCACCCGTACTTAAATAGATTCGAAATGAGAAATACACCTGTGTCCGTCGAATCTAAAAAAAATTTATTTTTTCACACCCGGAAACCTCGCGGCTCCGGATGCTTATAGTCTACTAGATTAATATCGGTCAATATCTACGAATGTTTAGCGTTTTAATTAAATTTCCCTGATAATTCTAAAGACGAATTGAGTTGTGCGTGCAACTGTTCGTCTTTTTTATTTTCTACCCGATTAATCTTTCCGGAACAATATGCGTAGCCCCGGACCGCCCTTCTATTACGTATGTGCCCTCGTCTACGTTGCGTCCTAGTATTCTGCCGGTAAGGGCTTCGGCCGAAAGCCACGTCAGCCCGTCCGCCTTAACGCCCCAATAATGTACGGTTGCGCCTAATTTAAACATTACATCCGCCTCCGGTGAAGAATAGGCTCACGAACTGCGCGACACTCATATTCGCTAATTCCCGACCGTCGAGCTTCTTTAGGGCCGCCGTCGTCTTGGCGAACTCGAACGCGAATGATGCCGGGTGGGCATCTTCGTATAGGTGATAACCGTCATCCTTCCACGTCAGGCCGTCAGTGTCATAAAACGCAAACCTGCCGCCGCCCAGCCAGTCAAAATCCCATATAGCTACCGTATCCGCTGCGATAAGATAGGCGTCGTGTATCTCCGTATAAGGAAAATCTGTCGATCCGTGTCGAACTAACCGTACTTTTTCCATTTCGTTTCCCCCTCGAATCTTAGATATAAGGTACAAGAGCACGCTCTAAGTCAGTCCGTTCTTTTCTGAGTGCTGATCTGTCCTGGTGCAGTCGCTTGTTATCCGCGCACAGGTCCGCTAAACGACTGCTTAACGTCGCGGCTTCTTCAATATTTGCGTCGATTAATTCGAAGCGCACTTTAGCGATCTCGTAACTATTTTCGTGAAAAGCAAGTTCAGCTTCGCACCATTTGCGGTGGGTCTCGTCTCTTTTCGCGATCAGAGTCTTTTTAGTCGACTCCTTAAGCGATTGGCAAACCTCTTCCGATAAGTTGTGCGGTGACTGTAGCGCGTAATCAATGGGGAAAACGTCTAATACGGTGCCATTCTCGGCAATAACAAGGCGCACTCTTTCGTTATAGTTGTCGTAAACGGCTTGGCTGCCGCTTGTAGAATCGAGAGACCAAACGAACGCGGCGCCTTGCGCATATTTCGGCAATACGTTCTGTGCTTGCGTTTTTGTAAGACCGAGGCGAGCTATTGCACTTTTTACTGCTGCGCGAGAAACGTTATATTTATTCATCGTGAATCCTCCCTTTCTAGTGAAAAACCAATCCGAATGAAATCCATAAATGACATATTTGCAAGTTCAGGAAAATCGATTTTGGAAAGATCTTCGCCTAGCTTCGACGTTCCTACCATGAAAAAGCGCGGATGGTTATCTTCGTATAAATGAAAAACGTTATTCTTTTTCTCCAGACGCTCAACTTCGTAAAATGCGAGTTCATCGTCTCCCACATATTTTCCGATGATGTCGGGACTCATTAACCAGGCTTCAGATACCTCGTGCATCGGCAGCCCCGTATCAAATGCGACTCCGTGCCAGTGAAGTTTCACCTTCGTCGGGCTATATTTTTCTGTCATGCTGACCGCACCTCCTCACCGAATAATTCTTGCGCTGCTTTAGGCTTGATTTCTGCGCAACCAGCAAATGCTTTTCGGGATACTTGAGGCAAGAGCGTAAAGAATTCCTCTGGCGAAAGATTTACAAACTGCGCGTCTGAGCCTGCCGGATAAATATTCCACCAACCAACAACAGTTTTTCTATAGTAAACGTTCATTTCCAATTACCTCCTTTAATTTCTCATCAAGACGCAACACTGCAATAAGAAGCAAATCATGTGAAATGTATCTTAGGGTTAGTAGACTGCAAAATTTTTGCTTCTGATATGATTGTCGATTTCTTCACCTAATTTTACTTCTGAAGTATTACTTGTTGAGTTAATAATATTACTACAGGAGTAAAACGTCAAGAGGTTTTCTTGCGTTTTTTAAAAAACATTTTACTGCTGCCGTTTTACTTGTATAATATGGTTAAAATGAAATTAAGGAGGATTAGAGAAAATGCCTTTTGAATTTAAGTTGAACGATATACTGGACGAGCTAGAAATTACTAAAAACAAACTAGCTGTTGAGGCAAAAGTGCGACCAGCAACTATCGGGGATCTTTGCGAGGGGAAAACCAAACGGATAGAACTCGAAACAATTGAGAAAATCTTATATGTATTAAATAATTTCTCACCAACTAAGACATACACCATTGACGACATTATTCTTTACAACTTGGATATTGAGGATAAATCATAAAATGTTATTTGAAGGAGAAAAACAAGAATGGCTACTCTTTAAGGAAAGGGATCTATCGGTTAGAGTTTTTAAAGCCAATAATACATACGAAGCATATGCGACAATAGCAGATAAAGGTACACATGTAGCTCGCGGTTTAGAAAAATGGTCCACGATATCCGAAGCAATTGAAGGGATAATACAAAAATAAAGACGCCACGCTGGCGTCTTTTTAATAATCGCAATCTTTATCTCTACATTCTTCCTTTCTCACAGCATCTATAGTGTGTCCCATAATCTTGTCATTTGCCTTATCATAAATACCGTCAAATTTATTCGATGTATCATCGTTGTAATACCCAAAAACTTCTATTCCACCCATTGGATCTATTTCGTACTTATCTTTAAATGTAACGTTATGTATTCCTTCATAATTTGCTTTGATAAATTTCTCCATTCGTTCTTGAGCAATCTTCACCTCTTCTGTTAGTTCATTTTTATCATTAATATTCTTCATTATAAAACCTCCAACTGCTATAATAATTATTATCAGGATAAAAATGTATTTTTTCATAGAATCACCCCTTTCAATAATTCATTTTACATTATATGTGAGGAGTTTTATATGGCTAAGAACATCAAAGTACCTGAAGTATCTGATGAGACTTATTACATACTTAGTCGGTACGCATACAAATATAATAAACTAAAAGAAAGCCTAAAAAACAATCAACCTATTATAGCTGATAAAAATATCCCTTGGTATGTTGAGAAAATAAAAACCGACGAAGATACCGGATTGGATGCAGTTGTACTATCGCAAGGAGAAAAAACAAAAGATGGTAAATGGGTTAAATCCAAAAATCCAGAAAATGTTGTCGTATCTTTTGCAGGCACTGATCTCGCAAAAGACCCGATCAATGATGGCGTAAAAGCCGATGGCGGCAACATAGTTTTTGGAAGCGACCCCAAAAAAGAAGCTCATTATATCGTTAAAAAGGACGCGAAAGACACGTCTAAAACACTCGGAAAATACAACGGAACACCTTCTCAAGACGCGCTGCTTACGACCGGAGATTATAAACTCATTACGAAAACATCGCAAATCGACCAAGCAGACCAGCTCGTTAAAGAAGTTAAAAGAAAGTATAACGGAACATCGACGATTGTTTCAACAACCGGTCATTCACTCGGAGGCGCAGAGGCTGAATACAGTGCGGTAAATAATGATATTTATGCGGTCGCGTTTAACAGCCCTTCTGTCGTCAAACTACATACTGATAACATGCAAAAAGAAATAAACGATGGCTTGTACGACCCTTACGTGAGGTCTATCATCAACCCGGATGATATGGTCGGAGCCGGTTACTGGAACGAGTATGATCGCCACAACGGGACCACAATTTACACAAAGAATCCAGCACTATCGCAATTCAGTCGCGAACAGAGACTTAGCGGGCGATGGGGTGATCAAATCGCAAAGAACCTCGCCTACTTTATAGGCACAGTTATTGTTCGCAATCCAGATACACACGGTCTAAATGAGGCAAACTTTATATTTGATGAGAACGGAAATATCACGAACGTAAACGGCGATGAGCTTGTCTACGATAAAAACTTAAACGCAATGCTACCGGCTGGCGCGATCGGCGGCGGGGATGCCATTAAAGTCACTCCCAAAAGTGCGAAAAAACTTGCCGAAAAAGTTGACGCAATGGTCGAGGATCTGAGAATGATGAAAAAAGAAGCGCAAAATGCTTATCAAGAGCACGATGAGAAAGTTGCTGAAATAAAGACGGAATTTTACGGTCAAGTTGGCCATGGCTTTTATGATCAGCTAAATGCGCATGATGTAACCAATACGTTAGAGGATATAGCCCAGTCTTACGATAAAGGACCGATATTTTACGACACACAGGCTGAACAATCATACATAGATTCGCTACAGGCAGCAATTACAGATCTTGAGGAAATAGGCGGTTTCTTAAATAAAATCGCCGACGATTTTGAGGAAAAAGATCAAATGCTTGCCAACTGGCTAAGATTATAGGAGTGACACCGCAATGCCAACGTTAGACAACCTTTTAGAACATAAAGATGATCCAATGCGAAAACAGCTGCAGCGTCAAATGCTGAAAGCAGGGATGACGCAAGTGGCAAATACTAAGCTAGCCACGGTTCGTAAAAACCTAAAACCAAAGTTCGAGATGAATTCGCTGCAAGAAGAATTAAACGACGTATATTCAGCCCTTTTATACAGCTTCGAGGGAAAAGCGCAAAAAGCACTTGCTCAGCGTATCAGTGAAAGTGCCCAGCTGATCGTGAACGCGGAGAACGACGGAGAAACTTTTGTTACTAGCTTTAAAACGAGATAAAAAGCCATTTTAATTATCGATGATAACCAGCAGTTTACTATAGACCAGTTCTGTCTCAGAGGTGATCAAAATGAAACTTACGGTAAAGCCTCGTCTTGGCGCGGTTCTTTCGCAGCTAAACTGGTCCCAATCCGAATTATCGCGCAGATCCGGCGTCCCGCAGGCGTCGATATCTCGGTTCGATAGTTCCGAAAGGCATTACGATTGGCATGTCGCAGCCATTATGAAAGCAACCGGAGCCAAATACGAAGAATTATTCGAAGTAAAAGAAACGGAAGAGGACGCTGAATAATCGGCGTCTTTTTTTGTCTTGAATTCCGTTCAACCACCCGAGTTCAAAATTTTGCGCGCAAGTTCCGAACAGCAGATGAGGCGGCCTTGGCGGGGGGTACTTGGGGGGTCGGCGTTTTTTTTATTTATTTTACGTTTAAATAAGATTGTATAATTAATTAATGTTTATGAATAACGAATTTAACAGAATGAAGTTGAGTTAAATTCAATAACAATCATAAACGTTGATATAACAGCGTTAACAGACGATTCCCCAACGTAATAGATCGTATGTATTTTATACAACGTTGAATCCGCGCCACACCAACACCCCGCCGACCGCCATATGCCGCATACCATGTATAAGATACTGCATATTGGTAATACGTCCGTGTTACACGTATCTATACAACTGGACGCAATGTGTCCCGATAATAATACGCTCACATATTGCTGGAGTCGTTGATATGACGCGGTTTAACTCACTACTCTCTTATGAAACAACGCTATAACCTAGTGCCCCCATGCCCGTATTACAGGCGTAACAGTACGCAACCCCTTGAGTTTCGGGCGGCCATCCGCAGTAGGTGCGGTTCGTTAGTGCAGACCCTATACCTCGATAGCCTCATACGCTGCCTCGATCTCCTCCGCAGTAATACCGATATACCTTAACGTCTGCGCCTCCGAACTATGGCCGAATATCTTCATAATCCGCGTGATATCGATTCCCTTTGCGTGTAACTGATAGCCGAATGTTTTACGCAACGTATGCGTTCCAATCGCCACATCCAGGCCGGCACGATCTGCGGCAGCCTTTAGAATATTATACGCCTGAACGCGACTGATCGGCTTGTTTACACCTTTACGCGATTGGAAGATATACGCATCGTCAGGGCCGGTCAGTTTAGCGGCCGCAAGCTGAACCGTTTTCGATAGCTTGATTGGACGTATCTTCCCCGTTTTCCCTTCCCGTAGCTTTAAATGCGTTTGTCCGCGTAGGTCGCCGTTCTTCAACGTTAGCAAGTCAGAGATGCGCAGGCCCAACGACACACCGAAAACAAACATGTCCTTGTCACGTCCGTTCAGTGCGTTCTTCATACGGTTAATGTCTCGCTTCGTTTTAATTGCATCCACAGCGTTTGCCATTATGTAACACCTCGTTTTCTAATGGTTTATCGATGATCTCGTCAAATCGCGCAGCAAACAAACGGTCGAGCATCCGGTCCAGCACGCCGTTATAGTAGCCGGCCAAATTGCGTATCGCTTTCCGTTTAGTCGCAATAAATGTTTGTCGTATGGCTTCCAGTCCGATTTCTTGAAGCGTATCGGCAGCATAAACGCCTTTTAAATACGATGTATGCGCGAGATAGATGCCGTAAAGCTTGTTCGTTAACTTGCGATCGCTGACAAACGTATTGATCGCCGATTTAAACGCAGCATACGTATTACGTAGTAACTTATTTGCGCTTTGAGAAATAACAGCTTCGTCTTTCCGTTTCGGTACTTCCGCCTTTGTCTCCGTTGGCTTGTCCGCGTCTAGGCGGGGTAACACGGACGGAGTAACATCGGTCTTAACAGCCGGCAGGATAATGTACATATTGGCGCCGTTGCCGCCGGATACTGGTCGGTACTTGATTTCTTTGCGGATAATGCCGAGATCGACTAAGCGCTTAACGGACCGAATAACGGTTACGCGGTGCTTGCCGATTAGTTCTGCGATCGTTGCGAGCTTCAGATACGCCACGCCCGGCGTTTTTACGGCATGACGAGACAGCGCCTTCAGAACCTCGATTGCGGCAGGCGTTAAATCGGATTTATTGCGGTATATGTGCGTACGGATGGCGCTATTAAGCGCGTCCACAGAACGGAATGACGCCATTTTAGAGGCTTCTCTCGTGTACATTCGGTTTCTCTCCTCGATAAGAGACGGCAACCGTTGCGGAAAATTAGGCGCACTTAAATAAACGTAGACAAGTACGCTTTTTTCCGATATAATGAACACAGGGTTAGGGCGTTCAATTTATCGGTTTTCCGATGGGTTGACGTTCTTTTTTTTTGTTCTTTATATTCTTTTTCTTCGGCTATCTCTTATCGCCATTAACGGCGAACCTTCATCGTGTGACCTTCTTAAATCCTCTGTCGAAAGTTGTACATACCTTCTCAGGGTTCTTATATCTCTCCATCCGCCCATTTTTTGAACTGTATAAATATCTATCTTCTTGTCTACAATCATGATTTTTGCCCACGTATGTCTATAAACGTGTGCAGTGACTTTCTTTGCCTTTATTCCTGCTCTTTCCGCGTAAAACTTAAGGCGCTTATTAAAGTGATTAGTAGTTAATTGGTCTCCTAGACTAGATACAAAAACCGAATCGGTATCGAAGTGGGCACGATTCTCTTCAATGAGTTGTTTCAGAAGTTTAGCGCAGTATGTTGATATAGGCACAATTCTAAAATAACGCCCCTTAGTTCTACCGCCACCTAAAACAATTTGCGGAGCGCTGAAGTCGATCTCGTCGACGGTTAGCCCTACAAGTTCGCCTATTCTGAGACCAGAATCAAGTAATAGGCTAATTCCTACGTAGTCTCTAAATCCGACAAAATCACGCTGCTCCGGCTGCTCTAGTATCCTCGCGACCTCTTCATTTGTGAAATTGTTCGTCATATCAACGTCCTGTTTAATCAGTTTTAAGCGCTCAACCGGATTCGGATCGATAAATCCCTCGGCGTATAGGTAGTTAAAGTATGCCGTAAGCGTGCGAATCGCAATATTTACCGTAGTTTCGGACAATCCTACCGGCTGTTTTGTCGCATCGATATTCGTATGACCCTCGTAGCGCCTTCTCTCGTAACGTAGGTAATGGACATATGCGCGCAAATGCTCGATTGTCACGTCGTTCACGTACTCCATATCTTCGTATTTTTGCGTTAGCCACTCCGTGAAATATCTGATGATCTTTTTGTAGTCAATTATCGTTCTTTCACGTAAGCCCTCCGCAATCTTTCCCGAAATAACAATATCGGTCGCACGATCAAACGAAATATTCGGAAGTTCTCGTTTTGTTGCTGAAGTATAACGTGCACGTATTCGCTTCGTTCCTTTAGCCATAAAAAAAACGGCCTCCTTTTCGATGAATGAAAATCACCGCAAGGAAACCGTAATAATCGAGAAATAAACGACCTATAATGGGTTGTTAATTGTCGCGAGATACTAACGTTTTTTACCGAAATTATTTTGACAATCGTTAATCATTCGCCTGGCCGAACGAATAGCTTCAACGCCTAGCACTCTTCAGGCGTACCTGTATTCGTTGCTGTTCTAAAAGAAGAACCGCAGCCGCATGAAGCGATGGCGTTTGGGTTGTCGATGGTGAAGCCGCCGCCAAGCATGGATTGCTTATAATCAATCACGGTGCCGTTCATGATATCAAGGCTTTCATTATCAACAAGAACAGTAATGCCGTGCTGATCAAACATGCTGTCTGATTCGCCCTTTTCATGCTCAAAGCCCATGCCGTAAGAAAGGCCGCTGCAGCCGCCGCCTTTGACGCCGACACGCAGAAACGCGTTTTCTTCTTCATGCTCTTTCATCATATCTTTTATATGCAAAGCCGCTGCTTCTGTAATAGTTACCGGGTTGCTCATCTTTGTGAACCTCCTTTTAAAAACCGGATGTTGTCTTTTATTATAAACCTGATTGGTCCAATTCTCAAACAAGGTGTTTTACAAGAAATAGACACCCTCGCAAACGGTCTCAGCCGGCCCTGTCATCATCACATGGCCGTTGTCTTTCCAGTTAATCACCAAATCTCCGCCTGCTAAATGCACCGTGATGTCCTGATTTCGTTCTGATACGCCGTTTAGCACAGATGCGACGGCAGCTGCACAAGCTCCTGTCCCGCATGCCTGAGTAATGCCTGATCCCCGTTCCCAGACGCGGAAATGCAGTTCATGTTCATTCACGGTTTCGACGAATTCCACATTGACGCCTTCCGGAAATCTCGGATCTTTCTCAATCACCGGCCCCAGTGTCATCAAGGGTGCCTGTTCAATGTCAGCGATCGGAAAAACGATATGGGGATTTCCCATTGAAACTGCAGTGCCTGTTAGTTCAGCTTTACCAAATGTCATGGTTTCATTGATCGTGTACTCTTCTCCGCCGCCAAGCATTGGAAGCTCGGCTTTTGTCAGGCGCGGTTCACCCATATCGACAGTCACCACATTCACTTTTCCGTTTTCAACTTGAACCTCCGCTTTCACAAGCCCGGAGAGAGTTTCAATCAGAAAAGATGTTTCTTCAACCAGCTTATGCTCATACGCATATTTTGCAACGCAGCGCAGGCCGTTGCCGCAGTTTTTCCCTTCAGACCCATCATTATTAAAAATCCGCATTTTGACAGGCGCTTGATCTGAAGGGCATATCAGGATCATTCCGTCGGAACCAATCCCTGTATAAACAGAAGAAACCTGAACCGCAATCTCAGACAGTTTTTCTTCCGGAAGCTGTTCTTCAAATTGATTCACATAGATATAGCTGTTTCCCAGGCCGTGCATTTTGGTAAATCGAAATGAGTTCATAGGTGCCTCCAACTTTTTTTCTTTTTCTTAGTATAAAAGCTATTATAAACGGACACAATACAATTATCCCCCGTTTTTCATACATAAAAGCTCCTTGCACTTTCGCAAGGAGCTTTTATTGTTTATATAAACATGCCAGCAATGGCTGCGCTGAGCAGATTGGCTAATGTTCCTGCAAGAACAGCCTTCAAGCCGAGGCGTGCGATATCCGAACGGCGGCTAGGCGCTAAACCGCCAAGCGTACCGAGCATAATTGCAATTGATGAAAAATTGGCGAATCCGCATAACGCGAAGCTGATAATGGTAGCGGTTTTCTTAGAAAACTCGCCGATGTGCGGACCGAAGTTAGAATAAGCAACAAACTCATTCAGCACCAATTTCTGGCCGATATAGCTTCCCGCCTGCAATGCTTCATGCCATGGCACGCCAATCAAAAAGGCGATTGGAGAAAATACATAGCCGAGAATGGATTCTAATGTGACGCCTTTTAAACCGAACAAGCCGAAAGCTCCGCCGAGAATACCGTTTACTACGGCGATTAATGCAACGAACGCAAGCAGCATCGCTCCAACGTTTAAGGCAATTTGCAGACCTGTTGAAGCTCCCTTTGCGGCTGCGTCAATGACATTGGCTGCGCCTTCGCCTTCATCCATTTTAAAATCGCTTTTTACGGTTTGCGGCTTTTCCGTTTCGGGAATCATCAATTTACCAAAGACAAGACCCGCCGGAGCAGCCATAAAGCTGGCCGCAAGCAGATATTCAATCGGAATGCCTAGAAGCGCGTACCCAAACAAGGTTGAACCGGCAACAGCCGATAGACCGCTCGTCATAATCGTGAATAATTCAGAGCGCGTCAACCCGGCTATCAGGGGTTTGATCACTAACGGAGATTCTGATTGTCCTACAAAAATATTAGCAGCAGCCGCAAGAGATTCCGTTTGGCTTGTCCCAAGAAGCTTTGATAATCCCCCGCCAATGACACGGAAAATGAGCTGCATGATTTTCAAATGATATAAAACTGCAATCAGTGCTGAGAAGAAAATGATAACGGGCAGTACACTTAATGCAAATGCCGGGCTGTCGCCGACTTTCAGAAGCGGTCCAAAAATAAAGCTAATGCCTTCATTCGCATAATCAATCAGAAGCTGTACACGGCTTGAAAACCATAAAAAAACAGCGCGTCCCGCTTCCCATTTCAACACGATGTATCCAAACGCCATCTGTGTGCATAAACCAACGATGACGGTTCTTATCTTAATATTGCTTTTCTTTTCTGAAAATAAAAACGCGATAGCAATGATCGCAACTGCGCCGAGCAGTCCCCACAGAACACTCATGAATACACCTACACCTCTTAAAATTTTATTTAAAAAAATATCTTTTATACGATAACAATAATATTTTTTGATGTCTACACATTTTTTAGTTCTTTTGGACGACAAAATAAAAAAGGGCCTGTCCCAGGCCCTTTTCTGTTAAAACATAGGATTTTCTTCAATAAAAGTATATATATTCTCAACAAGCTCAGCAGGCGTTTCACCCATGACGACTTCTCCATTTACAAGAGCGAAAAGCGACTCCATGCATGTCCCGCAGTAGCTTAAGCAGCCGTATTCAAGGACATCCAGATTTGGATCCTTCTCCAAAATCGCCCGGGCTTCCTGAGAGCCGTGAGCCAGATTGCTGACACAAAATTCAATCATTGGATTCATGCGGTTTCACCTCACATATGTCCATTATCGCGAATTTTTCATCATTCGTCAAAGACAACGGATTGTTCAAAATTTATTATCGTAACATATTATTTCTCAAATAACGTTTTACTAATTTGTGCTTTCAGGCTAATTTGTAGGTTATTTTCAAACTATTATTGTGATTTTAGATCAAATTCGATATAATTCTAGATGTTATTTTACATAGTTCGTATTTTCTTCAATGTGTCTATCATACTCTTCGGATTAAAGGGGAATTCAAATGAAAAAATTGGTCTTGATCGGCGGAGGTTACGGGAACATGCGTGTACTTCATCGCTTATTGCCAAACCAGCTGCCTGATGATGTTTCAATCACGTTAATTGACAGAAATCCTTATCACTGCTTGAAAACAGAATATTATGCTCTTGCCGCAGGCACAATTTCTGACCATCATATTAGGGTGTCATTCCCAGAGCACCCCCGCCTGAATGTCCAATATGGTGATATCTCATCAATTGATATTGCACAAAAACAAGTGCTGTTCCAAGATCGTGAACCGATCTCTTACGATGACGCTGTAATCGGGCTCGGCTGTGAAGATAAATATCACAACGTGCCGGGAGCGCCTGAATTCACCTACAGCATTCAAACCATCGATCAGTCCCGCGAAACTTACCAAAAGCTGAATAACCTGAGCGCTAATGCCACTGTCGCCATTGTCGGAGCGGGCTTAAGCGGCGTTGAGCTTGCGAGTGAACTGAGAGAAAGCCGTGATGACCTGAACATCATTCTGTTCGACCGCGGTAATCTCATTTTATCAAGCTTTCCCGAGCGTTTGAGCAAATATGTGCAAAATTGGTTCGAAGAGCACGGTGTCCGTATTATTAACAGGGCAAATATCACAAAAGTTGAAGAAAACATTGTGTACAACCACGATGAACCAATTTCTGCAGACGCCATCGTGTGGACAGCCGGTATACAGCCGAACAAAGTCGTCAGAGACTTGGATGTGGAAAAGGATGCACAAGGGCGTATCGTATTAACACCTCATCACAATCTTCCAGGTGATGAACACCTGTATGTTGTCGGTGATTGCGCCAGCCTCCCTCATGCACCGAGTGCCCAGCTGGCAGAGGCTCAAGCAGAGCAGATTGTCCAAATCTTGCAAAAACGCTGGAATGGAGAAGCTCTTCCTGAATCAATGCCGCAGTTTAAGCTGAAAGGTGTCCTCGGTTCACTCGGAAAAAAAGCCGGCTTCGGCCTTGTTGCTGACCGCCCGCTGATCGGCCGTGTTCCGCGCATGTTGAAATCCGGCTTGCTGTGGATGTACAAACACCATAACGGTTAATGATAGAGAAAAACCGCTGATCTTGTCAGCGGTTCTCTGTATACCCATACTTCTCCATTTCCTCATAAACGTCTTTTAACTTCGGATTCCCTTCACCGACAATTTTGTCTTCTACGAGCACAAGCGGATAAAAATACTCGTCATTTTTGATTTTTTCCGCAAGCTCTTTCACATGTTCATTGTCAGGCGGCTCATAAATGTCGATATATTGCATCGCAAAGGGCTGATTTGGATATTTTCTTTTCAGCGCAGCCTCAAGCCACTCGTATGTATCCTTGGCCGTCGGCATATTAACACAGCTTGCACAAACGGTTTCTGCCCCATACACGCTCAGCATGACAGGTTTTGTCACTGGTAAACGCCTCCTTCTCCCATGTATGTCCTTTCTATCAGTATACAGAGCCAAAAGGCGGTTTTATAGAAAAAAACCGTTTTTGTGTTCAAGTCTTAATGTGCTATAATAGGGAAAGCAACTTTGCAAACCAAACAATAGATTTTTATTGTTACACTGAATATAATGGTTTTATGATGACGAAAGGAGCGAATGTCATGACTGAAGTTGAAATGAAAGAACAGGTGCAGGAAGTACTGGACAAACTTCGTCCGTTTTTACTTCGTGACGGCGGCGACTGTGAGCTTGTAGACGTAGATGAAGGTATCGTTAAGCTTCGTCTTCTAGGCGCATGCGGCAGCTGCCCAAGTTCAACAATTACGCTAAAAGCCGGAATTGAACGCGCTCTTCTTGAAGAAGTGCCGGGTGTCGTTGAAGTAGAACAAGTCTTTTAATAAAGCAGCCAGGCTGATATTTAATCAGCCTGGCTTTTTTATTAGAGATATTGATCAAACCATGAGCTGATATAATTCAGGCGCTTAATCCGCTGTCCCGGGTGTCCGCTGCGTGACAAATTGTGCGACGCTTTCGGAAAACGGACGAGCATGGTTTCCTTGCCTATTTTTTTCAAAGCGATAAATAGCTGCTCCGCTTGCTCAATCGGGCACCGGTCATCTCGCTCGCCATGCAAAATCAAAAGCGGTGTCTCCACGTTTGCTGCGTATTTTAAAGGGGAACGGTCCCAGAGCTTTTCTGTGTCCGCAAACATGTCATGCTCAAGCTGCCAGTCTGTGAAGAAATAGCCGATATCACTGACGCCATGAAAGCTGATCCAGTTTGAAATCGAGCGCTGGGTGACGGCGGCTTTAAAGCGGTTCGTCTGTCCAACAATCCAGTTGGTCATAAAGCCTCCGTAGCTCCCTCCCGTAACCCCTAGCCGTTCAGGATCGATCTGCGGATCTCGTTTAATAGCCTCATCCACAGCCTGCATCACATCTTCATAATCCTTTCCTCCATAATCTCCTCTGACGGCATTCACAAATTCCTGCCCGTAGCCGTGGCTTCCTCTCGGATTGACATAAACCACTGCATACCCTTTCGCCGCCAGCACTTGAAATTCATGAAAATATGTATGCCCGTACATCATGTGCGGACCGCCGTGTATGTTAAGAATAAGTGGATATGATGTCTCCTCTTCCGCCTGTGCAGGCTTCATCAGCCAGCCGTTCACCGTCATACCGTCCTCTGTGACATATTGAATCTCGTCAGGTATTGAAATCGCATGCTCCTCGACAAACTTGTCATTCGCACCAGTCAGCCGTTTCTCTTCCTGCCCAAGCGGGAGGCTGTAAAGCTCGCTCGGTCTGTCCGGCTTTGTCACACTGGCAATAAAGTGTTGTTCGTCAGGTGAAATGGAAAAACTATTGATGTACTCTTTTTCGAGGCGAATCGGATACACAAGGCCATCAATTGAAATATAATAGATTCCCGTACTGCCTTGATCTGTGCCGATGACATAAAACCCTTGGCTGTCTTTCGTCCAAAGCGGGCGCTGTTCGGCACCTCCGATCAGTGAATCTCCAATGAGCGCATCCGCTAAGTGAACGTCAAGCATTTCAGTCAGACATGTAAGGTTGTCTTGTTCAATATCATAGAGCCACGCCTTCTCGAACGTTGCATTCTGATATTCCCTTTCATGTCCAAGCAAAGCAAGATACCTTCCGTCCGGTGAAAATGAGCTTGGTCCGAATGAGCCGCGATGAGACGTAATCTGCTTGAGATCTCCAGACTCCAGCGACATCATACAGACATCGTGCGGCTGGCTGGCATCGTCCGTCTCAGTCAAATCAGCTGAGAAAACAAGCCATTTGCCATCAGGTGAAAAAGCAGGATCACCATGATCGGCTTTTTGATATGTCAGCTGCTTTACTTCTCCAGACTTCACGCTGACAAGCACAAGCTGGGCATACGCGCCTCTCGTCAGCCCTTTACCGTCCCGTTTATAGGCTAGACCTTGAACTTCAACAGGTTCAAAGCTGTCCGGCTCCGTTTTCTCTCGATCATTAATACTTTCTCCCTCTCCCAAACTGACAATGACAAGCAGCGATTCGCCATCCAGGGACCATATTGGCTCTGACACGCCATACGGGATATCAGTCAGTTTTCTGGCTTCCCCGCCTTCAGCACTCATGATATACAACTGTGCTGTATCGCCTTCACGATCAGAAATAAAGGCAAGCGTGCGCCCGTCCGGAGACCATCTTGGGTCCGTGCACCGCTTTTCTCCATGTGTCCAAGGAACAGACCCGCCACTTTTCGTTTCATAGACCCATATATTTGATGTATACGAATCTTTCTCTTGATTCACTTGTGACTGGACATATGCGGCACGGCTGCCATCTGGGGCATATTGAGGATCGGTTACAGAGACAATCGCTGTGATGTCTTCTGCGGTTATCAGCTTTTTCATGTTCATCTCCTCCTTTTTACACTATTTCGTTTTTCTAAATAAAAACTCCTTTATCTCCAGCAGAAAAAAAGCGCCCTCCGCTGATGCTGAGGGACGCTTGGCGTGATCTATACACTTTTTACTTGATATAAAGGATTTCGCTCTACTAGACTTCCCTCTTTCGGAACTGTCAAAGCGTCGACTTCACAATGAGGGAAATGAAGCGCGAGTTGTTCTTTGAGCTCTTCTCCCTTTCCTTTTTCAGTCATCACGAGAATCGTTGGGCCTGCCCCGCTGAGAGCCGTTCCGTACGCGCCCTTCATCTCAGCGACGTGTTCTACTTTTGACAACTCAGGTACAAGCATTGCCCGGTACGGCTGATGGAACATATCCTTCTTCATGATTTTTCCGACGAGCGGCCAATCCTTGGACATGATGGCAGCAATGAGTATATTGCTGACTGCACTTGCTTTTACAGCGTCCGCATACGGAAACTCTTTCGGCAGCACGTCTCTTGCGTCTCTTGTCAGCACTTCGTAAAAAGGAATGACAACGACCACATCAATGTCAGCATCCGGGACGCGGATCATTTGTGTCTCGTCATCTTCATGCAAGCCAATGACAAGTCCGCCAACGAGAGAAGCGCCCGCATTATCCGGGTGTCCTTCTTCAAGGCTGGCTACATGCAGCTTGTCCGCTTCAGAGAGCTTTAAGCCACATAATTCATCAGCCAGTTCAACGGCCGCTATAATCGCTGCGGCGCTGCTGCCAAGGCCGCGTGCGAGCGGAATGTCGCTCCACACTTTCACATGGACAGGCGGCATCTCTTTACCGTATAAATCTGCTGTCCGTTTTGCCACTTGATAGATCAGATTATCTGTACCCGCCGGAATTCCGGCGACTGTTTCTGTTTCAGCTTCAAAAGACCACTTGTCGCTTTCAAAGACGGTCAGCTTCAAATATCTGCTGAGCGCCATTCCAACTGAATCGAAGCCAGGGCCTAGGTTAGCCGTGCTTCCGGGAACAGTGACAGTGAACAGCATGTCGGCTTCGTTCATACACGGGCCGCTCCTTTTACATATTCAAGGATGCTGTCTTCATTTGTCGGCAATGTGACCGGCTTGATTTCTGAAATATCGACCGCTGTATTCGGATCTTTCAGCCCGTTTCCTGTTAACACAGCGACGACCTTGCTGCCTTTCGGAATGTCTCCGGATTTCACCTGTTTCAGAACGCCAGCGATGGAAGCGCAGGATCCCGGTTCTGCAAACACGCCTTCTTCACGGGCGATCAGCTGATACGCATGAAGGATTTCATCATCAGTGACTTCGTCAATTTTCCCGTTGGATTCCTCAGCTGCCTTTACAGCTTTGTCCCAGCTTGCCGGGTTTCCGATACGAATGGCTGTTGCTATTGTTTCCGGATTTTCAATTACTTCATTGCGAACGATTGCCGCTGAGCCTTCCGCTTCAAAACCGCGCATTTCCGGGAGTCTTGTGCCGTTTTTCTCATGATATTCCTTAAAGCCCTTCCAATACGCTGAGATATTGCCTGCGTTTCCGACTGGGATCGCTAAAACATCCGGTGCTTCGCCCAGCTGCTCGCACACTTCAAAGGCAGCTGTTTTTTGACCTTCAAGGCGGTAAGGGTTGACGGAGTTGACAAGAGCAATCGGTGATTTCTCACAGATGGAACGGACAATTTTAAGTGCATCGTCAAAGTTTCCGTCAATTGCAATAATCTCAGCTCCATACATGACAGCCTGAGCAAGTTTTCCAAAGGCAATTTTTCCGTTCGGAATGATGACGATACATTTCATGTTGGCACGGGCTGCATATGCAGCCGCAGCGGCGGAAGTGTTTCCTGTTGATGCGCACATAATCGTATCGTTGCCTTCTTCTTTTGCTTTCGCCACAGCCATGACCATTCCGCGGTCTTTAAATGATCCCGTAGGATTGACACCTTCTGTTTTGACATGAAGCTCAATTCCGAGCTGCTCAGACAGCTTCGGCAGGTGGATAAGAGGTGTGTTTCCTTCATGTAAAGTAAGCGCCGGTGTTTGATCTGTTACAGGTAAAAATTCTTTATATTGATGGATAAGTCCTTTCCACATTAACTCCAACCGTTCCCTTCTACACGATATGTGCTTTTGACTTCTTGAACGACTTCCAAATCATTTAGGTTTTGCAGGATATCACTGAAATCAGCTTCTGATGTATGGTGTGTGACAATTACGATTTCTGCTAACTCATCATGGCCTTTAATCGGCAGCTGAAGAATCTTTTCGAAGCTCACGCCCCGCTCTGAGAACACAGACGTAATTTTCGAGAATGAACCGACCTGATCTTTGACGTGAATTCTTAAGAATTGCTGTGCGTAAATATCAGACGGCGACTTCATGTTTTTCTCGTATTGCGGCCCGACAAAACTGTTGCCGGTTACGCCGAGGCGCATGTTTTTCATGACCGCAACAAGGTCAGAAACAACGGATGTCGCAGTAGGCATGCTCCCAGCTCCAGGCCCGTAGAACATCGTTTCACCAACTGCCTCTCCGTATACATAAACGGCGTTAAACTCATTATGCACAGCAGAAAGCGGGTGATGGTCAGGAAGCAGTGTCGGCTGTACGCTGACTTCAATTTTGCTGCCGTCACGCTGAGCAATCCCGATCAGCTTCATCGTGTAGCCTAGACGTTTGCTGAAGCTGATGTCCTCGTCTGTAATTTGGGAAATTCCCTTTACTTTGACGTCTTCCAGATCGACATTCATCGAGAAACCGAGACGCGCCAATATCGCCATTTTCCTTGCGGCATCAAGCCCTTCCACGTCTGAAGTCGGATCAGCTTCGGCAAAGCCGAGATCCTGCGCTTCCTTAAGCACTTCTTCGTAAGGGCTTTTTTCTTTGATCATCTTTGTTAAGATAAAGTTCGTTGTTCCGTTCACGATCCCCATCATTTTTGTAATCCGGTCTGATGAGAGGCCTTCCTCTAACGTGCGCAGAATCGGAATTCCGCCGGCAACACTGGCTTCAAAGTAGATGTCGCAGCCATTTTCCTTCGCTTCAGCAAGCAGCTCGGAGCCGTACACAGCCATTAAATCCTTGTTTGCTGTGACAACATGCTTTTTCGATCTCAGCGCGTCGACCAAATACTGTTTTGTTTGTTCAACTCCGCCGATCACCTCGATGACGACATCAACATCTGGATCATCGATGACATCATACACTTCTGTGGTGAGCACTTCCTTCGGCAAATCTACTTCTCTCTTTTTCTCTATATCTTTTACAAGCACTTTTTTTATCGTAATCGGACAGCCGACCTGATGCATCAGCTTATCCTGATGGTCTTGAATAATTTTAACGACACCGCTTCCGACGGTACCTAAACCTAAAAGCCCCACACGAATTGCTTTCAAAAAAAACTCCACCTTTCTTTTGATTGTCCTCTTCAAAAAGACAATTGTTAACTCAACGCAGACATATAAGTTACAAACATTATATAAGCACACTTCTGTTTTGACAAGACAGCAATCGATTGAATTTTGTGAATGTAAACGCTTAACATGTTGATATGACAAGATTCTTTATTTTCTAATTATTTTTCCGCCTTTACCGAGCCAGTTCACGCGGGGAACAAACGGTTTCTGCGCCCGCATATTCATGAATTCCTGCGCTGTATGGAGAAATTGCTCATAGCGTCCGCAGTCACTAAGAATAAAGTCAAACTGCTCTTCATAATAATGCTTTTCTGATTCTGATGACATGTAGTAGCTCTCCACGATTTCAAAATAATGAAGGGGAAAGAGCAGGCGGCTATATAAAAGACGTTTTGAAAATGGAGACAGCGGCGTAACTTGCTCGTATTCCTGCAAAAAGTGAAAGCCTTGCTGATGAAAATCTTGTCTGTGATGTAAAAACGTATGCCTCATATATTCAGCCAAGTCACGTGAGGCATGGTCAAATACCCAATCCGCCGGAATCCTGATCATGGAATCGGGTGACCATGTATGCCTTTCCATCCGCTGATGGCATATCGTTCCTGAATCAGCGGCTTGGGGCTTGTCATCCAGCTCAGTGTCCACTAAATATTGTATCGCGTTTTCTGACAGTCCCAAATAATATGGAAATGATTCGATCATTTTTTTGTCGAATGGCTCGTGAGGCGGAGTATGAACCTTTCGCTGCCAAAACACCTCCAGCTGATCAATGCGTTTTCCCCACAGATCCTTCCACTGGCCGATTCTTCCGGCTGCCTTCACTTCATACGGGTACCCTCTGCCTTTTCGGTGAAATTCCGCCAGCTCCTGTCCAACGGAGAACGCCCGATTTGAAAAAGGGGGTGCTGCCTTCAGAAGAGCGTATGTTTTCCCCTCCTGTTCAAATGTCAGCTTACCTTCTTTTGTAAAGATAAAAACCGAAACGTATGGGTCACTTTGTTCTTGTAAATACTGACTCATGTAATAAAGCTCTGTCAGTTCTGTATCTGAGAATTGGGAAACGGGGACAATCAGGAAGAATGAATTTGGCGTCTGAAAGCATTGATACGTGTGCTGGTACATGGAAAGCTGCCTGACGTGAATCCCGTATTTTTCTTTTATTGTACCTTTCACAATAATCACCTGCCTGTTGAATTAGGGCTCATCACATCGTAGTCATACACGTTCGGAATTATGAATACATATTTTAATCCGACGAAGGCGCAAGAAAAAGTCGTAAACATCTTAAACATTTTGTATAAACTAGTAAAAAAGATTGGGTGAAGCTGATGTCAGAAAACGAACAAATCAATCAGATGGAAGCAAAAGCAAGAGCACGAATGAAGGAGCGCGGCGTTGAGGTATCAGACATTGCCGAGCTTGTCTTTTTTCTGCAGAAAAAATATCATCCGGATTTAACCATTGATGAATGCACGTTGAACGTCAATCGCGTTCTCGCAAAACGCGAGGTGCAAAACGCGATTTTAACGGGCATTGAATTGGATGTTCTTGCTGAGCAGAAAAAACTGTCTGAACCGCTGCAATCAATTCTGGAAACAGATGAAAGCCTATATGGGGTAGATGAAGTTCTGGCATTTTCCATCGTGAACATTTACGGATCGATCGGGTTTACGAACTATGGTTACATCGACAAAGAAAAACCCGGTATCCTGAAACATTTAAATGATAAATCAACCGGCGAATGCCATACCTTTTTAGATGACATCGTCGGTGCGATTTCCGCCGCGGCCTCAAGCAGACTCGCACACCGCGCGCGGCATACAGAATAAGGGCACCCTTTTCGGGCGCCCTTTTTTAAATGTATGGAATCCATTCGGTCAGAGAGTCAATGGCATGAGTCGGTTTTTCCATATCGTCTGTCATATGCTCTCTTTTCGTTACGCCTGTGTGAACGAGCAGCGTATCCATGCCGGTGTTAATCCCGGCCATAATGTCCGTCGCGTAGTTGTCGCCTACCATGAGTGTTTCCGACACATCCGTGCCAAGAACGCGCATAGCCTGCTCCATAATAATTGATTCCGGCTTGCCGATAAATACCGGCTGTACGCCTGTAGATACAGTTAATACAGATGTTAGGGAACCGTTTCCAGGCAGAAGGCCTCTTTCAGTCGGGATCGCAATATCTCCGTTAGTAGATATAAAGCGTGCACCATTTCTGATGGCCAGGCAGCCGACAGCAAATTTTTCATATGTAATGGAACGGTCAATACCAACAACGACAAAATCCGCGTTTTCCCCGCCAACCGTCAGGCCGTTTTCTTCAATCGCCTGGCGGATTCCTTCTTCCCCGATCACATACACAGACGCGTCTTTTTTCTGCTGGGCAATATGCTGGGCAGTCGCCATGCTGGTTGTGAAGACCTGCTCTTCTGTTGCCGGAATATCAAAAGACACGAGCTTGTCCGCCACTTGCTTCGGTGTGCGTGAAGAGTTGTTTGTCACAAAAAGATAAGGGACGCCGCGATCTTTCAGCGTTCTGACAAATTCACACGCTTCCTCGATTTTTTCCGTGCCATTGTACATTGTTCCGTCTAAATCAATTAAATACCCTTTATATGTTTTCATTTCCAACACTCCTGTGGCTTTCCAGTTGTTATTTAAACGCAGAAACAGGGCCAAGCTCTGTTTCCAAGTAGCTTCTGATCCGTTGCGGGAAGTCTTGCAGAGCTGTTTGATGTGCCGTGATCAGCCTGTAAAGCTCGGCGCTGTCAGCGAGCAGGTACTGCTGAACCAATGTTTTGCGGTAGGCAATCAATTTCTTGAGCTCAATTCCCTCTTGTTCCGTGACAACTTTTTCATCAACAAGTATGTCCATAATGTCATCATAGCTGCCCGGGTCCCGCATAATAAAACCGTCAATCATGTCATTGCCTGTATCCAGAATGCATTCGATTAACAGATGGCCTATACGCTGTAGCGCCAGTCCCCCGATTTCAGACTGCCAGTCTGTTTGTGAGTTAAAAAACGCCAGCTGATGCTCATAGAACCTGAGTGTTTGCTCGATCTTGTTTCTGTCAACAAAATACATGACAGCATCCCCTTTGTGTATGTTTATTTTCTGATCCGTTTCAAGACAAAATACGCACAGCCGAAATTGCAGTATTCGTAAATGTATTCATCTAATGTGCTGATTTTCGTTTCGAAGGTTGCCTTTTGATTCTGGTCGTCAAAGAAGCCCTTGAGCCTGAGCTGACCGTATCCCCAGTCTCCCACAATATAATCGTATTTATTTAAAATATCGGAGTAGCGGGCTTTAAAAGCCTCTTCATTGAAGCCGTCTTTGAAATTGTGCATCAATTCAAACTCGGCATTTTGAATAAGAATCATGATCTCACCTCTTTTTCACTCATTCCTATCATAATTCATTGCCCCGTCCCCATCAATTGCTAATGAATAAATCATGCGATTTGGCTACCCTACACATGAGGAGGGATTTACAAATGAAACGAACTGCTGTCAGCCTCTTCCTGTTAACCGCGCTTTTATCCGGGTGCGGAGGCGCAGGACTGGACAATGCCGGGCAGAATGTCCGAAATCAGGAGCAAAATCAAACCAGACCCATTCATGTGTCTGACCGCAACGAGGCTTTTAACCGGCATGACGAGAACGAACAATTTGGCTATGTCCGCTATCAAAAAGATCAACTAGACGGCGAACAGCAAGAAACGCCGGTAATGAACCGGGAAGAAATCGCTCACATTATATCAAGTTTAACGGTTCAGCTCCCCCATATTCAAGATGCTGCAACATTAGTGACCGATCAAGAAGCGCTTGTCGTATACAAAACCGACTCTAAAAACCGCGAGCTAACCGCCGATCAGGTAAAAAAAACAGCGGCTTCAGTAATACCGCGATACTATCATGTGTATATATCGGATAATCCAAACCATATGCAGTCAATCGAAAACTACAGCAATCTCGGCTCCGGTTCAAGGGATAACAGAGAAATCATGTCGGGGACGATTCAAGAAATGAAAACCTCCCCGCAAGGGAGCCCCGTTTCAGAGAATGAAAATGCCAACGGAGAAACCCGTCAGGACATGAAAGCCGATAGGAATGACAAAAACGCCAGATAATCTGGCGTTTTGGCATTATGCTTGTGCTTGGCGCTTTTTAGATGCTTCATTCACTTGTTCATCCGCATGGTAAGAAGAACGGACAAGCGGGCCGGCTTCGCAGTGGCTGAAGCCTTTTTGCATCGCGATTTCCTTTAATTCTGCAAATTCATCAGGGTGATAGTATTTTTGGACTTTCAAGTGTTTCTTCGTCGGCTGCAGATATTGGCCGATTGCCATAATATCCACGTTGTTTGCCAAGAGGTCGTCCATAACTTCAATAATTTCTTCCTTCGTTTCGCCGAGTCCGATCATGATGCTTGATTTTGTCGGAATGTCAGGCTGCATTTCTTTCGCACGGCGCAAAAATTCCAACGAACGGTCGTACGTCGCACGCGCGCGGACTCTTGGCGTCAGGCGGCGAACCGTTTCGATATTGTGATTCAGGATGTCAGGGCGTGTATCCATCAAGGTTTTCAGGTTATCGTAATTTCCGCCCATATCAGACGGCAGCACCTCAATAGTTGTAAACGGGCTTTTTCTGCGGATCGCACGGACAGTTTCCGCGAAAATGCCTGCCCCGCCGTCTTTCTGGTCGTCACGCGCAACAGCCGTAATGACCGCGTGTTTCAGATTCATAAGTGCGACAGAATCCGCTACACGTTCCGGCTCTTGCAGATCAAGCTCAGTCGGAAGGCCTGTTTTGACAGCACAGAAACGGCATGCTCTTGTACAAACAGAACCTAAAATCATAAATGTCGCTGTACGTCTGACCGCCCAGCATTCATGAATATTCGGACATTTTGCTTCCTCACATACGGTATGCAGGTTGTTTTCACGCATAAGCTTTTTGAGCCCTGTATAATTTTCATTGGTATTTAATTTAATTTTGAGCCATTCGGGCTTTCTGAGGTGTTCGTCTTTCTTTGCCAATTCCCATCATCTCCAATATCCAATATACTCAATTTCTGACACGAAACATTCTGAAAACGAGAAAGGTGCAGATTTTATTTCTGCAACAAAAATAATGTTTTTCTAACTAAAGAAAGTCTTTTCTTTAGACACTTTAACATAGGAAAAATTTCTCGACAAGGGAAGATGATTACTGACATTTTTAAGCCAGCTTGCCGCAAACTATGTGTATTCAATATGAAAGGAGATTATTTTGTGAAAGTTTTGTTATCCGCTCTTCTTCTCCTTTTGTTTGCGTTTGAGCCTTCTGCGTCTGGAAAAAAGCATTCAGATCCAGTGCTGTCGAAACGGATGGAATTATATCATAAAGTCGAGGCTGTAACGCAGATTCCTTGGTATGCGCTCGCCGCAGTAGACCAGTACGAAGAAAATGTGCGGAGCAACCGAAAAGATCTGCCTGACAAAGCGGGAATTATCAGCATCTATATACCGGATGATATCTGGAGCGGGCCTGAAAACCCGAACCCGAAAGACGATGCGCCGTTAAGCATTAAAGTGTTTGACGGTATCGGAATGGATGGTGACGGGGACGGAAAAGCCGAGGTAAGCAATGATGAAGATATTTTGTATACATTCAGCCAATACTTGCTGTCATATGGCACAGATGAGGATAACATCCGTATCGGACTTTGGAATTATTACCGACGTGATCAAACAGTCGGGATCATATCTGAATTCATGAAGCTGTTTAAAGCTTACGGCCATATTGATCTAAGGGAGCATGCGTTTCCGCTTCCGATCAGAACCGATTACAGCTATCGCAGCACGTGGGGAGATGCCCGCGGCTTCGGAGGGAGACGAATTCATGAAGGTACGGATATCTTTGCCCATTATGGCCTTCCTGTCAAATCCACCTGTTACGGCGTAGTTGAAATGAAGGGATGGAACCGCTTCGGAGGATGGAGAATCGGCATCAGAGACATTAACAATACGTATCATTATTTTGCCCATCTCAATGGGTTTGCAAAAGGGATTAAAACAGGACAAATCGTTGAGCCCGGCCAAGTAATCGGATCAGTCGGCAGCTCAGGATACGGCCCGCCGGGAACAGCTGGGAAGTTTCCGCCGCATCTTCACTACGGCATGTACAAAGATAACGGAAAAACCGAATGGTCGTTTGATCCGTACCCGCATTTGCGAGCGTGGGAGCGGTATGAATACAAAAAAAAGAAATAACAAAAAGCCGCCTCTTCGACAGGCGGCTTATTTGCTGCTTTTTTCTTTTTTCGATTCGTCACTTTCCTCTTCTTTGCTGCTTGGGAGCTGGACAGAGGGCGTGACACCTGACCCGCCGCTTCCGTTATAAAACTGCGGCACTTCGCCCTGCACTGCTTTTATCGATACAGGAACATTATTTGTGACGACAGCGGTTTTGCTTGCAAACGGAATGATGACCTTCACCTTGATTTCGACAAAGATGCTGATATCAATAAGTGCATTATTTATGCCATACGGCTTGATTTTGGTTTTGACATCTGTAAAAGCATCACCGATTAAATTGAACCGGACTGGGATTTTCGGTCCGAGGTTTCCGAGGAGGCTGTTGCCGGTTACCTGTCCCAGCGGAATGTTGATCATAATATTTTCACTAGCGCCGCTGTGTCCGGAGTGGGTTTCCATCTCTTTTAAATGAGCTTGAAGCTGCTTTGTCACTTTTGTTTTTACACTATTTACAACCTGTGTATTAAAATCGATTGTCGTTAAATTTCCGTTTTCATCAGAATTCATTTGAAACATATCTTTCATATTTTCACTGTCAGACATATAATCCTCAATCGAATCCTGGATCACCTCTGTCGCTATACGCTTCGTTTCCATCTCGCCGATATCCATTAAAACAGGTTTGATCGAGCCATTGATCATCCAAAGGCTGACTGTTGTTGACAGGATAAAAAAGACAACTGACAGAAGCATCACGTACCGGAAAGGCAAAGGTCCTCTCTTGCGAAAAGGGCCGCGATATCTTGGCAAGAAAATCCCCCCTTACATATCACAATGTATGCTTGTAAGAGGGGACATAGTAATAGCCGGGCCAAATAATTTTATTTCACCATTTTTAAAAGCGCTGCTCTGCCGCTCATGCCTGCATGAATGCCGAGATCTTCCGCGGCGTACGTAACGGATTCTAAAGGTGCGTCTAACAGCTGGTCAATGGTGCGTACACCAACTGCGCGCCCCGCCACAATGCCCCGCTCCTTTAATTTTTCATTCAGCAGCGCCACATCAAGCGCGCCGCACATAATGTATCCGTGCTCATTTGTGACAGCCATAAAATTCGTTTTTGGTAGCGTCACTGTCACAGCTGTAAAAGGCTGTCCTTCTATCATGATTGGTGTCAGATTTACCACGTCAACCACTCCCTTCATTCATCACTTTATGATGAAGGGCACAGCTTGTTGTGGGCTGACTTGCTTATTGCGCGAGCTTCCAAGCAAGCAGATCCCGCAAAAACTCCGGCATAAAATATTCTTTTTCTGCGGCGTCACGGATGACCGGAAACAGTCTGCCGAGGGTAAACATGTCAAGCACCGCAACAGAGTATTGTTTATGTTTTTCTATCTCTTCCCCGTTCAGCGTGATCCGCGTAACATGCGTGGCTCCGTCATCCAGCCGTTTCGTTTCTACAGCAACACCCGCGTACACCATTTTTCCCATTACTTCTCCACGGAAGCCGAGCCCTTTAATCCGAAGCTGCTCCATTTGTTCTGAAGCAGCATGGACAATGGTTTCTTTCAGTTCTTCTCCCGTCAGGCGGACAGCCACCGGGTTGATCGGATGAGGGCAGATGCGGTGCAGATCCAGCTTCGTCACAGGACCCGCTTTCAGCGGACCGAGAATAACACCGGAATTCACCATACTGATGTCCGTCCCGCACCATTCCTTTAACGCGTACGCCAAAAGCAAAGGCAGCTCTGATTCTTCAAACCACTTCACCTCGGCATCTTGCGCAAGCTCCGCAACAGCATCGGATAACTTCTCCTCGGCTTCACGTTCTTTTTCATTGAGAAACGCTTTAGTTTCTGCTGATTCTCCTGTCCATTCCGCCATGTTCTGCACAGATGCTGTTTTGCTGATAATGCTTCGCTTTACGCTGTCCACCATGATTTCTACACAGCCGACATAATGCCCGTATTTCTCGGCGCTGGCAAGCAATACGCCGTTTACCACTTGTCCATCTTCAAGCAAATGATGGGTGTGTGATTCTAGGATCACATCAATCTCAGGTACCGCTTCAGCCATTGCCTGATCATCTAGAATGCCTAAATGGGACAGCAGAACGATGATATCAGCCTGCGATTTTACTTCCTGAATGGTTTCTTTTACGCTTTCAAAAGCATCGGTTACTTTCCATCCCAGCTTGTCATAAACGGGATAATATGGCACAGTTACGCCTAAGAAAGCAATGGACATACCGTTTTTCAATGTTTTGATATGGTAAGGAACCGCCCAGGACGGACGGCTTCCGTTTTTGTCATACAGATTAGAGACGATAACGGGAAATTCCGCATGATCATATAAGGCTGCGAGCTCTTCATGCGGAAGCGTAATCCCTTCGTTATTGCCGATCACCGCTCCATCAATGTGAAGACGGTTTAAGAGATCGACATTCGCTTTTCCGAAAGTCGCCTCAGTCACGAATTGAAAACGATCTAGATGATCGCCAATATCAAAAACGAGCGTCTCTTCGCTGACTGATTGATGCTCTTTTCTTTTCTGCTCGATATAATCTACAATTTTCGGCCAGTTTTCAAAATGGCTGTGCAAATCATTTGTATGATATAAGCGGAGTTTCTCCTTCATATTATCTCTCCCTAATCGTTCAGCTGAATATGCCTTCATAAATGAGCTGGCACCCGATCAAAATCAATACGATCCGCATGATCATGACGATCGTTTTCGTCTGCATTTTCCTATTGATGGCGGCGCCAAGTTTTCCGCCGAACCAAGCTCCGGGCACAAGCGCGAGTGCATACAGCCAATTGACGTGCCCGGAAATAACATGTGAAACAGACCCTGTCATAGAGGACAGGAAAATAATAAACATGGACGTTGCCACCGCAACCTTCGGCGGGAACAGGAATAACAGCATCATCGCCGGAACCATGAGAGATCCGCCGCCTATTCCGAAAAGCCCCCCTAAAAAGCCGACAACAAAGGCAATCGCAATGCCAATAGGGGCCTGATATGAGTACGTATAAGGCTCACCGGCATCATCCTGAACTGTCCGAATAATTCCTTTATGAGCTTTGTTGATCGGCCGGGCTTTCGCTTTCAGCATTAAGGATAATGAAATAAGAATCATAAAAATGCCAAACCATATGGAAAACGAGTTTGAATTGAACAGCTTTGACACGTAAGCCCCGATAATGCTTCCGGGACCTGAACCGATAAAGAAAATGAGTCCGCTCTTGTAATCAACAGTTTTATATTTAATATAAGCCAAAGTTGAAGAAAGACCCGTAAAAATAATGACCAAAAGCGAAGTACCGATTGCGACCTGCGGTGTTACATCCTGAAACAGCGGCGTCACTGTGCTTAGAAACATCAGAGACGGCACGATCACAATTCCGCCGCCAAGCCCAATCAGACTTCCAACCGTACCTGCGATTAATCCCAGTACGACCAAAATCACAAACGACATCAATCAAAACCTCTTTTCTAAAATAAATCGAGCTGTCTCGGCGCAAGTCCGCTGTACTCGATATCAAGCAGTTCAAGCATCTGCTTGCCATTATCCGCGGCGTCTCCGCCGGAATTATTGTTGAACAGGACAAAAACATCCTTACATTGCTGCTGCAATTCATTCAGGTGCTTTTTCCAATCTGCCAACTCCTGTTGATTGTAGCGGTATAAGTACCTGACCTCCCGCCAGTTTTTCCCGCCGTCAGGCTTCATCCAGCCCTGCTTGTTGCGTCCGTGAAACCTGACGAGCGTTTTGCTTTCATCGGTCGCGCGCAACACAGTCGGGACGCTGCCTTCTCCGATTTGCGGTTCATCACAGACACTGTGAATCCAGCCTTCCGCTTTCATAAATGAAAGCGTCTGCTCATAAAACGGCGGCGAGAACCAGGATCGGTTTCTGAATTCAAGCGCACAAGGAATATCTTCCATTTGGTGCTTGCACCACCTCAAATAGGCGACATTCTCCTTCTTGCAGTCAAACCACGGCGGAAATTGAAACAGCACCATGGCAAGCTTATTGCTATGTAAATATGGGGTTAAAGACAACTTAAACGCGTCAAACATCTCCTCTTTTGAGTCAAAGGGAATTTCGCCGCGCTGATGCCCTGTCATGCCCTGATACGCTTTCACGATAAATTGGAAGGTTTCCGGCGTCTCCTTCACCCATTTTTCATTATTTCGCGCCGGCTGAATTGCGTAAAAGCTCGCGTCTAATTCCACGATCGGAAAATGGGAGGAATAGGCCTGCAATTTTTTCTGGCCAGCCGTTTTCGGCGGATAGATGCTGTCATGATCCCCCCATCCCGTCAGTCCGATATAAATCACAATCATTCACCTCTCTCCCAGTTTATCATACGTGTTTTCAGGTTTCCTCGGAAATGCTGTTCATATGGCGGGAAAACGCTGAACGAAGATGCTGATATTGTTTCACATTCGTATCTAAAAACGCCTCTTCTCTTGAGGAAGGAATATGCTGATATTCAATAGGCGCCTGAAACTGTTCACTCGTAAAGTCATACACCACGCCATTGATGCTGTTATAAAAATGCCAGCTCTCACCAACTTTTGTTTTATAAATGGTGCCGCCGAATTGATCCTGTATCACTAAAGCCGTCACACCGCATTGGCCGCATGCTGGGCATTCTTCTGTCCATTTAGAGCTCGTATGGCGCGACCATGATTGCTTTAGTATGTATGTGACATGTTCCATTACCCCCGCCTCCTTTAAAAAAAGATACCACGTTGATTGCATTTTAAAAACTGATAGGTGCTTATGTATGATAAATTATTGGTAATGAATGACATTCTGGAGGCGAATCATGAAAATCAACCTGCTTACGATCGGGACGAGGGGCGATGTACAGCCTTTTATCGCATTAGGAAAAGAATTATCCGTTCGCGGACATCATGTGACGATTTGCACTGAAGGCTCGTTCAAAGATCTAGCCGAAAAAAACAGGCTTTCCTTTTCAGCCATCAGAACAGATTACACACATTTGACGCAATCAGAAGAAGGAGAAAACATGCTGAAAGGGAATCCGCTATCCATTGTCAGCCAGATGAAAACCGTCATTTATCCGATGATGGAACACATGTTAGATGATATATGGAGCGCCTCTATAGATGCCGATGCAATCATTTATCATCCAAAAGTATTTGGCGGATACGATCTTGCCGAAGCCCTGCACATTCCTGCCTTTGTCGCTCATCCGGTCCCTGTTATAGCTCCCACCCGCCATTTTACTAATCCTGTCTTGCCATTCGCCATGCGGAGTGGAACGCTTAACAAAGCCAGTTTTAAAATCAATCGGTTATTGACCGCGGCGTTTTTTTCACTGATTAATAAGTGGAGACATGAGACACTCGGCCTGCCCGATAAACGTTCTGTTTTTAAGGATGATTCTTCTGTATGGGTGCAGCCCTTCCATCATTCCCTTTGACCAACAATGGAAAGGCCGTGTTTCAATGAAAGGATTCTGGTTTTTATCCGAAGATGATTGGACCCCTCCACCTGAGCTGTCTCATTTTTTAGAAGCGGGGCCGCCTCCTTTTACCGTTAGCTTTAGCAGTATGCCATTACGAAACCCGGATCACATACTGAACATGCTTCAGCTAGCATTCAAAGAAACCGGACAGCGTGCCATTTTGCTGACGGGCTGGAGCGGAATCAAACAGACGATAGATTCACCTCATATTTTTACAGCCGGCTCCATACCTCACAGTTGGATTTTTCCTCAATCACTAGCTGTCATTCATCATGGAGGGGCTGGAACTACGGCCGCCGCAATGAAAGCCGGCAAACCTATGGTGATATGCCCGTTCTCTGGGGAGCAGTCTTTTTGGGCAGGAAAAATGAGAGATATTGGAGTGGCTGCTGCCCCTTTGAAAGAAAGAAATATGACTGTTGCAGCCTTCGTTTCCAGAATCAATGAACTGATATCAAACAGCGCATATTTTCAACGAGCATCTGAAGCCGCCTCTCTTATTGGTAAAGAAGATGGAGTAAGGCATACTGCGGATTTTATTGAAGAAAAACTAGCGGAGAAAAACCCGGCAAAATAAATTTGCCGGGTTTTTCACAATGGAACGACCTACGCTCCGTCAATTCCGCTGACTATCTCCCCTTCCCTGTACACAGACCGGCCTTTACTGTATGTTGCCGAAATGCGGCAGGGAAAAGTATGTCCTTCATAGATGCTCTGTTTATGCTTTGCAAACATCGTTTCTCTTGTGACAGTGTACGGCTCCATAGTGACAAGCACAAAATCCGCATCACACCCCGCTTCAAGCCGCCCTTTTTGCTGAAGGCCGAATCGTTTCGCAGGTGCCGACGCTGTCCATTCAGCGATGGTTTCAAATGGAATGTCCCGCTCAAGCGCCAGTTGAAGCATGGCCAATAAAGTAAACTGCCCGCCACTGATTCCGCCCCACGACAAGAACATATTATCCTCCCGCTTCAGAGAAGGATGGCAAGGAGAGTGGTCTGAGGAGACCATGTCAATATGACCCGCACTGAGCGCCTCGATCAGCGCCTCCTTTGATTGCTGAGAACGGAGCGGCGGCGCACATTTTGCGACAGAGCCCTTTTCCCGTAAATCGTCATGGCTGAACAAGACATAATGCGGGCATGTTTCGACCGATACATCAAGCCCTTCACGTTTCGCCTCTCTGATCAGCCGGACCGCTTTCGCCGTGCTGATATGGACAAAATGAACTGGACAGCCTGTCACCTTCGCATACTGAATCGTGCGATATACCGCTTCAGCTTCGGCTTCCTCCGGGCGGGAGGCTGCGTACGCATCCGCATCCACTTCTCCTTTATTGGCCAACACCATCTGCAAATAACTTGTGATTGCGTCGCTCTCCGCGTGAAGAGCAAGGATTTTTCCTGCAGCCGCGATTTCTGTCATGCCTTTGAGCAAGGTTCGTTCATCAACAGAGCGGAACTCGTCTGTGCCTGATTTTGATAAAAACGCTTTAAACCCGATCGCGCCCGCCTCAGCCATTGGGCGGATGTCATCAATATGACCGGGCACAAGCCCTCCCCATAGTGCAAAATCCACGGCTGATTTTTGTCTGCCGACTTCGGCTTTTGCGAGAAGATGTTCTGCCGTCACGGTTGATGGGATGCAATTGAGCGGCATATCAAAATAGGTGGTGCAGCCGCCTGCTGCCATCATTCTCGAACCTGTTTCAAACCCTTCCCAGTCCTCTCTGCCCGGTTCATTGAAATGAACATGGCAGTCTATCGCACCTGGAAATACATATTGGCCGTCTGCCTGGATCATTGTAGCACCGCTCGCTTCAATATCTGAACCAATCTTGGTAATAACACCATTTTGAACTGCAATATCAGCTTCTTTAACGCCATCTGGCGTAACTGCCTTCGCACCTTTTATCACCATATCGTAAGCCATATTGATCCCCCCATGTAAGGTTGACGATTTTTCATGTCAGTTTATGTAACACAATCTGTTCTATTTTAACAGTTTACTGCTACTATGATCGTATTACATTAGCAAAACCGCTAGAAATCCTATTGAAAATTATTCACCTTAACCAATGTTTTGATAGAAAAGGAGAATGCATTATGAATATTTTTGATGTGATGAAAATACCGGCCTATGAAAATGCCAATTTAATCGCCGGAAAAGCAGGAGGAGAAAGAGAAGTTCAGCATGTCAATATGATGGACGCTCCTGATATCGCAGACTTTCTGCATAAGAATGAATTGCTCGTCACCACCGCGTATCACCTGAAGGATCACCCGCACCAGTTATCTGAGCTGATTCGGCAAATGGCAAAACGCGGCTGTGCGGGCCTCGGCATTAAAACAAAGCGCTACTTGGAGGATATCCCGAAAGAAATTATCGAGCTGGCCGATTCATGCGCGTTTCCAATTATTGAGCTTCCAGAGCATATCCGCCTCGGCGATATTGTGAATGCAACACTCAGCCACATTCTCGATATGCGTTCTAACGAGCTGCAGCAAGCCATTTACGCGCACAAAAAATTCACAAACCACATTATGAGCGGCAAGGGGATGCAATCTCTCCTTAAAAAGGTGTCAGATCTCCTTCAGCTTCCCGTACTGCTGCTTGACCAACATGCCAAAATGCTGTCCGCATCCCATCAGATGTCATTTGAGACCGAAAAACTGAAAGGCACCCTGAGTACCGTATCCGGACCGTTTTTCACTTGTTTCTCTACGTTCTCGGATCGGAAAACGTATTCTGTCCTTCCTATTTATAATCACGAAAAAAACTGCGGCTACCTGCTCATACCGGACATGGTGCAGGCTAGCGATAAAGGGTTGATTCTCACCATTGAGCAAGCGGCCAACGTGATTTCCTTTGAACTGCTGAAGGAAAATGCGCTGAAGCAATTCGGCCGGCTGGCGCGCAATGAGTTTTTCAACAATTTTATTGAGCGCTCATTTACGTCAGACGACGAAATCAAAAACCGGGCAAAGGAATTTAAGCTGCGCTGGGATCAAAAATACATGTGCATTGCGGGAAAACTCGATCGAAATGACCAATCGATCAGCTTTACAGAAAATCAGCTCGCCTCTGACGGCGTATTCGAATTTCTTGAAGGTGAATTATCAACCTTCCCGTTTCCGCCTCACCTCTTTATTAAAGGAAATGTCGGCATTATTCTAATCGAGGCGACAGACAGCTGGAGTGAAATGCATGCCTCGGTGATCAGCTTTTTAGAGCAGTTTCAAACACAGGTCAGAGCCCAGTTTAAACGGACTGTGTCTTTTGGCATCAGCAATATATGCCAAAAGCTCATTGACGTTCCCGGCGCGTTCACTGAAGCTTCAGACGCTCTGCAATCAGGGCATTTGTCAAGAAGCACGGAGTTTATTCAGGTGTATCACGCAAAAGATGTGCCTGAGCTTCTCCGCCTTCTCCCGGTTGAGGATTTGAAGAAATTTTATAACTCCACGCTTCAAAGCCTCGCTGAAAAACAGCAGGAGGATCAAAGTCTGCTTCATACACTGTCCGTCTATTTAGAGACACACTGCCAAATTTCCGAGACGGCAAAGCGTCTGTACGTTCATCGCAATACGGTCATCTACCGCCTTGAGAAATGTGAAGAGCTGCTGGGCAAAAGCTTAAAAGATCCTGAGACGACAATGCGTTTGCGGCTTGCCTTACGGATGCAGCGGCTGATTAGCTAAATTTTGTCACATTATCTTACAAACTGAATTGTTTTTCATCACTTTCAGCAATAACACCTGTCTTTTTCGGCTACAGTATCTAATGACACTCAGCAAACGGGACGCTATCATGTTACTAAAGTTCACATTCAGAAGGAGGGACTCTGATGAAACAACATTCGTTCGCGGTGTTTACTCTTGGCCTTCAGCATGTGCTGGCCATGTATGCAGGTGCGATTTTGGTGCCCCTGCTTGTCGGCAGGGCGCTGAATGTAACATCTGAACAGCTGTCTTACCTGTTGGCGATTGACCTGTTAACATGCGGCGTCGCGACGCTTTTGCAAACCTTGCGCGGAGCATACATCGGCATCGGGCTACCCGTCATGCTCGGCAGTTCATTCGTAGCCGTCACCCCGATGGTTGCAATCGGCGCGAACTACGGCGTTCACGCCATTTACGGTTCAATCATCGCTACAGGGTTATTTATCTTTCTGTTTGCGCGTTTTTTCGGCAAGCTGACCAAGTTATTTCCTCCTGTCGTAACAGGTACCGTTGTAACCTTAATCGGCCTTTCACTTGTTCCGACAGGTGTGAAAAATATGGCTGGCGGCGAAAAAATAAACGGCAGCGCCAACCCCGAATACGGTTCGCTCGAAAACCTTCTTCTCTCTGTCGGTGTCCTTGTCCTGATTTTAATCCTCAACCGTTTTCTCAAAGGATTCGCCCGAACGCTGTCCGTTCTGATTGGAATCGCTGCCGGAACAGCGGCAGCAGCCATCATGGGTAAAGTCAGCTTTTCTGCAGTCGCTGAAGCCCCACTCTTTCAAATCCCGAAGCCGTTTTATTTCGGAGCCCCTTCATTTGAAATCGGCCCAATCTTAACGATGCTGATCGTCGGAATCGTCATTATTGTGGAATCAACCGGCGTCTTCTACGCTATCGGAAAGATATGTGACAAATCTTTAACCGAAAAAGACCTTGTCAAAGGCTACCGAGCGGAAGGAATCGCCATTCTTATCGGCGGACTGCTCAACGCCTTCCCCTATAACACCTTTGCGCAAAACGCCGGCTTATTGCAGCTGACAAAGGTAAAAACGAGAAATATCGTCGTTACCGCAGGCTGTATCCTTGTCTGTCTCGGACTGATTCCGAAGATTGCAGCCCTTGCTTCTGCCGTTCCTGCGGCTGTGCTTGGCGGCGCGACCGTCGTCATGTTCGGCATGGTGATTGCGTCAGGCGTCAAAATGCTCAGCACAGCGGATCTCAAAAATCAATATCACCTGCTGACCATCGCATGCTCAATCGCACTCGGCATCGGCGCCAGCACGGTGCCCGGTATTTTCGCTGAATTCCCCGCTCCAATCCGGATTCTGGTCAGTGACGGCACTATCACAGGAAGCCTGACCGCCATTTTTTTGAATGTATTTTTCAGCTTGCGCGGCAAAAAAGAAAAAACAGCACAGAAAACTGAACTTCCGGTATTAGACCATACACTCGCATTAGAAAAAGAGGTGTAAAAAAGATGAAGGAACAGCACAATGCCTTTCAACTGATCATGCTAGGACTTCAGCACATGCTTGCCATGTATGCGGGAGCGATTCTCGTTCCGCTGATTGTCGGAGCGGCGATTGGGCTGAATGCGGGGCAGCTGACGTACCTAATTGCGATTGATTTGTTCATGTGCGGGGCGGCGACTCTTTTGCAGCTCTATAAAAACCAGTATTTCGGAATCGGCCTCCCCGTTGTGCTCGGATGTACGTTTACCGCGGTCGGACCGATGATTTCCATCGGCAGCACATACGGTGTCTCAGCCATATATGGCGCCATTATCGCCGCAGGACTGATTGTCGTCTTAGCCGCGGGCTTCTTCGGAAAACTTGTCCGTTTTTTTCCGCCTGTCGTGACCGGTTCAGTTGTCATGATCATCGGCATCAGCTTGATTCCGACGGCAGTGAATAACCTGGCAGGCGGTGAAGGAAGCAAAGACTTCGGTTCACTTGACAACGTGCTCCTCGGCTTTGGCGTCACAGCTTTTATCTTATTGCTGTTTTTCTTCTTTAACGGCTTTATCCGCTCCATAGCGATTTTGCTCGGCCTTATCGCAGGAACAGCGGCCGCATTCTTTATGGGAAAAATCGATTTTTCTGACGTCGTGGAGGCGTCCTGGCTTCATGTTCCGTCTCTGTTTTATTTCGGCCCGCCAACTTTTGAGCTGCCAGCTGTTGTCACGATGCTTCTCGTTGCCATTGTCAGCCTGGTTGAATCAACAGGCGTTTACTTTGCTCTCGCCGATATCACAAACCGCAGGCTGTCGGAGAAGGATCTGGAAAAAGGCTACCGGGCGGAAGGGCTTGCGATTGTGCTTGGCGGCTTATTTAACGCGTTTCCCTATACAGCCTTCTCGCAAAATGTCGGTATCGTTCAGCTTTCAAAAATGAAAAGTGTCAACGTCATTGTCATCACAGGAATCATGCTGATGGGGATTGGACTGGTCCCAAAAGCCGCGGCATTGACAACAGTGATTCCACCCCCAGTTCTCGGCGGCGCGATGATTGTCATGTTCGGCATGGTCATTTCTTACGGGATCAAAATGCTTTCTATTGTCGATTTCGATACGCAAGGCAACCTTCTGATCATCGCCTCTTCCGTCAGCTTAGGGCTCGGCGCCACAACCGTTCCCGCGTTGTTTTCATCTCTTCCGGGCGCGGCCTCAGTTTTGGCTGGAAGCGGAATTGTAATCGGCAGTTTGTCGGCAATTGCACTGCACGCTTTTTTTCAAACCAATCAGCCAAATAGTGTGAAATAAAAACGTAAAGGAAGATGCCAATGTTCACAATGGATGACCTGAACCAAATGGACATACAAACACTGACAGACACGCTTGGATCTATTTTTGAACACTCTTCATGGATTGCGGAGAAAGCCGCGGCGTTGCGGCCATTCTCTTCCCTATCTGATCTTCACCACAAAATGACCGGCATTGTAAAAGCCGCAGACCGCCAGACACAGCTTGATTTAATCAACAAGCACCCCCGGCTCGGAACAAAGAAAACAATGAGTGTTACCTCGGTAAGAGAGCAGCAAAACGCGGGGCTCAGTAAACTTGAACAAGAGGAATACGAGGAGTTTCTCAAGCTGAATGAATGCTACTATGAACGCTTCGGCTTTCCTTTTATTTTAGCTGTAAAGGGAACAACGAAACAGGACATTCACCAAGCCCTGCTGGAAAGGCTTGAGAACGAACGAGAAACGGAGTTCCAGCAGGCCCTTAAAGAAATTTACCGCATCGCCCGCTTTCGGCTGGCGGACATCATAACTGAAAAAGGAGAGACGCAAATGAACAGAACTATGTCTTATGGCAAAGGAAATGTATTTGCATACCGAACGTTTTTAAAGCCGCTCACAGGTGTACGGAAAATTCCAGAGTCTTCTTTTACAGGGAGAGACAATACTGTCGTCGGAATTGATGTGACATGCGAAATTAGCGGAGATGCCTTTCTGCCATCATTTATAGACGGAGATAATACACTCGTCGTGGCTACAGACTCAATGAAAAACTTTATTCAGCGCCACCTCGCTTCCTATGAAGGAACGACAACCGAGGGATTCTTACACTATATGGCTCACCGATTTTTAGATACCTATTCTCATATGGACACGATCACTTTGACAGGCGAAGACATTCCGTTTGAGGCGATGCCTGCATACGAGGAGCAAGAACTCGGCACAAGCCGCCTCGTCTTTAGAAGATCACGCAATGAACGCGCTCGGTCTGTGCTGAAAGCAGAACGAACCGGGGATACTTTAACGATCACAGAGCAGTACAGCGAAATCATGGATCTTCAGCTCGTCAAGGTGAGCGGCAACTCCTTCGTCGGCTTTATTCGAGACGAATATACAACTCTCCCGGAAGACGGCAACCGTCCTCTATTTGTCTATTTAAACATCAGCTGGCAGTATGAAAATACAGATGACGCACGTTCCACGGATCCCGCCCGCTATGTTGCGGCTGAACAAGTTCGCGACCTGGCGAGCACCGTTTTTCACGAGCTCGAAACCCCTTCAATCCAAAATTTAATCTATCATATCGGCTGCAGAATACTAATGAGATTCCCGCAGCTCACGGATGTCAGCTTCCAATCCCAAAATCACACATGGGACACGGTCGTTGAAGAGATCCCAGGGTCGAAAGGAAAAGTCTACACCGAACCGCGCCCGCCATTCGGTTTCCAGCGCTTTACCGTGACAAAAGAAGACGCCGAGAAAGAAAAACAGAAAGCCGCTGAAGCATTAGGGAGCCTGAAGGCCTGATGGGAAAGCTGACAACCCATATCTTAGATTTAACCTGCGGCAAACCCGCGGCGAACGTAAAAATTGACTTGAAGCGGCTGGGCGAAGAGGTCATCCTTGTTAAAGAGGCCTTCACCAACGATGACGGCCGAGTCGATGCTCCGCTGCTGGCTGGTGAAGAGCTGGTGTCTGGAGAGTATGTGATAGACTTTCATGCAGGAGACTATTTTGCCAGTAAAAATGTGAATACGGCCGACCAGCCGTTTTTAACCATAGTTACCGTCCGTTTTCATCTAGCAGATTCAGATGCGAATTATCACATCCCGCTTTTGCTGTCGCCGTTTGGTTATCAGGTGTATCGAGGGAGTTAACATGTCAAGCCCGGCCTTCAAGGCCGGGCATTTTTATTCTTTTGAACTCATTTTAGCGATCAGCCGTATATAGTAACGAAACTCATAGAAAAAACACCTCCAAGTCTAATGTCGGATAACAATCATCCTTTTTCAAACTTGAAGGTGTTTTTTATTTGTCTCATCTTATAGGGTCAGTCCCGATGGGCTGAAGTTTTTTTATTATTTTATATCTGTTGTGTTATTTTTATTTGCGCGAGCAAAGCTCCAAGATAAGCCTCTTCTATCGGCCACACCCCAAAACGGTTATTCGTCATATGAATATTGTGGAAGGACAAATGAGAAGCTGCCGCCCTAATCTTTCAGACCCTCGAATTTGTGAAAAACCCTCTCTAGCATATTGTCCGGCTTTTATAAACTTGACTCTCATTTCCCGCAGCTCAACTCGTTTCTAATCCTGCAAGCAGACCGCATAATCCCGCCGTACCCGGTACACCGGCACAAATTCCCTGCCAGCCCTTCTTCTATATCTTCGTCAGTAGGTTGAGGGTTTTCCTGAAACAGTGCCTTTATTGCCATTATCATTCCAGAAGTGCAGTACCCGCATTGGAAGCCGCCTTCTTCCAGGAAAGCGGTTTGGCAGATATCCAGCTCTTCTTTTTGGATTCCCTCGATTGTTGTAATGGAATGGCCGTCCGCTTGGTATGCCATGGTCATACATGCATTGGCAAGCTTGCCGTCGAGCAGGACAGAACATGCTCCGCAGCGGCCGATCCCGCAGGACACCTTCGTTCCGGTCAGCTGACATTCCTTTCTAAGCAAATCACTCAGACGTGTCGTAGGAACGGCGGCAACCTCATACTCCTGCCCATTCACGGTCATCCGCAACTGTTTCTGTTTTACAGGAAACGGCCCGGCTTCTTTTACGTCCATTCCTTCATCCCCTTTCTGTCTATCGCGTCAAGCAGCTCTTCCCTTGAAATTGGCAGTTTGTTTATCCAGCAGCCGACCGCATCGTGCACAGCCTTTACAATCGCTGGGGTGATGGCGATTGTCCCAATTTCTCCGACACCGCGCGGGCCGTGCGAATCACCTTCCATCAGCTCTTCTATCGCGGTCAATTTCATTGCCGGAACATCTTTGAATCCCGGAATTAAATATTGATCCAAATTCTCCGCCGCATAACGGCCGTCCGTCATTTTGGCTTCCTCCATCAGCGTATACCCGAGCGCCATGGCGGCTCCACCTTCAATTTGACCTTGATAACCCTGCGGACTGACAACCGGACCCGCCGCAATGTCGTGCTCACAATCTATCACTTTGACATCGCCTGTTAATAGATCTACCTCCACCTCAACAGCGGCCGCTCCAAATGAGTAGAGAAAATGGCCGCCTACCACAGGATCAGGCGTTGTCGGAAAATCGAATGCTGTTTCCTCTGCCAAAGGACCTTTTTCAGCCAGCGCCTTATACGTCACTACGAGCTCTCTGGTGTTTTTGTCACACAAGCCTGCGCCGCCTAAAATAAGGCTTTCCGCCTCGCAGCCGTTCCACTCTGCCGCCCGTTTTTTCAGCTGAGACAGAAACGGCTTCTTCAAACGCTGGATCGCGTGCCACACCATGCTTGTGCCGCGGGATGCGGTGGAGGAGCCTGACTTCGGCACCTTTGCGGTATCCCCAATGACAATGGAAATATCTTCTGCAGCACAGCCCAGCCCCTCGGTAACAATATGTTCAATTGCGGCTAGAATCCCCTGTCCGCACTCTTCAAATCCGAACGAAGCTATGATTTTGCCGTCACTTGAAAGGGACAAACGGCCTCCTGCTGAATCCATTCGGCCATAGCCCAGCCCGCCGCCGTGCATCGTAATTGCCGCTCCCTTGCCTCTCCGTATATACCCTGAGTTTTGGTGTTTTCTTGTGAGTATGGAAGATTCAGAAATGGCATTCAACACCTGCGCAGCTCCGTCAGTCGGTGCAATCCGGTGCTCAAGCGGCCCCAAGTCATGCGGTTTTCTGATATTTTTTCTTCTCAGCTCCAGGGAATCGATGCCGAGCATGCCGCTGAGACGATCAAGATGGGATTCGAGGGCAAATGTGATTTGATTGCCGCCAAAGCCCCGAAATTCACCCGCCACCCCGTTGTTCGTGAACACAGATATCCCTTCAGTCCGGATATTAGGAATACGGTAAGGCCCCGCGGCGTGCTCAACAGAAAAGTCAAGAACTGCCGGTCCGAGCGTAGCGTAAGCACCTGTGTCCGCCACAATTTTCACATCATGGGCCAAAAGCTTTCCCGCATGATCCGCGCCCGTTTTTATCGTAATCTTCATCGGATGGCGTTTAATGCCAGAACGTACAGATTCCTTTCTGGTCTGATGGATTTTGACAGGAAGTCCGCTTTTCAAGGCCAAAAGCGCAGCATACGGCTGGATATTCAGCTCATCCTTCCCGCCGAACGACCCGCCCATCGGACTCGACACAACCCTGATTTTTTCTTCAGAAATGTCAAAAATACGGGCAAGTTGGAAACGGTCTTTATAGCCATGCTGCGTACCTGCATACATCGTAAAGCCCCCATTGTCTTCAGGAACGGCTACGCCGCCTTCCGTTTCCATATACGTATGCATCTGCCGCGGCAGCTCATAGTTTTCTTCAAGAACCGTGTCAGATGCTTGAAATCCTTTTTCAACATCGCCGTGTGAAAAAAATGCGCGGTGCAGGATATTTCCGCCCTTGTGCAGTTTTTGCGCGTCCGGACGAAGCGCTTTTTCTGGTGAATCAATGATCTCCAGTTCTTTATACTCAATATGAATCAGCTCCAGCGCCGCTTCCGCGATTTCCTCCGTTTCCGCAGCAACTGCGGCGATCGCATCTCCGACATACCGCACCCTGTCCGTACATAAAACCGGCTGATCAGGGATGACAATGCCAAATCGGTTTACACCGGGAACGTCTTTATGAGTGACAACTGCCCGCACACCTTCCATTTCTTCAGCTTCCTTGGTGCAAATCGACACAATCTCCGCATGAGGATAAGCGCTTCTCAGCACTTTGCCATACAGCATTCCTGGAAAGCCAAGATCGGTCATATATCTTAATTTCCCTGTGACCTTTCCTCTTCCATCCGGCCTGATTCTTGACGGTTTGTTGATCATCATTTACTCCCCTCTCTCCGCCATCAGCTCTGCCATGATGACGTTGGCAGCGGCTTTTTTTCTGTATGCCGCTGACATAAAAGCATCTGCGGAGAACGGCAGCTCGTGGATAAGCGTTTTGTACAGCTCATGCGGGTCCCACCCTGGTGCTTCCCGTTTCGCTTCGCTGTCCAATAATCTCTCAGGTGTGATATCGGCATGGCCAGCGGCGAGACGAATTGCGCCGCACTTCAAAAAACGTCCAGATACAACAGCAACCGCTCCTGTAAAAGCCTGGCGCCTCCCAAGCTTGCGGTAAAACACACGCTCTCCCTCCGTACGCGGGATGATGACACGCGTGACGATAGCAGTTCTAAGGTCTTCATCTATGAGCCAATCGCCAATCGGCAACCTGATCAGTTCCTTTTGATACACGATAAGCTCAGCATCAAGCACAAGCAGGAGGGGAATCAAATCACCGATTTTACTCGCAATGTTGCCGCCAATCGTGGCCCTGCTTCGGATTCCTGGTGCGGCGACAGCGGAAGCAGCGTCGCTGAAACAACCGAGCGCACTCTTGATCAGAGGATTCTTTCTGCATTCACTCAGCGTTGTTAGCGCCCCGATCGACAAGTGGGTGTCACTGGCGCTGATTCCTCTCATTTCGTTGATTCCTTCAAGACTGACGAGATGCTGTTTCGGAAGAATCCCTTTGTCCCACTGAAGCTGAAGCAGCGTGCTGCCCGATGCGATACATACATCCGGGGCAAGCTGCTCCAAAAGTGAATAGGCTTCACCCAGCACTGACGGCCTCCATAATTGAATATTCATCCTTGCTTTTGTCACTTGTCCGTTCAAATCATCAACCTCCTCACCATCTCGTATTCCTCCGGTGTATCAATGTCTTTCAACTCCGAGCTTGTCATTGCCTCCAAAACGGCTCCTGTTCCAAGCTGTCCGCTTTTCAGGAGCCTGCGAGCCCCCTCATCTCCCTTTAACTCCTTTAGATAAGGAAAACAAGCCGATGAGAAATAGATTGGCGGGGCGAACGCGCCTAAAGACGAAGACACGGCAAATGACTCAGGAGCCATTGCCACAAGGGCATTGAGATGTTTGACGGAAAGCTGCGGCTGGTCGGCTAATAATATGACAACGCCTGCGGCTCCCATGCTTTCTGCTTTTCTCACCCCGCTGCTGATTGAATGCCCTTGCCCTTTTTCAGCTTCTTGACAAACATGCAGGCTCCAGCGTTCTCGAAAAGGCGGCGTATGATAAGGCGCTCCCATCCACTCAAGGGAAGCACGTTCAGTCCTCTCGATGATCAGCACGTGATCAAGGCGGGACAAAAGAGCGTTTTTCAAAGAAAGCGAGCCGATGGTTTCTCCCTTTAACGGCAAAGCTAGCTTGTTTTGGCCCATCCTTTTGCTTTTGCCGGCAGCGAGAAACACTCCGATAATATAGGGTCCTCTCATACAACCGCCAGCCGTTTTCTTGTTTGAATGATTTCCGCGACAACGCTGACGGCAATTTCTTCGGGGCCTTCCGCACCGATTTTCAGCCCGACCGGACTGTAAAAGTGAGCCGGCGGCTGTTTTCCGTTCAGCAGCCGCTTCGTACGGTTTACCGAGCCCAACAGTCCGATATAATGAAGATGTTGAGAAAATAAGAAGTCGATGATCGCTTGGTCGTGCTGAAAATGGTGGGTTGCCACAACAGCTGCATCATGCGGGTAAAACTGAAATTCACTGAGCATTTGTTCCGGTAAAGCGGTGATCAGCCGATCCGCTTTTGGGAATTGAGAGGGTGTGCAATATGCAGGACGCCAATCTGACACGATAACAGAAAACCCTGTATCAGCCGCCAAATTGGCAAGCGGCACAACATCCGGCCCCGCTCCAAACAGAATGAGACGCGGCTTCGGTTCAATTCGCTGAATAAATATGTTGGTTGATGGGTTAAAATGCGGTAAATGAAGCGTTGAAACGGTACGTTGTATGTCTTGCAGAGGCGCGTCCGGCCAGTTCCCAAATTGCTCGTTCTCCGACAGAAATACATAACGGGAGGAGCCAAGCTGCGTAACGGCTGTCACAGCTTTGCCAGAATGAAGGCAGTCCCTCACTCTTTCATAGTGCCTTCTTTTTTCCTGAGTGATTCGCTCCGCATGAATATGAATAATGCCGTTGCATCCGGCTCCCATGCCCCAAGAAAGATCGTCCTCCGCCCGCATGTCATATGGAATCAGCGCTGATGTCAGCTGATCGCCCAGTTCACTAATTCTATGGAGCAAATCTTCTTCCACACACCCGCCGCTCAGCAATCCGACCCGTTCGCCATTTTTCTTATAGAGCATAGAAGCGCCTGCTTTTTGATACGCAGAGCCTTCAACTTGAACAATTGTCGCCAGCACAGCCTCATCCTGATCTTCCAAGAGCGCATCTAACACCATGTGCAAATTTCCCAATGCTGCATCCTCCTCTCAAAAATCGCTGTAAGAAACAACAAGTTCAGCATGGTTTTATAGGTAACTTGTATAAAGAATAGATGATGGAAGGAAAAATGACTCATGCTTCGTCAGAAAATGCAACACAGGGAAAGAGAATTTGTAAAAAGAGTCAAACGAAGAAAAACAGATTGGAGAAAAGGCGAAATCGCATCACTAAAAAAGCTTGCGGCGTTCCGCAAGCTTTTCTTTATACCGCTGCCTGGCGGCCAGCGTTTTCATACACATCAAGCGCTGCTTGGAGGGCTTTACCTGTTTCGATCCCTGCGCTATGTCTCAGCAGCACAGCCTCTAGCCCGGCAAGCACGAACAGCACGTTTTCTTTTCTGCAGCTGTAGCCCATCGTGCCAATTCTCCAGATCTTTCCCGCCAGCGGGCCGAATGAGCTGGCGATTTCGATGCCGAATTGCGCCAACAGCATGTGGCGAACAGACTCGCCGTCAATGCCGCCGGGGATTTCTACACAAGTGACAACAGGCATTTTGCAGCTGTCATCTCCAAACAGCTTCAGCCCCATTGCCCTAATCCCTGCTGCTAATGCGGCCTCATGGAGGTGATGCCGCTCAAAACGGGCTTCAAGACCTTCTTCAAGCACCAGCCTTACACCCTCACGCAAGGCGTAAAGCATCGTCGTCGCTTCTGTATGATGATTGAGCCGTCTTTCGCTCCAATAATCCTCAAGCTGGCTCAAATCAAAATAATTGCTTGTTATCGGCCGGTTTCCTGAAAACGTTGCCCTGTCAGCTTGTGTCGCAATCCCGCGTTCCACATTTTTACGCGCCGCAATCACATCCGCCACCCGCTCATTATATGTAATCGGCGCCATTCCCGATGGAACAGACAAGCACTTTTGTGTGCCGCCGATAGCCGCGTCAATCTTCCAATCATCGACTTTAACCTCGCAGCCACCAATCGTCGCAACTGCATCGACGATGAACAATACATTCTGGGCGCGGCAGGCTTCGCCGATTGCTTTCAGCGGGTGAATCCGCCCTGTCGATGTTTCCCCATGTACCATTGCCACAATTTTCGGCTTCACTTTTTTCATTTCCCGTATGATGTCATCCGGGTCAAAAACCATTCCCCATTCACACTCAAGCGTATGAACATTCGCCCCATAACGCTCCGCAATTTCAGTCAGCAAATAACCGAAGCGCCCATAAATGGGAATGAGCACATCATCTTCCGGCTCGATCACACTCGCCAGCACCGCTTCGATTCCCGCTCGTGAAGTACCGTCAATCGGATATGCCCAGCGGTTTTTCGTTTGGAACAGCTCCCGAAGCATCTCCATCGTTTCATTCATGATACCTGTAAACGCTGGATCAAATTGGCCGACAATCGGGGTACTCATCACTCTTAATACACGCGGATCAACCTCAACAGGGCCCGGCGTCATAATCGTTCTTAACGGGGTACATAATTCTTTTCTGCCTGACACAGCCATTCCTCCTTTACTTTATCAGTAAGCTAATTTATATAATAAATCAGTCAATGCGCGGACACCGATCTCAAGCTGTCTGGCTGAGGTATATTCCTTCGGAGAGTGGCTGATGCCGCTGCGGCTTGGCACAAACAGCATACAAGCCGGATAGCGCCTTCCGATCATTTGTGCATCATGCCCTGCTCCGCTCACCATTTCTTCACAGCTGATCCCGTTTTCTGCCGCTGTTTCAAAAGCCGCGGCCCTCAGCCTTTCATCCATCGGCACAGGCTCTATCCGCATATATTCATCAATCATGGCGCGAATTCCTTTTTGATGGCAAATGCCGTTGATCAAAGCAGCCATATCTTCATGAAATTGCTCCAGCACGTGCTGATGCTGATGGCGAATATCGATTGAAAACTGCACGCGGCCCGGTATGACATTGGCTACATTGGGCTCTGCCGTTATTTTTCCGCATGTCAGACGGAGCTCATCCGGCTGCTCTTCCGCCCGCAGCAGCAGCTCGTGAATAATATGGCTACTTGCTGCAAGCGGGTCCTTGCGCCATTTCATAGAGGTGGTTGCCGCGTGATTGCATTCCCCCTCCAACGTGACGAGATATCGCCTCTGCCCCGCAATACTAGTGACAATGCCGAGGTCGCGTCCTGACATTTCCAATGTCTGTCCCTGTTCAATATGAAGCTCAACAAAAGTGCTGATATCTGTCCTATACGCTGACTGAAACACGCCTTTGCCAAAACCGTTCTCATACATCGCAGTTTGCAGGGAGACTCCTGATTCGTCTCTCGGTTCTCCCGCATCCTGTACTGAAAAAACGCCCGTCATATTCCCCGATCCCCAATAGGTCATCGGAAAGCGGCTACCCTCCTCCTCACATAAGGAGACTGCTTCGAGTGTTTTTTTCGGCGGTCCGTACGTTTCTTTGAGCCGCTTTATCGCGAGCATTGCCGCAAGAACGCCATAGGCGCCGTCATACTTTCCCCCATTGATGACAGTATCGATATGTGAACCGGTTACAATCACTTCATCCGGAGACTGGGTGCCCGAAAGCCTTCCAAAAACATTGCCAACATCGTCGAATCTTGTTTCAAGGCCGAATGAAGACATTTCCGTCTTGACTGCGAGCTGCGCGTCCATCCACTCTTTTGTGTACAAAAGCCTCGTTACGCCGCCATCCGCAGATGCGCCGTATTGGGCGAGCCATTCAATATAATCTGTGATGCTGTTTTTGACTGAAAGCTTTTGCTTTTCCATGTACTCCCCCCTCTGGCCGTTATGGTGCCTTCATTATAGAAGGAGGAACTCGATAGTTCATTGACAGAATAACCAAAAAAACGTTTATTTTTTAGTCACAGTATCTATCCGGCACAATAGCGACCAAGGGGCTAGTTTACAATTTTAATAAAAAATATACAAAATGACACTTCTATCCTCGGTTCCATTTTTAGATAATAGACATGATCTGATAAAAGGAGGGCAAGTGATGACAAAAATAACAAGGTTTCTGCCGCTCGTCTGTGTATTACTGATTTCCGGATGGTTTGCAGCTGCCGCATCAGCAATCCCGCAAACCAACGCATTGAGCCTGAATGACCGATTAGCGTCTCCCCCTTCAGGAACCGTGGGCCTTCTCTCATTAGCCGCTCCCGCCGCACCCTACACTGACACAGATACCTATTATGAAGGGGCTGAAGGAAAAACAGGAGAATCGCTAAAAAGCGCCCTGCACAGCATCATCAGCGGACACACGATGCTGTCCTACAGCGAAGTATGGAACGCGCTGAAAGAAACCGATGAAGACCCGAGAAACCCGAATAACGTCATCCTGCTCTATACGAATGAATCGCGGTCGAAAAACCTGAACGGCGGCAATGTCGGCGATTGGAACCGCGAGCATGTCTGGGCGAAATCTCATGGCGATTTTGGCACAAGCAAGGGACCTGGCACCGACATTCATCATTTGCGCCCAGCTGACGTTCAAGTCAACAGCGCCAGAGGGAATTTGGATTTTGACAACGGCGGCACAGAACATGCGAAAGCGCCCGGAAATTATTATGACGGAGATTCATGGGAGCCCCGCGATGATGTGAAAGGCGATGTCGCCCGCATGCTGTTTTACATGGCCGTCCGTTACGAAGGTGATGACGGGTACCCTGATCTTGAATTGAATGATAAAACAGGCAACGGTTCAGCCCCTTATCATGGAAAACAATCCGTCCTCCTCGAATGGAATAGACAGGACCCGGTTGATGACCGTGAGAGAAAAAGAAATGAAATCATTTATGAGAAATATCAGCACAACCGCAATCCATTTATCGACCACCCTGAATGGGCGGATGAGATTTGGCCGTAAGAAAAAGGTGCTCCTAAAAAGGAGCACCTTCAGCTTGTAGAGAAAACGA
>NZ_JALAYA010000004.1:0-80177 GCF_026796395.1 Bacillus sp. T17B1
TTTTGAAGTCTTTCTTTTATTTTATTACAGGAGAATGGATATTTTAAGGGAAAATAAAGGCTGTCGAGATTTTCTCGACAGCCTGAGACACCTGATTTTCAGGTGTCTTTTATTATTATCAAAATACAATGTCTCCGGTTAGGAATCCGATCGTTAAAATAGCTGACAGGAAAGCTGAAATAGAGTGAAAAACCTTTGCGGATGATCGCATATGCAAAAAACATTTTTCAGTCTCTCCAGTAAACTAAACACGACTAACACTATTTACCAAGAGTGCATGAGAGAAAGGTTTTCCGATATAGTGCCTGTTAAAAAACTTGATCGCGATGATGATGCAGCTACATATAAATTGCTGGAAAAAGAGCCGCAGGCTGCGGCTCTTTTGTTTATTTTGTTAAGCTTTCCGTAATAAACTTCAGCTGGCCCTCTAATGAAATCGGGTCTGTAAAATAGAAGCCAATTGGGTCAATCCTATAGACATGGCCATTTTTAACGGCGCTTAGGTTCTTCCAGATGGAGCTGTCAAATACGCCGCCATCATCACCGCCTGATTGCCATGGTCCTGCGAAAATATAATATCCGGCGAAGTCAGGGAGCTTTTCTAGTGAAATACTTGTATAACCAGGACCCTGGTCAATGGCTTTTTCTTTTGTCAGCTTTGTAGCCTGCAGGCCGAGATCTTTGTAAATGATGCTTCCGCCTCTTCCGAAATCTTTACCGAATACGTAAATGTCTTTTCCGTTCGTTTGCATAATGGAGATGGTTTTGTCACCGACGGCTTTTTTGATGTTTGTTTTAGCTGCCGTAACTTTTTTATCCCACTCAGCCAGCCATTTTTCCGCTTTATCTTCCGTTCCCGTCATTTTTGCGAATTCTTTCAGCTGTTCGATATTGTCGAGCTTATCGTATTTTACTGCGACAGTCGGCGCGATTTTCTCAAGCTTTTTCATATCAGCGCCTTGCGTTGTCCAGACAATAATCAGGTCAGGATTCAAATCAATGACTTTTTCAACGGACGTGCCGTCTCCGATGTTTGTGACACCATCGGTTTTTCCTTTGTAGTAAGGGTTTTTAAATACATTCTCAGGCGCACCGACGACGTTGATGCCCAGTGTTTTAAAGTAGCCGTAGTAGCCGTCAGCCATGACAACCACCCGTTTAGGATGTTTAGGAATTTTCACATTTCCATTTTCAGCCTTGTATGTAATGGTTTCTTCGTCTTTTGAATCAGAGGAAGCGCCTTTGCTTTCTGAGTTATTTCCGCAGGCTGCCAGCGCTGCAATTAATAGCAGGGCAAAAAATGCGGCTCCGAGTTTTTTATATAATTGGGTCATATCTCATACCTTCTTTCTGGAAAATAGATGATAAAGAGAATCATTATCAATGTGATTATACCATCGCAAGAGCCAGTTGACACGATATTTATATTCTCATTTTTGTTTAAAACGCTCTATTACATCGACGGAAAAAAGTGATATACTGGAACAGTAATTGATAATCATTATCAGTATTGGGAAGGAAGTACGGCTGTTGAGTCAAAAGCAAAATAGACAGACCACATCAGAAGAAATCCAATGGACGTCAAGGTCATATGGCGCGGTCATTGTTCTTATTGCAGGGATATGCTTACTATGCCTTGGCGTGCTTTTATCCATTTCCCTCGGTGCAGCGGATATACATTTGCGAACTGTGTGGGACGCCATCTTTCATTTTCAGCCGACAGAGACGTCCCACCAAATCATACACGATCTTCGGCTGCCAAGAACGGCTGCTGCCGCACTTGTGGGAGCTTTGCTGGCAGTGTCGGGAGCGATTATGCAGGGGATGACGAGAAACCCTTTGGCAGAGCCTTCGATTATGGGTGTTACATCGGGCTCCGCGTTTGCCGTTTCGCTTGCGTTTGCCTTTTTTCCCGGACTTTCTGCCATGGGGCTTGTGCTATGGTCCTTTGCAGGAGCAGGGCTGGGGGCATCAACGGTAATGGGTATCGGCATGTTTTCAAGAGGCGGACTTACGCCTGTAAAACTTGCTCTTGCGGGAACGGCTGTTACTTATTTCTTTACGGGCATTTCAACCGCCATTGCAATCCGCTTTGATGTCGCTCAGGATATCAGTTTTTGGTACGCAGGCGGAGTAGCGGGCGTGAAATGGTCAGGTGTCCAGCTTTTGCTTCTCGCAGGGGCTGTCGGTTTAACGCTGGCGTTTATCATCGCCCGGTCTGTGACAGTGTTAAGTCTCGGTGATGAGCTGGCGAAAGGGCTTGGACAATATACATCAGCGGTAAAACTGGCTGGCATGCTTGTCGTTGTGATTTTGACGGGAGCTGCGGTTTCCATTGCCGGCACCATCGCATTATCGGGCTGATCATTCCGCATATTACCCGGTTTTTGGTCGGTGTGGATTATCGTTGGATTATTCCTTGCTCGGCAGTGCTCGGGGCTGTTTTGCTTGTGTTTGCTGACATTGCTGCAAGGCTCGTCAACGCGCCCTTTGAAACGCCTGTCGGCGCGCTGACCTCTCTCATCGGCGTTCCCTTTTTCTTTTATTTGGCACGCCGGGAAAGGAGAGGGCTGTAATGAAAACAAAAACGAAAAAACCGCTCGTTGTGATGGCTGTGACCTTTCTGCTCATCGTACTCGTCTTTTTTATCAGTCTAAATTTGGGTGTCATCAAAATTGCACCGCTTAAAACGCTTCAAGTCTTTTTCGGCCAAGGGACGGCGCGTGACGAGCTTGTTTTATTTGAGTTCAGGCTTCCCCGAATCATCCTTTCCTTGCTCGTTGGGGCAGGAATCGCTGTTGCTGGAGCCATATTGCAAAGCGTGTCTCAAAATGATCTGGCTGAGCCCGGCATTCTTGGAATTAACGCCGGCGGCTCTCTTGCTGTTGTGCTTTTTATTTACTTTTTTCAAGAGTCAGCTTCAGACCTCAGCATTTTCGGTACATTTATGCTGCCGTTCAGTGCTTTGGCGGGTGCAATCCTAGCCGCTTTTCTCATTTATCTTCTGGCATGGAAAAAAGGGGTGACCCCGATTCGGCTGATTTTAGTAGGCATTGGCGTGAATGCCGGATTTAACGCCCTGTTGCTGATTTTTCAGCTCAAGATGGACCCTCATGATTTTATGCAAGCCGCGGTTTGGATATCTGGCTCGATATGGGGTGCCAACTGGAATATGATTTGGGCGATTCTCCCTTGGATTGTGATCTTGCTTCCGTTTACTTTATATAAGGCACGCTATTTGAACATTTTGCAGCTTGGAGACCAATTAGCGACCGGGCTGGGCACTGCCGTTGAAAGGGAGAGGCGGATTCTTCTTCTGGCAGCGGTCACACTTGCCGCTTCATGCGTGGCAGCTGCAGGGGGCATCGCGTTTCTCGGGCTGATTGCGCCTCACGTGGCAAGAAGGCTTACCGGTCCCCGTCACCAGACACTGATACCGGTCTCCGCCTTCATTGGCGCATTTCTGTTTTTGCTCGCAGATACGCTGGCGAGAAATGTATTGGCACCGTCAGAAATTCCGGTTGGACTTGTTATTTCCGTGTTAGGTGCGCCTTACTTTATTTATTTATTGATGAAAGCGAATTAGAGGAGGGGGCCGAATATGAATTCAATATCAACAGATCAGCTTGGAATCGGGTATGGCGACAGGGTGATTGTAGAGGATTTAAATATATCGATTCCTAAAGGGGAAATTACCACCTTAATAGGCCCGAACGGCTGCGGGAAATCAACAATATTAAAAACAATGTCCAGAATTATGCGCTCACATGCAGGTACCGTCTATTTAAACGGTAAAGCGATCCATAAAATGTCTACAAAGGACATTGCGAAAGATATGGCGATTCTGCCGCAGACACCTGAAGCGCCGAGCGGTTTAACGGTGTATGAATTGGTATCGTACGGCAGGTTTCCGCATCAATCAGGATTCGGCAGATTAAATGATGAAGACCGCCGGATTATCAAATGGGCGCTTGAAGAAACAGGCATGGCTGAATTCGCTGAACGGCCGATTGAGGCACTGTCAGGCGGACAGCGTCAGCGCGTGTGGATTGCCATGGCGCTTGCACAAGGGACGGAACTGCTGCTGCTGGATGAACCTACAACGTATCTTGATCTCGCACACCAGCTTGAAATTCTTCAGCTGCTTGAGAAACTTAACAAAGAGCAGGGGCGGACGATTTTAATGGTCATTCATGATCTTAACCACGCAGCCCGTTTTTCTCATTATATGATCGCGCTCAAAAAAGGCACGGTCATTAAGGAAGGCACCGCACGGGAAGTCATGACCCCGGACATTTTGAAGCAGGTATTTCAGATTGATGCCGAAATCGTGACTGATCCCCGTACAAATAAACCTGTATGCTTGACCTATGACCTGATTAAAAGTGAAAAAGCGCTCGTTTCTGTGTAGAAAAATCCCGGTTCGGAGCCGGGATTTTTTATTTTCTGCCGTGAAAATACAATTTTTCTATCTGATTCTTTCATTTCAATAAAAAGATTGCAAGTCTTTTTGAATTAATAGATAATATTGGTTAGAATGTTTCGAAAATATTACATAGTTTACAGAAAGAGGAGATCGTTGTGTCCAAGAAGAAAAAATGGCTTATTGGCGGTGCGATATGTGCCGGTCTGCTTATATTGGCTGGGATCGGCGCCGGCGGTGTTTACTTTTTTACCCACATGAACCAAATTGCCGTATCATCGGAGCCCTATGCTGAATCGGTAGCGGTATACATGGGAGGAGAATCAGAATCAGGCCAAACGTTTTCTGGAAAGGTTGAACCTGAGAAACAGCAGAAAGTATATATCGATTCAGAAAAAGGCAGCATTAAAAAAACATATGTCAAAGAAGGCGATCAGGTCAAAAAGGGCGATAAGCTTTTTGAGTATGAGGGCGAGGATCATTCTGACGAAGTTGAGCAAGCCAATTTGCAAATTGAAATGACCAACCTGCAAATCAGCCGTTTGCAAAAATCAATAACGGAAACGGAAAAGCAGCTGAAATCGGCTGGAAAAGAAGAGAAATCCCAGCTTCAAGAGGAGCTTGATCAGGCCAATTTCGATTTGAAAACAAGCGAGCTTGAGCTGAAACAGCATCAAAAAGAGCTGGCTGTCCTGACGAAAAACAAAGGTTCCAATGTCATTACAAGCAAGCATGACGGGATCGTTCAAAGCGTCAATCAGGATATCGCTGACGGAGCAACAGGTGACCAGGCAACAGGTCCGTATATCCAGATTGTTTCGACGGGCAAATATCTAGTCAAAAGTCAAATCAATGAGCTGTTAATGGACACAATCAAAAAAGGCAGCAAAGTCAGAGTCACGCTGAAAACAGGCGGTGAAGGCGAGTGGAAAGGAAAAATCACCTCGATCGGCAAGCTTCCAGCAGGGACAGGCGAGGGTGAGGAATCAGAAAGTTTTGCTGAAGAAGAAATGAACCCTCAATCCTCTAACTATCCTTTCACAATTTTACTGGATAGCCATAAAGGTCTCGAGGTCGGCTATCATGTTAACATCGAAGTGATGAGTGATGAGGCTGATGCGGACAAGATCAAGCTGCCGTCTGACATGGTCATTCAGGATGACGGCGAACCGTACGTGTGGAAAGCGGATGAGAAGCAGAAAGCGGTCAAACAGCCTGTTGAAATCGGGGAAACTGATGAAAATGATATGGTGGAAATTAAGAGCGGCCTGACGCCGGAAGATTATGTAATCTATCCTGACCCCGCGGTCAAGGAAGGAAAGCAGGTTACAGTCAATGCTGACACTGAATAATATTTCGAAATCGTACAAGCTGGGAAAAGAAGAAGTTCCAATCTTGAAACATATCAATCTGACTGTCCAAGCTGGTGAGTTTCTGGCGATTATGGGCCCTTCCGGTTCTGGAAAGTCGACGTTAATGAATATCATCGGCTGTTTGGACAGGCCATCCTCTGGAACCTATACGCTTGACCAGATAGATATATTAAAAGGGAAAGACGGTGCCCTAGCTGAAATCCGCAACGAATCAATCGGCTTTGTGTTTCAAACCTTTCATTTGCTGCCGCGTCTCACCGCGCTGCAAAATGTCGAACTGCCGATGATCTATAATAAAGTGAAGAAAAAAGAAAGAAGGCAAAGAGCCTATGAAGCGCTGGAAAAGGTCGGTTTAAAAGATAGAGTCTCCTACAAGCCTCCGAAGCTGTCCGGCGGGCAAAAACAGCGGGTGGCGATAGCGAGGGCCTTAGTCAATCAGCCGAGATTTATTTTAGCTGATGAACCGACCGGGGCGCTTGATACCAAATCAAGCGAACAAATTTTGTCATTGTTTTCTGAACTGCATCGGGAAGGCAAGACAATTATTATGATTACCCATGACCCGGACGTCGCCAAAAAAGCTGACAGAACAATTTTTATCAGAGATGGAGAACTGGTATTAGATGAGAGAGGGGATATCAGCCATGGTTGAACATATCCGAATTTCTTTCCAATCCATTTTCTCCCATAAATTAAGATCCATACTGACAATGCTCGGGGTCATTATCGGCATAGCGGCAATCATCGCGATTGTCTCGATGCTAAAAGGCCAAAGCGAACAATTAAAGCAGAGCATGATCGGCATGGGAAATAACGCGATCAATGTTGTCTATCAGCCGTCGGGCGGAGAAGAGGAGGCAGGGGGCTACCAGGTTTCTTATACGTCCGCGCCGCCTGTAGCCGAGGAAACAGTAAAGGCGATCAAATCTGATCCTATGGTCAAAGGATTATCTTTATATTATCTGTCTGAAGGTGCGAGTGTCTTTCATTTGACAAACGTTTCGTACCCCCAAGTGTACGGAGTTGACGGTGATTACTTTGATATGTTCCCAATCCGTATAACCGAAGGGAGAAAGCTGGCGGAAAATGAACTAAACAGCACACACCAAGTGGTGATGATCAATGAAGCTGCCAGATATGAACTGTTTCCAGACGGAGACGCTCTGCATAAAAACATTGAGATGAATGGTGTGCCGTTTAAGGTTGCCGGTGTTTTTACAGAAAAAAAGCAGCAGGAAAGCATATTTGAAGGTGATTACGCGAACCCGGTTTTGTACGTGCCGAAAAACGTGTGGCCGCTCATCGAAGGCTTTGACGCGCCGACGCAGATCGCTGTGCAGGCCGATTCTTCTGAGCATATCCAAGAAGCCGGCGTAATGGCTGCGGATCTTTTAAATCAGGGGCTGTCAGAAGCTGAGTTGGAAAAAGCAGAGTACAGTGTGATGGATCTTCAGGAGATCGCGCAGGAAGTGGAGTCCTTTAATCAGGCATTTGCATTGCTCCTTGGCGGGATCGCCAGTATTTCACTTTTGGTTGGCGGTATTGGCGTCATGAACATTATGCTCGTTTCCGTCACGGAGCGCACGAGGGAAATCGGGATTAAGAAAGCGCTCGGTGCTAAGCGGCGTGTGATTTTATTTCAGTTTTTAACTGAGGCTGTCGTGCTGACAAGCATTGGCGGAATACTCGGTGTGCTGGCGGGCTTCGGCATCGCTAAGCTGTTGACGGTCGTTTTTCCGATGCCTTTTATCGTCTCCGTTCCAGCTGTTGTCGGAGCACTCATCTTTTCAATGGCAGTCGGCATTATTTTCGGCTTGCTTCCGTCCATCAAGGCGTCTAAGCTTCAGCCTGTAGACGCGCTTCGCTATGAATAAAAAGAACGCATTCATTTGGAATGCGTTCTTTTTTAGCTGGGAAGGGCCGAATTGCATTTGTCTAAAATAAGAAAAACGGCTGCGACGATCATTTCTTCTGTGGTGGACAGCCAGATGTCGCTGATCATTTCGTCTGTTGTATGAGCAGTCATCCACAAAAACAGCAGCTGTACGATGCCAGCAAGGAGAATGAATAAGCGTTTGTCTGTCTTGAAAAAAGTAAAACTATGTATCATCAGGCGTTCAAATGGTTCTAAACATAGCCCAAGGACAAGAAATAACACAGCAAAAAGCAGGACATGAGCTACTGAACGGTAGCTCGTTCCTGCTAAAGAAAACAATATAAACATGACGGCAAAATAGGTCAACATTACTGCTGCCGCGGCCAGTAAGTACTTTATAAAGAGCCGCAATAAGCGTTTGCGAGAAATTTGATGTTTCACAGGTACATCTCCTTATAAAGGCTTGCAGAGAACGATTGCTCTCTGCAAGCTGGTCTTTTTTTATTTACTGCATTTCTTTTTTACTACCGGATGCTTTTCTTTCGAAAGAATATCAGTAAAGCCTTTTCCTAAATCAAGATGCTGTTGAACTAATGTTTCAGGAAGCATAGCAAGCCATTGGTTTAAAGATACATCGGCATAATGATCGTCTTTAAAGATTTCTAAAAAGACAAGCGGTTCGTCCCCGATGTTTTCAACGTAATGACCCATTGCAAATGGAACATATCCAACATCACCGGCCTGGTAGTTGAACGTTCTCGCATGGCCGTCAGATGCAAAAACAGTCATTCTTGCTTTGCCGGAGATGTAGTATTGCCACTCATGAGTATTCGGATGCCAATGCAGCTCTCTCATGGCACCGGGTTCTACCGTCACGAGCGCGGATGCGATTGTTTTAGACACTTTGAAGTTTGTTGAATCTGCAATGTATACTTTTCCTCCTTCTGATTCAATTGGTTCCTGTTCAAGAAGGCGGTAGGTAAATGGATAAGGTGCTTCACCGTTCGGCCCTTTTACAATGTCATCTTTCAAACTTCCTGGGACAGGTTTTTCAAATATATATTTCTCTTTGCCTGGCAAATTAGCAATATCCTCTTGTGTGACGCCAAAGTTCGCAGCAATGACTTCTTTAGGCGTGTGAGCAAGCCAATCTGTCAGCTGGAACGTGCTGTTTTCAGAGAATGAGCCATCGTCAAACACGAGCAGGAACTCGGCTCCCTCATCCAGCGCTTGAATGGAGTGCGGCAGGCCTGACGGGAAGTACCAAAGATCTCCTTCGCCTACATCATCAATAAAACTGCGCCCTTGTTCATCCACAATAGTGACTCTAGCACGTCCGTAAATCATATAAGCCCACTCTGCTTCTTTATGCCAATGCAGCTCGCGAATGGCACCCGGCTTTAGCCGCATATTTACGGATGCAAGGTTTTCTGAAATCGGCAGCTCCCGTACTGTCACTTCACGAGCATATCCGCCTTTTTCTAAGCGGTTATGAGTATCAGAGAACGAAAACTTCATATTGCTCACGGTACCATTATCAGTCTCCGGCGGAACAAGCATGTCCGGATTTTGGCGGTCTCTTTCAATATTGCGCGGGATTTTTATTGTTGCTCCTTCGTCTCCTCTAATTGGCTGTGGAATGTCATTTTGTTTTTTCATGAAATGTTTCCTCCTTTTATTTAAATGTGCTAGCAGAAAGAGAAGGTGAAAGGCCTTTCGTTTTCCCTTCTGTCTTGTTAAGTGAAAAAAAACAGTAAAAAGTCAACTTCGATCGAAAATTAATTTTTTGCTTTCTGATCTTTCAGCTCTGTCATCAGTTCGATAAGCTGATCAAACTTTTTTTCAAATCGAGTCAGCAGGTACATTGCAATTAACGCAGGAAACCCCAGATTGCCGATCTGTTTCACGACTTCCTCTATAAAAACCTGATCCATAGGAAAATACCTCCCTTCTTTTTTTGCAGTCATGTATGTAAGTGAAGGACATCCAAGAAAACGTAAACTGCGCTGGGGTATTTAAGACAAGCCTAGTTAGAAAGTAGTAGTTTACTTTTTTTTGCTTTCCTTCATTTAATTTAGTAGGGAGGCGGTTTGATGGACTATCAAGGTCTTTTACAGTCAAAATGTAAGGAGATAATGAAGCATCCCATCGTGAAGCATTTTTTGAGCAATCCTCAGCATTACCGTTTGTTCAAAAACGTAATGGAAAGCCCGAACGAAAAAGATGCAAAATCATTGGACGAGCAATTTAAGCAATTTTATAAGGAAATCCGCATCGTCAAGTATATGAATTCAATGATTCGGATCTTTTCTATTGATTTTGATAAGCGGGTTCGCAAAAACCAAAAACGGTATCCGCTGACGGTCGATCATCCGGAAGCAGGAGAACGACTTCCTTCCGAAACTGGAAGCGATGCGTTTGAAGCATTTTTAGATATGCAGGATGACTTGAGCCAGCATGTTCAGGATTATTACCTTTACCAAGCGATCCAGAACCTGACTGACAAACAAAAAAGCGTGCTGACGAAAGTCTATCTTCATGGTGCCACGATGCAAGAGATTGCCGATTCACTAGGAGAGTCCCGGCAAAACATCTCCAACATTCATAAAAAAGGGCTTGAGAATATCAGAAAACAGCTCGCGGCGCAAAAAAAGGGGGAGAGTAAGCTGTGAACGGCCAGTATGAACAAAAGAACCAAAAAGACGATAAATTTGACATTGAACATCTGATTGAATGCTTTTCACCTATGATTAGAAAAAAGCTCTGCAATACGTCCTATCAAGAAAGAGAAGATTTAGAGCAAGAGCTGAAGATCAAAATGTTTGAAAAGGCTGATATGCTTTTGTGCCAGGACGTACCGGGGTTTTGGGAGTTTATTTTGTATATGGTAGACGAGAACTCATAACATTTATCATTTGAAAATATGAAAAACGGGAACTGCTACGTTCCCGTTTTCTATTTGTTCTGCCAAGACTCTTCCTATTCAAAAATGTACCAAAAATAAACGATATAATGATAAGATGAAAAAAACAGTGACAGAAAGGAACATAAAAGTGGAAAATGCGTCAATTTTAATTGTAGACGATGAGAAAGCGATTGTGGACATGATCAAACGCGTTCTCGAAAAAGAAGGTTATCGAAATTTACTGGATGCGGCAAGCGCAGAAGAAGCGATTCCGGTTGTGAAGGCCAATAAGGTTGATTTGATCGTGCTTGATGTCATGATGGGCGGAATGTCCGGTTTTGAAGCCTGCACGCTGATCAGAGAGTATTCAGACGCTCCGATTTTTTTCCTCACGGCGAGATCATCCGACGCGGATAAATTGTCTGGATTTGCGGTTGGGGCTGATGACTATATCACAAAACCATTTAATCCACTGGAATTAGCGGCGCGGATCAGGGCGCACCTCAAGCGGACTTATCAATCGAAAGAAACGAATTCAAATCAAACCTATACATATGATTATTTTACATTTTCTCCGCAAAATGCCGAGCTGATTGTAGGCGGGGAAGCCGTCGCTTGTTCAGCTCAGCTTTTGCAGCTTTTGCAGTATTTTTGTGAACACCCAAATGTGGTGCTTTCCAAAGATCAAATTTATGAAAAAGTTTGGGGCTATCCTTCTTACGGCGACAACAACACCGTTATGGTTCATATCCGCAAGCTCAGGGAAAAAATTGAGCGTGATCCAAGCAACCCGGAGTATATTGTAACCGTTCGCGGTCTCGGCTACCGTTTTATTCCGAATCCTGAAGGCAAGCGGTCATGAGATTAAGATGGAAGTTTTTGTTTCACTTTTTTGGGCAGATGCTGATTGTAATTCTGCTGCTCACAGTTATGCTTGTCGCTTCCTTTTTCTATTTAGACGCTCGATTTAGCGATGCGGAATCGAATTCTGGGCTGACAAAGGCAACCACCGACACACTTGAGGCATATCTCGATGTAAACGAAGACGGGACATGGGAACTCGATAATTTTCTGAAGAAGTCTGTCGATAAACAGCATGGCTGGATGCAAATCATTGACTCTAATGGGAAAACCGATTATTCCTACAGCGTGCCGAAAGACGTGCCGGGCACCTATACCAAGAAAGAGCTCTTGTCTATTTATAAAACCAAAAAGCTTAATAACTATAAGCTGAATTATTGGGCCATCAATATTGAAGATAAGTCGTACCTTCTATTGTCCGGCTGGAAATTAAAGAGCGAACAGCTGCTGACTTCCGTTGAAAAGCGCGAGCAAAAGATAGATTCTCTATCAGATTATCAGTCCAGCACCATCGACTATATTAAGCGGGAAAAAGGCGCCATTTACCTATTAGACAGCAATGGAAACATTCTCGACAGCATTAACAGCACAAAAAGTGAAAGAAAAACGATGAATCAGCTGGAGCTGCTTAAATACAGCTCCAAACCTTGGAACTATAAACGGGAAATTTCCGTTAAGATTCTCAACAAAGACAGATGGATGGTCGCTACGGTGCCGAACCCTGTCTATGTAACCGATCAGGAGTTTAACAAATCGTTCCTGAAGGTTGTGCTAAAGGCGATGTTCCTGATTATGGGTGTTCTGTTCCTGTATATCATTTGGATGACCATTTGGTATATGTTTCGATTTGGGTTGCCGATTTTTCACACGATTAAATGGCTGGTCAATCTATCAAAAGGGAAGCTTGAGGAACCGAAAAACCGGAAAGGCCGTCCTGTCAGCAAAAACAAAAAGGGGAAAATCAAACAGCCGTACCGCTTCTTCGGTGAGATATTTGAATCAATGGATCAGCTGACTGAAACACTGAGACGGGATAAGCGAAATAGAGAAAAAATCCAGGCGACAAGAGAAGAATGGATTGCCGGTTTATCGCATGACTTAAAAACACCGCTCAGCAGCATTTACGGCTACAGCATGATGCTTGAGTCGAAGCAGTATGACTGGTCGCCGGAAGAAGTAAAAGAAATGGGACAGGTTGTCAGAGAAAAATCTGAATACATGTCCAAGCTGATTGAAGATTTAAATTTAACATATCGGCTGAAAAATGATGCCCTTCCTATCAAGAGAAATCTGACAAGCCTGATCCCGTTTTTTAAAAATGTCATTGAAGATTTCAAGAAAAATCCGTTTTCTGAAGGGTATGATATCTCCTTTGTGTCCAAAGAAGAGCATATTGAATTTGCGCTGGATGAAGCGTGGTTCAGGCGTATATTGGAAAACTTGCTTGGTAATGCCGTAAAGCATAACGACAAAGGAACGGAAATTCAGGTCATTCTAGAACAGACAAAAAATCATATTTCCTTGAAGGTTAAGGACAATGGGAAAGGGATGGATGAAGAAACGATCACCCATTTGTTTAACCGTTATTACAGGGGGACGAACACAAAAGATTCATCTGCCGGAACGGGCCTCGGGCTCGCCATTGCCAAGGAGCTTGTCCATTTGCATAACGGGACAATTCATGTAAACAGCAGAATGAACATTGGGACGGTCATTACCATCCTTTTCAAAAACGATAAACATGTGGTTTGGACACCTTTTTGCCGGGAATAACAATATATAGACTGAAGCTAAAGAGGTGTAACACATGGAAGCAGTATTGGAAGCAGACACTCGGGCCGTGATTGGAGAAGGCCCGTTATGGGATGAAGAAAATGGCCGCTTATATTGGGTGGATATCTTAGGGAGCGAGCTCCACATCTTCGACCCTGAAGAAAAAATCAACCGATCTGTCAAATTCAAGTCCTTTGTGACCGCGCTTGCGAAATATACAAAAGATGAGCTGATGATGACGATGAAGGACGGGTTTTACCTGTATCATCTTCAGGATGACAGCTTGGAAAAGATCAAACAGCCGAAAGATATGGATGAGAGCCTGCGTTTTAATGACGCGAAATGTGACCCGTACGGAAGGCTCTGGGCGGGGACAATGAGCATGGAAGGCGAACAAAAACAGGCTTCCCTCTACCGTTTGGATCCAGACGGCAGACTTATCAAAATGAAAGATCAAGTCTCCACCTCGAACGGTTTGGATTGGGATCGCGAGAGGAATTTGATGTATTACATTGACACGCCCACACAGGAAATTGTGCGCTACAGGTATGATCCTGAAAGCGGCAATGTCTCAAATCCAGAACCCGTCTATCGTTTTGATCAATCAGAAGGACTGCCGGACGGCATGACAATCGACCAAAATGGCATGTTGTGGGTGGCTCTGTTTGGGGGCAGCCGCGTGGTTCATATTGACCCGTTTCAGAAAAAAGAAATCGATTCAATCAGCGTGCCGGCTAAATATGTGACGTGCTGCGCGTTCGGCGGCAGAGACTTAAAAACCCTTTACATCACAACGGCAACGGAACAAATGACAGAAACAGAAAGATACGAGCAGCCTCACGCGGGGGGATTGTTTTCAGCAAAATTGGAAATAGGCGGCTATCAGCCGGTTCCATACGCTGGAGATGTATAAAAAAACGCATCCGAAATACGGATGCGTTTTTGCATATTACAGAGAACGGATAATACCGCCTTCCACGCGCTGTGCCGTGCCGTTGATGGCGGATGCAGCGTCAGATGCGAGGAATACGATCGTGTTGGCCACTTCTTCTGCTGTCGCGTATCGCTGAATAAGAGAAGTCGGCTCATTAACTTTAAAATAGTCTTTGATGAATGTATCTGTATCCTGGCCGGCTGCTTTTGCGGCACCTTCCATATAGGATGCCACGCCCTCTGTCCAAGTAGGTCCCGGAAGCACTGAGTTGACTGTCACATTCGTGCCTTTTGTCATTTCAGCCATTCCTCTAGAAAGGCTGATCAGCGCCGTTTTGGTCATTGAGTACGGAATCATTGTTGGTAGCGGTTTGACGCCTGCTTCACTTGCGATATTTAAAATGCGGCCGCTGTTTTTGGTAAGCATCTTTGGAAGGAAGTGACGGCTTGTCCGAACCGCGCTCATCACGTTCACTTCAAAATATTGATTCCACTCTTCATCTGTCACATCGGCAAAGTCTTTGACCTCGAAGAATCCAAGGTTGTTGACAAGAATATCGATATCACCGATTTCATTTACTTTTTCAATAAAAGCCGCTGCTTCATCTGCTTTTGACAAATCGGCAGCCACACCGTGCACCGTTCCGTATCCAGAAAGCTCCTCAATCGTGCGATCAACAGTCGCTTGTTTGCGTCCGTTGACAATCACTGCCGCTCCCTCTTGCAGAAAGCTTTTTGCTGCCGCTTTTCCGATGCCGGAAGTCGAGCCAGTGATTAGAACGAGTTTGTCTTTTAGCTTTAAATCCATAAGAATCATTCCTTTTTATAGATGATGGTATTAAGTATACAAGAACAAAATTAGTGTTTACGAGGATTTTGCTTCCATACATGTACTGGGGAAAAAGTCATTCAAGGCGCATATACAAGCCTGTCAGTCATATAGTATAATTACTCCGAAAAAAGGATACGAATGTCAAATAGGTGCCGGTCCGCCAACAACAGCCGGCTTAATAGGGAAACCGGTAAAAGCCGGTGCGGTCCCGCCACTGTAATTGGCCATAGCGCCAAGAGCCAGGATACCTGCCTATTTGATCAGCACGAAGTCTGCGAGGACAGATGATGTGTAAACAATAGGGTTTTTTGTGTTGTTTACAGCATCTTTACCATCGTAGAGATGCTTTTTTTAGTTCACTTAGGAGGAAAGGTTATGAAGAAACTAGCCGGAATATGGACTGCCCTTCTGCTGGCCGCTGTTATGATAGCAGGCTGCGGAAATGCGGCAGATCAAAAGGATTCCAAGGCAAACCAAAAGACAGAAGCATCTCAAGCGTTCCCTGTCACCATTGGTGATGCGTCAAACCAAGATGTCACAATCAAAAAGGAGCCGAAAACGATTGTTTCATTAATGCCGAGCAACACAGAAATCACGTACGCTCTCGGCCTTGGTGACAAAGTGGTCGGCGTCACCACAAACGATACATATCCAAAGGAAGTCAAAAAGGTTGAAAAAGTTGGGGATATGAATATAAACGTTGAGAAAGTCATTTCTCTAAAGCCAGACCTCGTTCTTGCCTATGAGTCTTCCATGTCAGCGTCAGCCGATGCCATTAAACAACTAAAGGACGCGGGCATTACCGTGCTGACTGTCAACGATGCACAATCATTTTCTGAGGTATACAAATCAATTGAAATGATCGGTGAAGCTGCCGGGGCAGAGAAAAAAGCCGATCAGCTTGTGAAAAGAATGAAAACAGACTTGGCTGCTATAAAAGAAAAGGCCGCCGGCATATCTAAAGCCGATCAAAAGAAAGTATTTGTCGAAGTGTCTCCGGCTCCGGACATTTATACGACCGGGAAAGACACCTTTATGGATGAAATGCTTGAAGCGATCCATGCGGAAAATGCCGCTTCCGCTCAGAAAGGCTGGGCTAAGATGACCGAAGAAGCGATCGTCAAGCTGAATCCCGATGCGATCGTGACGACAAACGGTGAATCTGCTGTCAGCGAAATAAAAAAACGAAGCGGCTGGAGCGGTGTAAAAGCCATCAGACATCACGAAGTATACGACGTGGACCCTGACCTCGTGACCCGTCCGGGACCGCGATTGATTAAAGGGGTCGAAGAGCTTGCTGAACATATTTACCCTGATGTTTTTAAAAAATAAACGCTTTGTGGCATATGCCCTCAGCCTGATGTTTTTGTCGGTATCTGTTCTTTTGGGAATCTCTATCGGGTCTTTGGAGATTCCCATTCCTGCTATTATTAAGGTTTTTTTGGGAGAATCGTTTGGCATTCAAGGGCTGAATCTTGATCCGATAGAGGGGAACATCATCATGAAAATTAGGCTGCCGAGGGTGATATTGGCCGCTCTTGTCGGCGCAGGGTTGGCTGCTGCGGGAGCCGGTTTTCAGGGGCTCTTGAAAAACCCGCTCGCAGATCCGTATACGCTCGGCATATCGTCAGGCGCTGCTGTCGGTGCAGTGGTCACATTGTTTTTCGGGATTGAGTTGCCGGTGATCGGAAGTTTTACACTGCCATTTTTAAGCGTTGGAGCGGCTATTGTCGTGATTTTTTTGGTTTTGTTCTTTGCGCGGCTTGTTCACCCTTCATTGACCCTGTCTGCATTGATTTTAACAGGGATCATCTTCAGTTCGTTTTTGGGTGCGCTTACTTCTCTCATGATCGCATTGTCCGGCGATGATTTAAAACCGATCGTCCACTGGCTGCTCGGCAGCGTATCAATGAGGGGCTGGGGCTATGTTGCACTGTTTCTGCCCTTTTTTGCTGCGGGCGCTGCCGCGCTTTTGTTTAGCGGCAGAGAACTGAATGTGATGACTTATGGCGAAGAAAAAGCGAGGCTGCTCGGTGTAAATGTGAAGCGGAGTAAATATGTCGTTCTGTTGGCGGGAGCTATTTTAACTGGCAGTGCGGTTGCGGTATCTGGAACCATTGGCTTTGTTGGTCTCGTCATTCCGCATTTTATCCGTCTCCTGTCTATTACGGATCACCGGCATCTTCTGCCGCTCTCGATGCTGAATGGCGCTTCGTTCCTTGTGCTGTCAGATCTTTTGTCCAGAACCATCATTGAGCCGTCGGAGCTGCCGATCGGCATTATTACCGCACTGGTAGGAGCACCAGTTTTCGGGTTTATATTGATTCGGCGTTACCGGGGAGGGCGAGTTCATGATTGATGTCATCAGAGTGTCCGGCGGCTATGGAAGAAAGGATGTCTTACAGGACATCAGCTTTGCAGTAAAACCGGGTGAATTTTTAGGAATCCTTGGTCCGAACGGCAGCGGAAAAACCACCTTGTTGAAAATGCTGTCGGGAAGCATCACGCCTCGAAGCGGCGAAGTGCTGCTTGAATGCCGTTCAGTCGGGTCGTACCAAACGAAGGAGCTCGCCCGCAAAGTAGCGGCCCTTCCTCAGAAAACGGAGCAGGCCTTTTCCTTTACGGTGGAGGAAACGGTACAGTTTGGCCGCTATGCTTATCAATCAGGTCTTTTTCGGCAGCTCACAGGGGAAGACCACGATATCGTAAAAAGGGTGATGAAGCAGACAGACATCCTCCGCTTTGCCAAAAAATCCATTCATGAGCTGAGCGGCGGAGAGCAGCAGCGGGTGTATGTGGCACAGGCACTTGCCCAGGAACCCCGATATTTGTTGCTTGATGAACCGACAAGTTTTCTCGATTTGTCATTTCAAAAAAGTCTGCTAGATTTAATGAAACAAGAAACGGTCGCGTCAAAACTCGCAGTCATTGGGGTGTTTCATGATGTGAATATTGCGAGTTTATACTGTGATCGTTTGCTGTTATTAAAAGATGGAAAAGCAGAAGTGCTTGACCGCCCGGAAGCTGCCCTCTCTGCCGACCGTATTAAGCGGGTGTATCATACTGACATCACAGCGCTGGACCATCCACAACGTGCAAATCCGCAATTTACGATTAAGGCGAAAACCATCCCGGAGAAAGCCGAGCCCCTCTTTCTAAAAGAACGAATTGAACAATACTTGCCGCGTGGCATCACATTTTCAGCAGACCGCCCGCTGCGCGTTCTGTCCTCTGAAGAGGGCTTTGCTTGGAGACGAAAACTTGTTTTCGACAGCGGAAACAACTCTGGATGGCCGCAAGACATGTCAACCGTTGAACAAGAAACGCTGTTTATCCAACATGATTGTAAATTGGCTGACTGTCATATTGTGTCGGAAAGCAATGATCTTTGCATCATCGGAATGAAAGATGCGAAGGGGCGTTTCATCATATGGGTGGTAGTCGGCGGCTGTTTGCACGATGGTCAATTTGTGAAGGTGATAAGCGCTACAGCAAAAGCTGCAGCTCAGCATCGTGTTTTCTGCAGTGATGTGCTCATCGCGTCCACTCACTCCGGCCGGTTACCGGATCAAAGCATTTTATTGACACAAATACAGGATCAAACAGCGGCTTGTGTGAAAGCTTTAAAAAATTAATCCGACCTGTCTTTGGACAGGTTTTTTTTATTGTTTTAAAACGCATCAGATGAGGGTGAGACGTCATTTTTTATCCTAAATACGAAAAATATGTTGCTTAATGAATCAATATAGATTTATAATTATTTTATGAAAGCGTTTTATTATATATGGTTGTTTAAAAATGCAACAGATGGGAGCGGAATCATTTGAAAGTAGAGGGAATTATTCCAGCCATACTGACACCGATTACAAAAGAACAGGATTTTCATCCGGGTGTAGCCGAAAAGCTGGTGAATCATTTAATTGATTCAGGTGTCCATGGCATCTTTGCTTTAGGGACAAATGGCGAATTTCATTTATTCTCGCAAGAGGAAAAGCTTCAAATTGCGGAAACTGTCGTGAAAGCGGTTAATAAACGTGTGCCTGTTTTTATCGGAGCAGGAGAAAACAGTACTGAGGCAACCATTTCCTTATCTAACCAAATGGCGGATATTGGAGCTGATGTTCTTTCGATCATTACGCCATACTTTGTCGCACCTTCGCAGGAGGAATTGTATCAGCATTTCCGCACGATATCTGAAAATGTCGCGATTCCTGTCCTGCTCTATAACATTCCGTCGAGAACAGGTGTATCACTTGAGTCTGAAACCGTTGAAAGGCTGGCGGCATTGCCGAACATCATCGGCATTAAAGACAGCAGCGGCAGCTTCGACAATATTAAGGCGTATCTTGAGCGTACAAAAGACCAGTCCTTTTCCGTTCTGGCAGGAACCGATTCATTGATTTTAGACACTTTGAAGGCGGGAGGAACAGGGGCTGTGGCTGCAACAGCAAATGTGCTTCCGCAGACCGTTGTTTCAATCTATGAATCTTATAAACAAGGAAACATTGAAGAGAGCGAGCAGTATCAAAAGCAGCTAGACCCGCTTCGTGCCACGTTTTCACTCGGTTCACTGCCGGCGCCGCTAAAAAAAGCAACGGAGCTTGCCGGAATCGACGTCGGACCGCCTAAACATCCGATTGCAGAGCTGTCAGGAGAGGGTTTGCAAAAAGTGAAAAAGATGCTGGAAGGCTACGGAATTGAAACAAAACTGGCAAAGGAGCAGTGAGGATATGAAGACGCTTTATCATTTTCAAACGGCCGCCCGAATTGAAGCTGGCGCACATTCACTCAATTTCCTTGGTGATCATTTGGATCAGACAAGCGGATGGAATCAGATCCGTTCGGTGTTTATTTTAACTCAGCCGTCGATCGTCTCTCTCGGTTATGCAGACCAAATTAAAGAGGTGCTGGCTGAAAAAGGCATCTCAAGTGAAATCAATACTGACATACAGCCGGAGCCGACGGAACAAAATATCGAAGAGGTTTTTCAGCTTTTTTCTGCAGGAAGCCATGACGCAATTTTAGGAATTGGAGGAGGAAGTGTGCTTGATGCGGCTAAAATCCTCTCTGTTCTGAAAACAAATAAAAAACCGATTTCCGAGTTGGTTGGCACGAATCTCGTTGAAAAGCCCGGTGTTCCGCTTGTGCTGATTCCGACAACATCTGGAACAGGGTCGGAGGTGACGCCGAATGCGATTGTGACATTCCCTGAGAAAGAATTAAAGATTGGTATGGTCAGTCCCTATCTGTTGCCATCACTTGTGATTTTAGATCCGGTTTTGACGACTGGTCTTCCAAAGGCGATCACGGCCGCAACCGGAATGGATGCTTTTACACACGCGCTCGAATCCTATATTTCCAACAAAGCAAATCCATTCAGTGACATGTTTGCGCTTGAATCTATGAGACTGATTTCCTCCAGTATTCAGGAGGCCTATCACCATGGAGATAAACTAGAAGCGAGAGAAAAAATGCTTATTGGCGCCATGTATGGCGGTATGGCTTTGACAAGCGCAGGGACAGCGGCGGTTCATGCGATGGCTTACCCGCTTGGGGGGAAATACAAAATGTCTCACGGTGTGGCCAATTCCATGTTGCTTCCGCATGTAACGGCCTTTAATGCGGATCATGTGACTGACCGCCTTTCAGATGTCGCTGGTGTAATTGGAATCGAGCAAAAAGGTTCGAAGGCCAGCCAAGCAGAGCGGGTTATACAGAAGATTGAAGAGTGGACCGCCGATTTAAATATTCCGCAAAATTTAAAGGCATTCGGAGTATCAAAAGAGGATGTGCCAACGCTTGCTGAGGCGGCAGCCGACGTCAAACGGCTCATGGACAACAATCCAAAGCCGATGTCCGTTGCGGAAATTGAAGCTGTCTATTTGAAATTGCTTGAGGTGTAGGTCATTGGGATCTGTACTTGTTTTCACCATGAGCCTGTAGGAGGCTTGCAAACAAAGGGGGAGTTTGGGTGGATGTCTTAAGCGGTTCGGTCATAACATTTATTTTGGCAGTGATTGTGGTTTACATTCTTTTTACGACGTGGCTGACGATGCGCTTTCGCAGTAAATCCAGTGCGGAATTCAACAATGCCGCCAAAACACTGCCGGCCATTGTTGTCGGCATTCTGCTAATGAGTGAATTTATCGGCACCAAATCGACAATTGGGACCGCTGAATCAGCTTATACACATGGTTTGGCAGCTTCATGGTCGATTGTAACGGTCTCTATTGCGTTTTTTATTTTTTCCTACTTCTTAGTAGGGAAATTTTATAAAACAGGCCAATATACGATTTCCGGTATTATTAGTGATAAGTTTGGCCGATCGACCAAACTTGTCGTTTCTACTATTATGATTGTGGCTCTTTTACTAGTGAATTTAGGGAACTATTTAAGCGGATCGGCGGCGATTTCATCTATTTTAGGTCTTCCGCTCATGACGTGTGCCATCATTACAGCGATTGTCAGCACCTTTTATTTTACATTCGGAGGAATGAAGGGCGTTGCCTGGGTGACGATTTTGCATTCTCTTGTTAAATATGTGGGGGTTCTAATTACATTAGGGGTTGCACTTTACTTGACAAAAGGCTGGGAGCCGATGACGCAGCAATTGCCCGAGCATTTCTTCACATGGGACGGCAGTATCGGATGGGGAACAATCGGTGCTTGGTTTATCGGCAATATGGGAGCGATTTTTGCGACTCAGTTTATTATTCAGGCCATTACCTCATCGAAAAGTGAGAAAGAGGCAAAGAGATCGACGCTGTATGCGGCACTGCTTTGTCTGCCGCTTGCGATTGCCATTGGAGTCATCGGCGTTGCCGCACGGTATTTGTACCCGGACATTGATGCCATCTATGCATTCCCGGTATTTATGCAGCAAATGAATCCCGTGCTGAGCGCCATTGTGGCAACATCGCTTGTGGCGTCCATTTTCGTCGGCGTCTCGACTGTTGCGCTTGCCACAACAACTTTGATTATGGATGACTTTTATGTGCCTAAAGCAAAACCGACACCTGAACAGCGCATGAAAGTTACGAGATATGCATCCATTATCATCGGTTTTATACCGTTGCTCGGTGTTGCATTGGCGCCAGAATTGTTAACGCTTTCTTTCTTTACGAGGGCGCTTCGTACATCAATTGCCGTTGTGGCGGCAATGGGCTTTTATTTGCCATACTTTAATTCAAACCGCGGGGCAACCATAGGCCTGGTGCTTTCCGGAATGGCGACAACGGTCTGGTATTTGTTAGACAATCCGTTTGGCATTGATAACATGTACATTGCCATCATTGTTCCGTTTGTTGTGCTCGTATTAGACCGTCTGATCAGCTCGCCTGCGAAAAAAGAGTCAAATGTAAAGGAGGAATTGTAATGAAACAAAGTGAAGTTTCCTTGCTGATAGATGGGCGCATTAGAAAAAATGAAACAGATGAGGCCAGAAAGGATGCTTTTTTGCCGACAGACTGTCCGCAAAACCACGCAGCCAACTTGCTGGAGCTGGATAATGGTGATCTATTGTGTGTCTGGTTTGGGGGTACGCAGGAAGGCATTGCGGATATATCGATTTACATGTCAAGGCTTGCAAAAGGGAGCAGTGAGTGGACACAGGCAGAAAAGCTGTCGGATGATTCTTCCCGATCCGAACAAAACCCTGTGCTTTTCCAAGAGCCGTCCGGCCGGCTCTGGCTCATGTATACGGCACAGGTGTCCGGTAATCAGGATACAGCCATTGTCAGATACCGGACATCGGATGACAGAGGCCATACATGGAGCGGCATTGACACATTGTTTGGCGAAGCCGGCACCTTTATCCGCCAGCCGCTCGTTGTCCTGGATAACGGCGATTGGCTGCTTCCCGTCTTTTACTGCATCACCTTGGCTGATGTGAAATGGACTGGAAACCGTGACATCAGCGCGGTGAAAATTTCATCTGATAAAGGCAAGACGTGGGAGGAAGTGAAGGTGCCGGGCAGCATGGGCTGTGTTCATATGAATATTGAAAAACTGCATGACGGGACATTGCTTGCGCTGTTTAGGAGCCGTTTGGCAGACTCGATTTATGCGAGCCGCTCTATTGATAACGGCCGCACCTGGTCAGAGCCTGAGCCGACGGAGCTGCCGAACAACAACTCTTCCATTCAATTTACAGCGCTTCAAGATGGGACGCTCGCTCTCGTATACAATCATATGAATGCGAATGAAACGACCGAAAGAAGAGCATCTCTATACGATGAAATTGAGGATGAGGATGATACAAGAACAGGTGTAGACACAGAAGCCCGTCCAGCCTTCTGGGGAGCGCCGAGGGCGCCGATGACACTGGCGCTTTCACATGACGGCGGTGTCACATGGCCTGTCAAAAGAAATATTGAAGTCGGCGACGGGTATGCGATGACGAACAACTCAAAAGACAAGCTCAACCGCGAGTTTTCTTATCCATCGATCAAGCAGGGGAAAGACGGCGACCTGCATATTGCCTTTACGTATTACCGTCAGGCAATTAAATATGTACGCGTCCCGCGAATGTGGGCCTCGGCCGATCAAGAATAAAGCCGTTTGAACGGGCGCACCGCACTGGACAGAATGAATTGTATCCCCATATCGTATCATTTATAATTTAAGTTCGAGGGGCTGTCCCAATGTTTGAACGGACTCCCTCACTGTCTCATTGACCTGAGGGAGAATGAAAGAGGGGGTCCATTTTTATGAAAATTAAAGTGCTTGGCATTGCGCCATATAAAGGTTTAGGGGATTTATTGACAGAGCTCGCGAAGGAAGAACAAGATATTCAATTTCAGTTGGAGGTCGGCGATTTGCGCTCCGGCGTCGCGATTGCAGAGCAAGCGGTATCACAGGGGATCGATATTATGATGAGCCGCGGCGGTACAGCCTCGCTCATTCAAAAACACGTGCGCATCCCTGTCGTAGATATCCCTGTTTCCGGGTATGATCTGCTGCGGGCGTTGACACTCATTAAAGATTATCAAGGGAAAGCAGCCGTCGTTGGCTTTGAAAATATTACCCAAGGGGTTCGCACCATCAGCGAGCTTTTTGGAATAGAAGTTGATTTATATACGATAAAAGAAGAAATGGAAGTATGGGATCTGCTGAGGGACATTCAAGAGCAGGGGACACAAATCGTATTAGGAGATGTGATTACTGATAAAGCGGCAAAGGAGCTAGGCATGCAAAGCATGCTGATCACGTCCGGCCGTGAATCGGTTAAGGAAGCGTTTCACACTGCAAAGCAAATGTACCGGCTCTTTAAGGAGGCATCCGAGGAGCAGCGGATGTTTAGAGACATGATTGATCAGGAAGAAAAAGGGATGCTCGTCATTGATGATAACAGCCGGATCCGCTTTGTAAACAAAATGATGAAAAAATGGATGGAAGAAGGTCTTCTTGAGCCTATAGCACCCGCTGCCGCTGTCAATGAATGGTGGGAAGAACTGGCTTTTGCCGTACAGTCAATAAGAGAAGGCAAACTAAGCGGGTATTTTCAATTAGAAACAGGAGAAGTTATCTGGCATATGAAAGGTTCCCTTCTTTCAAAAGGAGAGTTGTTGATTGCCATTGAACAATCGTCGTCATCACGCGATGATCGTAACCATCCTGTATGGTCGTTTGCGGCGCCCGTCCATTCATTGCACCCATTCTCATCATTTACACAACAAAGCAGTTCTATGAGGGACACCGTTCAGCAAGCGCAGGCATTCAGCCAGACGCATAAACCTATTTTGCTGTACGGAGAGGAAGGGACGGGGAAATCAGACCTCGCCTTAGCGATTCATCAAATGAGCCCTCGGCGGCAGCATACGTTTATGACCATTCATTGCAGCAAGGTGAAAGAGACCTCATTGCTGAAAGCCCTTCCGGCTGTTCAAAACGGGACGATTTTTCTTCGGCATGTCGAGCATCTGCCGCTTGAAGTCCAGCATGATCTCGCCTTGCAATGGATGAAGCCGGATCAGCAAATACGCTGGCTCGCCTCTTCTTCTGCTGATTTATGTGAAGAAATGAAAGCAGGGCGATTTGACCCTGATTTATACAGTTGTTTACAAGGATTGACGCTTTATGTCCCGTCGTTGTCAGAGCGGGTGGAAGACATGGAGGACATGAGCAGACTGTTTATTGCTGAATTTAATTCAGCTTATGGCACACAAGTGGTCGGACTTGCGCCTGAGGTGATGGACGCGTTTCGCAATCGGACATTTAGGGAGAATGTTCGGCAGTTTAAGCGAGTACTTGAGGAACTTGCGCTGACGGTGAAAAGCGGATATATCACATTGGCTGAAGCCGCGCCGCAGCTTGACCGTCTGTCCAGTGAGAAAAAGGAAGAGAGCTTAAAGGGCTATTTTGAAGGGACGCTTGAGGACATCGAACGGCGCATCATTCAAGCGGTGCTGAAAGAGGAGAATATGAACCAATCCAAAGCAGCGAAGCGATTGAATATCAACCGCACCACCTTGTGGAGAAAACTAAAAGAATAGCATGAGACCGAGGTGTCGATATGACAAACATACGATGCAAAAAAGGAGCGGACATCAGCCAAAAAATATTGATTGTCGCCGACGATTTAACGGGAGCTAATGACACAGGCGTTCAGTTTGTTAAAGCAGGAATGAGCGCCGCTGTTCTTTTTGACCGGTCTGGTGCAAATCCAGGGGATATAAAAGAAGATGTCATGATTTTAGATACGGACACGCGCAGTGTGTCGCCAAGCGAGGCTTACAAAGAAGTCAGTTCAGCATCGCATCCGTTCGCCCGCCTTGAATCACACCTTTTTTTAAAGAAAATTGACTCCACATTAAGGGGAAACATCGGGATTGAAATCAAGGCGCTGATGGATCTGGGGCGTTTTGATGCAGCAGTCATCGCCCCTGCTTTTCCTGATGCGAGGCGGATTACTGTGGATGGCATGCATTATGTCAATGGCCTGCCTGTTCATGAAACTGAAGCAGCCGTTGATCCGAAAACACCGGTTGCCGAATCGCGGATCGCTGATTTGCTTTTCGGGCAGACAAGTATTCAGCCAAAAACGATAGGCACCAAACAGCTTCACAAACCTGATGAGCAAATACAACAAGACCTTAAAGCGTGGAAAACCCAAGGACATGAATGGTTTGTCTGCGATGCAGAAACAAATGAGGATCTGCGCCGCATCGTGCAAGTGTTTATGAACAGCGGGCAGTCCGTTTTATGGGTCGGCGCTGCCGGACTGGCCGGTGCACTTGCCCAGCATGTCAGAAAGAGGGCATTGCAGACAGGCAAGCGGAATGAACCGGTAATGATCGTATCTGGCAGTGCATCGAACATAACAAATAGACAGCTAGCATATGTAAGAGAGCAGCGTGACCTCCTTGACGTGCGCATCAATCCGCTGAACGTATTGAATGGATGTGAAGCATGGGAGCATAAGCGCGCGCTCGATCAAGTGGTGGTTCATCAAGGGAAAGATGTTCTGCTTTATACTGATGCGAAGCCGGAAACCGTACAGCGCATCATCGCTTTTGGGAGAAAACAAGGGCTTGACCGGCAGGCTGTAGGCGAAAAGCTCTCACGATTTCTTGGTGCAGTCACGAGTGAAATCGTCAAGTTGACAGGATTAAAACGCCTTGTGTTGACAGGAGGGGACACTGCGCGCGCGATTTGCAACGAGCTTGGCGCAGACGGCATTCAACTGCTGGGTGAAATTGAAGCGGGGATACCGCTCGGCAAGCTGCTCAACGCAGATATATATGCGGTGACAAAGGCGGGCGCATATGGTCAAACCGATTCTGTTCTAAGAGCCGTTGAGGTGCTGAGAAATGTAGAGGAGGAAGACAGATGGCAAAACCAATCATTGCGTTGACGATGGGGGATGCGGCCGGTGTCGGCCCGGAAATTATCATCAAGGCATTTGAGCAAACCAATTTGCATGAAAACGGGACATTGTTTGTCATTGGGGATTACAGCATTTTAAGCAGAGCAAAGACGTTCATTGGCTCAGATGCAGACATTGTAAAAATCGACGAACCGGAAGAGGCGGCAGATGTAAAGCCCGGTGTCATTCCTTGCCTGGACCTTCAGTTGCTAACCGAGGAACTGAGAGTGGGAGAAGTATCGGCTGAAGCGGGAAACGCAGCGTTCCGCTATCTTGAAAAGGCGATTGCCCTTGCCAACGAGAATCGGATTGACGGCATTTGCACAGCGCCTTTAAATAAAGAAGCCCTCCATAAGGCGGGGCACATGTACCCGGGCCATACCGAAATTTTAGCGGAATTGACGCAAACAAAGGACTATGCGATGATGCTGGCTGCACCGAACCTGAAGGTGGTGCATGTCACAACCCATGTCGGTCTGCTTGACGCCATTCATCTCATTGATGCGAATCGGGTATACACGACAATACAATTGGCGCATGATACACTCATTCGCGCAGGTATACCGCAGCCTAAAATCGCGGTATGCGGCATTAACCCTCACGCCGGTGAGAATGGTTTGTTTGGACATGGAGAAGAAGAAGAGAAAATTGTCCCTGCCGTTGAACGCGCGCAAAGTGAAGGTATACAGGCATTCGGCCCGCTGCCTGCTGACACGCTATTCTTTAGAGCAGTGAGAGGCGATTTTGATATGGTGGTGGCGATGTATCATGATCAGGGACACGGACCGATTAAGGTGCTCGGTCTTGAAGCCGGGGTGAACATTACAGTCGGCCTGCCAATTATCCGTACGAGTGTTGACCACGGAACAGCTTTTGATATTGCGGGAACAGGCAAAGCCGATCCCGCGAGTTTAGAAGAAGCGATGAGACAGGCCATCATGCTGTCTGGAACGCGTAATCGGCATGCATAAAAAGAAGAGCCTTCTATCATAAACGAGCACCTCCAAATGTCAAATTTGGAGGTGCTTTTCTTTTGGCGCATGTTTAAGTGCAGATAAGAATCAAGGCGATCTTATCTGCATAAATGAAAGTGAGACTGCAATCAAAAACGAATAAGACAAAAACGGCATGAGTCCGATTCCATACCTGACTCATGCCCCAGCCTCATGAGAATCCTCAAATTTAAGGGTCGTCTCATAAAATGGCTCTTTTCTTTAGTTCATGTAGGTGCCGCCGTTAATATTAATCGTTTCGCCCGTCAGAAAGTCAGATTTGTCAGAGGCTAGGAAGGCGACAACGTTTGCGACATGCTCGGGTGAGCCGATCATTTTCAGCGGAATCCGTTCGATGACTGCTGCACGATACTCCTCGCTCCACTGCTTGCTCATATCCGTTTCAATCGGTCCCGGGCAGACAGCGTTGACATGAATGCGGTGTGCAGCAAGCTCCTTTGCCAAATGCATCGTTAAATAGTTGATGCCTGCTTTCGATGCACCATAAGCAGGAGAGGCGTTATGATGCGGTGTTTTGCTGGTCGTTGAGCTCATGTTTACGATTTTTCCGCCACCCTGCGCGGTCATTTCTGGGATGACGGCCTGACACATGAGGAAAGTGCCGGTTAAATTCAAATCTATCACTCTTTTCCACTCTTCAAGCGACGTATCAACAGTTGTTTTGCGCAAATTAATGCCGGCATTGTTGACCAAAATATCGATCTGCCCAAACTGCTGTTTTGCCTCAGCTATGAGAAGCGAGGCTGTTTCTGGCAAACTTGCATCACCAGCAACATAAGAAGCGCACTTTCTCTCAATATTCAATTCTGCGCACATGGACTTGAGCAATTCTTCTTTTGTCCCATTGATGACGACATTTGCTCCTTTATCCGCAAGCGTCTCCGCAATGGCTCTGCCGATGCCGCGGCTTGCACCGGTGATAATGGCCGTTTTTTTGTAAAATTCCATCCCCATCCCACCTTCTTTAAATAAAGCGTTTACATTTATACTATAAAAGCTATTGTTTCTTTATTCAACAATACTTTTGTGTGATGATGATGCAAGGACTTTATGTTTCAAAATGAAACAGATATAACAGCTCTATGCCGCTGTTAAAACAGGGTATACTATAGGGACAAGTGATAAAGGGAGGAGAACGAAATGAGACTATACACAAAAACAGGCGATAAGGGACAAACGAGCTTAGTCGGAGGCAGAACGGACAAGGACAGCCTCCGCGTCGAAAGCTACGGCACGATTGACGAGCTGAATAGCTTTGTCGGGCTTGCTTTAGCAGAGCTTTCCGGCAAGCCCGGATTTGAAGATTTGACAGCCGAGCTGCTGATGATCCAGCATGAGCTGTTTGACTGCGGAGGCGATCTGGCAATCGTCACAGAAAGAAAAGGCTATAAACTAACGGAAGAATCTGTTTCCTTTTTGGAAACGCGCATTGATGCCTACACAGCAGAAGCGCCGGAACTAAAGAAATTTATACTTCCAGGCGGATCGAAGGGTGCTTCGCTTCTCCATGCGGCGCGCACCATTGCAAGGCGGGCGGAACGCCGAGTGGTGGCGCTTATGAAATCGGAGGAGATTCATGAAACAGTGCTGCGTTATCTCAATCGACTATCCGATTATTTCTTTGCCGCAGCACGGGTTGTGAATGTGAGAAGCGGCATTGACGATGTGGAATATGAAAGAAGTGCTATTGTGTTTCGGGACTAAAACTGCAGCGGATCATAAAAAAAGAAAGCCGGCGTGTTCTCTACATGCCGGTTTTTTGTTTTTCATTCTGTCAATCTCCCATTTTACGACAAAAAATGAACCTTATGAATTATTGACTGAAAAGTGGGAAAATGAGATATTGTAATAAAAAAGATGTAAAAAATAGGCAGTGGGGGGCTCTGATGGATGGTGAATTTAATTGAAAGTGATAGCATCTGGAAGAGAAATTTTAATTATCTTTTTCTCTCAAGAATAGTAAAGATATCAGGCGATATGTTCGCATTTAATTCGATATTATGGTTTTTAATTTATGACGGCAAAGGTGCGATCGGCACTGCTTTATTGATTGCTGTTACTTTTTTGCCGGAAGCTGTGCTGGCGCCTGTGACGGGTCCTTTCATGAAACAAAATACGCTGAAATTTTGGATGTACTTTTCAGATCTGACAAGGGCTGCGATTGTCTTGATTATTCCTCTTTGTCATTTTGCGGGTTTCTCTCCGCTGTGGTTTGTCATGACACTTATGATTGTGCATTCTGCTACAGGGGCTGCATACAATCCCGCATCCATAACTTTAATACCCCATATCGTAAACGAACAGGGCATTCAAAAAGCAAACGCCGTGCTGCAATCCTCCGCTCAAATTGTCCGGCTCGGAGCTGTCACGTTATGCGGCGCTTTTCTTACATTTATTAGCCCTTCTTATACAATGCTTATCGCACTTGTTCTCTATTTGGTTTCTGGTTTTCTCGTCCTTTTTATTAAGTATACTCCGGTTGAATCCCAATCAGAGTCTGCTATCGTTACGCAGAGAGGCACATATATCGGCAGACTGAAGCGCGGCTTTACGCTTGTGAGAAGACATCAGATTTTATATCCGCTCGCCATTTATTGTATCTTCATGAATTTCGCGGCTGCCCCTTGGGAAGCGCTCTCAGCCGTTTACGTTGCGGAAGATTTAAACGGCCAGCCGATCGTTTACTCGCTTTTAAAGGCCACCACCGCCGCAGGCGCGTTTTTATTGGGGTTTGTTCTGGCGAAAGTCAAAGTAAACAGATATGGCCTGTTATTCGTAACTGCCGGCATTATTGAAGGATTCGCTTTCTTTATTACCGGTATGAACACCTTTTTGCCGCTCGTCTTTCTCGCAGCGTTTACCTTTGGCGCCGCAGTCAGTGCTGTTAATGTTCCTGAGTACACGATTATCCAGACCTCTGTGGATAGTGAGGATCAGCCGCAGGTCTACGCTGTCATACATATGATCTCTAATATTTCCATACCTGCCGGAGCTGTCATTTGCGGGTATGCTGCAAACGCTTTTGGTTCAGGAACTGTGATCGCTGTCGGAGGGGTTGTCGAAATTATTGCGGGTATTGGCATTTTACTTTTCACAAAGCTGGCTAAAGCAGAACGGTCCGACCTGATCAAAGAAAGGGAAGCAAGTGTTCATTTATAAAGGGTTTTGAAACGCCATGCCTCGTGCATGGCGTTTTTTTGTGTCCATAGGTCCGGAACAAGATACGACTCCGGTCTTATATCAAAATCAATCTCTGATTCGTTTTGCGCAAATGCTTATTTGTTTAAGATGAAGACAAGGAAAACGAAAGGAGGATCTGGATGATAAACAAGAAAACAATAGGCGGATTCTTATTAATTGTATTTGGGATCTCCGTCTTTTTTGGAGGAGGAAGCTTCGGCTTTATTATCCCGCTCGCCATAGGGAGCTTGATGACATACGCAGGAATGAAAAGGTTTGCCGCAGGAAAAACGATTACAGGAATCTTCTTGGGCGGTATCGGAGCGATCATGCTCATCTGTTCACTTCCGTTTGTCGTCGGAATGGCGCTGGCAGCCACTATGGTGTATTACGGCTGGAAGCTCATGAAAAACGGATCAGCTGACAATGGTGTGTCATCTTTTGACTCTGGCAGAAGGAAAAACAAACAAAGAAATAGGCGAGGAACTGTTTATCACCATTAAAACAGTCAAAACCTATATCACCAATATCTTATCAAAACTGAATGTCAGTGACCGGACGCAGGCCGCAGTGTACGCACACCGAAATCACCTCGTAAAATAGGCTCTTCTATTTATTTGCGCCTTTCGTCCCGAAGTCTCTGACAACCACATTGACCCGGTAGTCTATTTCCGCATTGCTGAAATAATCATCATCCCATTTTCTTGCAATCTTTTTCCACTGTTGAGGATAATGAATTCTGACCTCGTTTCCCAGCCCGGTTACATCTGCCTTGATATCTTTCTGCAGCGTGCCTGTAATAAATTGTGTTACTGTTTTTTGTAATCGTTTTTCGACTGTCTTTTCAATATCTTTGATATATGAATCCTTAAATGAATCTTCATTGGAATCCCAGTCCTCGGATAAACGCCCTTCAATATTCCGTGTGACGGTGAATTTGAACTTTCCGTCCTTGTAGTCTGTCTTGATCTTGCGATTACTGGAGTACACTTCATAAGAAAAAAGGTTGCCATTATGCCTCATATCAATGACGCCTCCTTCGACAGTGCCTGTAAATAAGTTGATATTTTGAACCTCACCCGGTGTTAAATTCCGGTTCCATAATTTATCTTTGATGATAGTAGCCCCGTTTATCGCGAGTTTTCCGTTTTCCTCACCGACATGAGGGATGAGGAATGAATCGTCAGAGGTCAAGTGTTCTGAGATCTCACCCAGTGTAACAGGCTCCATCATTCTGATCGTCACCGTATTATTCTCCGTCAGGTCATAAATCACATTGGATGCGGGCTCGCCTTGAACATTTATTTTAAATATATCCTTAGTTGTGCCATCGGTGACAAAGACGTACGAACTCCTCCTTGTTCCGTTGTCTCTGACAAACTGGTTAATGATCGCGTCCATACCAATATGATCCGCAATCACGCTCTTCGAAAGCAGAATAAGACGCAAATGCTGTGAAAACGTAGGGTTATGCTTTAATGCAGATGTTCGCATCATTTGATGGACAGTTTCACCCTTTGTGATAGAAAGCTGTGTCGGGTCAGATGAAGAGCCCTCTTTGGAGCTGATTTTTTTCGGGATAAGAATCTGCTGTGTCAGTTCTAAATTTTTATCATCCGGCTTGTCTAGCCCTACACCGATTACCAAGCTTAAATCCTCAATATTTTGGCTGTCCCAGCATCCGGACAGCAACAGGGTGCATATGAACATACTTAAAATCCGGATTTTCATTTTGCTGTAATCCTCCTTTTGAGAGCGACAATGAAAAACAGAATGAAGGGGAGCAGAAACAGGCAGACGAAAATGTACCCGAGATAATCGCTGTACATCATGACTTGATTGGCGTCATCCGGCCATAGAGAAAAATAATAGACAGCCGCGCCGATGAGCACCATGCTTTTTTTAGTGGATAATCCGAACGTCTTCTTCAGCCCGTTAGCGGCAAAATATCCGTAAATGACAAACGTTGTGAAAAATTGAATGATCCAGACGATCAGTAAAAACGATTCAAACCTTTCAATGAATATTCCTTTGAGCTCAAAGGACTGAAAGAGAGAAATTGTTGGCCAGATCAGCGTCTTCACCTCAGGTGCGGTCAAAGCCCCGACAACGATGACATACGTCAGGATATATAAAATAATCGGAATCAAAAAGCCGATAGCCGCGTATCTGAATGTATATTTCTTTTTCTTCATATGTTCAGGAAGAAACAGCATCACTTCCATTCCTAAAAAAGAGATGGAAACGACGGTAAGGGAGTTTGCAATGGGTCCAAGGCCTTCACCTAAGACGGGTCGCAAATTATTGATGTCAAAAATTTTAAAACTGATCCCAAACACAATCAGCAAAATAATAATTGTTACCGTTAAATAAAAGGGGAACAGCCGCGATACATCACTTAATCCCCCTACAATTAAATAGATGCCACAGCAGATAAACGTGAAAATAATGATCTGAATCGGCGTCTTCTCCAGCAGGAAAAACTTCACCATTTCGGCCATCGCCCGGGTTTCAAAGCTGGCCACTCCGATAAAATAGCAGCTGATCAAAAGGCCGATAATGCTTCCGATCCATTTTCCGAGCCCTTCCTGCAAATACTCAAATAGAGAAGGGTAATGATGTTTTTTCTGAATAAGCGTATTTAAATAAATGAACAAAATGAATATAACGCCTTCTAATGTGAGCGTAATCCAGCCGTCAGGGGTGTTGGCCTTAGTGGTCAGCGCTCTCGGCAATGTTAACAGACCGGCGCCGAGCATCGTATTCGCAATAATAGAAATCCCTTGGAAGGTATTAAGTTTGTTTGGAGTCTGTTTTTGGCTCATTTGGATTATTCGCCTCTTTTGGTTTGTTTTTTATTGGGAGACGGATAATGGAATCATCCGTATTTTTCAGGCTGAAGAATCCGTTTGGCGAAAAATACGGAAATCCAAAGCTCGATTGTCTCGTTAAGTGCGTATAAATAACAAGCATAAATAAAATAATCCCATACAGCCCGAGAATAGCGGCGGAAAACATCGAAATAAAACGCAGCACCCGGAAAGACAGCCCCATTCCGTATTGGGGAACGGTAAAGGATGCAAGGGCAATGACGCTGACAACGATAACCATAATCGAGCTGACGAGATTCGCCTCTACAGCCGCCTGTCCGATGACAACGCCCCCAACGAGCCCTATTGTCTGGCCGAGCGGGTTGGGGAGGCGCAGCCCGGCTTCCCTCAGCAACTCGATGGTTACTTCCATCAGCAGGGCTTCAAATATCGGCGGAAAGGGCACGTTTTCCCTGTTTGCCGATATCGTAACGGCGAGCGCGGTCGGCAGAAGTCCTTGATGGAAGGAAACGAGTGCGATATAAATCGAAGACAAAAACAAGGTAATGAAGATAGATGCAAAACGCAGCGACCGGATAAGAGATGCTGAAATCCAGCGTTCATAGTAGTCATCCGGGGACTGCATCAGGATGCCGAGAGAAACCGGTACCAGCAGCACAAATGGTGAATTGTCGACCAAAATGGCCACACGGCCGTTAAACAGGGCCGACGATACCTTATCGGGTCTTTCCGTATTTTGAATCTGCGGAAACGGCGAATATTTATTATCTTCAATGAGCTCCTCAAGTGTTCCGCTATCCTGGATATCCTCCAGCTGAACATTGTTAAGCCGCGCTTTAACTTCTTTTATGACGGACTTTTTTGCTTTGCCCTCAATGTACATAATGGCCGCCGACTTCAGCTTGTTTTTGCCGATCATGATTTTTTTTGTAATGAGTTTTGGATGGTTAGTCCTTTGCCTAATGAGAGCCATATTTGTATCGATATCCTCTACAAACGCAACTTTTGGTCCGCGCACCACTTTTTCAGTTGTCGGCTCTGCCAGGCTCCTTGTTTTTTTCTTTTCAGTCGACAAAATAAAGACTTTGTCCAATCCGTTGATAAACACAGCACACTTGCCGCTGAGAATGGCCTCAGTCGTTTTTTCGGCAGTTTCAACAGGCCTTGCGTCAAGCTGGTCAAGGCGTTTTTTGACTTGGTCAAGCGTAAGGGTCTCTTCATCTTTGATTAAGGTTTTAATCGATTCTGCAACCTGTTTCTGATCATTCAGTTCACTAAAATAGAGATAGTAAAAAACAAGACCGTTGGAGAGCATTTTTTTGTTTTTCACCAAATCATCGTTTTCTTTTAATTTTGGAAGCACTAATGCTAAATTATCGTGTATATATTCCTTAAACTTTGTTTGTTCCAACGAGGTCACCTCTTATCCAAAACCTTAGTAGAGGTTATCTTTTCCTGTTAAAAAAATGATATACTGTGTTAGAGTATTTCATGGTGTAAGTTTTTTTATGAAAGCGGAGGATACGAAGTGGCACAGGTAAGGCTTGCTGGAAAACAAGAAGAAATAGAACAGCTCATTAAATCATTTGAAAAGCATTATGATGTCTCCTATACATCAAAGGAGTACGGCAGGACGAATCCGAAGTACAAATATTCAAAGGATTCCCGCGTATATTTAGAATTAAAATTAAAATCATCCAAGCTCGAAAAATAAAGAGGACTTTCTGTATCACTGGCGAATTATGATCTATTGAAGCAACCGTTATGGAGGGATACATAAATGGAATACAGAATTGAACGAGACACCATGGGAGAAGTGAAAGTTCCTGCTGATAAATTTTGGGGCGCCCAAACACAGCGAAGCAAGGAGAACTTCAAGATCGGTTCTGAAAAAATGCCGATGCGTGTTGTGAAGGCGTTTGCAATATTAAAACGAAGCACAGCTCTCGCTAATAAACGCCTTGGCAATCTGGACGCGGAAAAAGCGGAAGCGATTGCAGCGGTTTGTGATGATGTGCTCAAAGGCAAATACGATGACAACTTTCCGCTTGTCGTATGGCAAACCGGAAGCGGCACACAAAGCAATATGAACATGAACGAAGTGGTAGCCAACCGAGCGACTGCTTTATTAAAAGAAAAGAACTCAGATCAAACGATTCATCCAAATGATGATGTAAACCGCAGCCAAAGCTCAAACGACACATTCCCGACTGCAATGCATGTTGCTGCTGTATTAGCTGTTTACGAACAGCTAGTGCCTGCGCTTGACCAGCTTCGCAATACATTGGATGAAAAAGCGAAAGCATACACCGACATTGTCAAAATCGGACGCACGCACCTTCAGGATGCTACGCCTCTAACGCTCGGACAAGAAATCAGCGGATGGGTTTACATGCTGGATCGTTCGAAGGAAATGATTTTGGAAGCGACAGATAAAATGCGTGCGCTTGCAATTGGTGGAACGGCTGTCGGAACGGGAATCAACGCTCACCCAGAGTTTGGAGAGCTTGTCTCAGAAGAGATCACAAAACTGACAGGCCAAACGTTCAGCAGCTCGCCGAATAAATTCCACGCGCTGACAAGCCATGATGAAATCACTTATGCGCATGGTGCATTAAAAGCGCTTGCGGCTGATTTAATGAAAATCGCAAACGATGTCAGATGGCTTGCTAGCGGACCTCGCTGCGGCATCGGGGAAATCGTCATTCCTGAAAATGAGCCGGGCAGCTCCATTATGCCTGGTAAAGTCAACCCGACACAAAGTGAAGCATTGACAATGATCGCAGCGCAAATTATGGGGAACGATGCGACAATCGGTTTTGCGGCGAGTCAGGGGAACTTTGAACTGAACGTGTTTAAGCCTGTTATCATTTACAACTTCCTGCAATCAGTGCAGCTGCTGAGTGACGGCATGAAGTCATTCCATGATAAATGTGCTGTCGGTATTGAGCCCGACAAAGAAACCATCCAGGAAAACCTGTCAAATTCATTAATGCTTGTAACGGCGCTAAACCCGCATATTGGATATGAAAACGCGGCGAAAATCGCCAAGCTAGCCCATAAAGAGGGATTGACGCTGAAAGAAGCTGCTTTGAAGCTAGAATTGCTGACAGAGGAGCAATTTAATGAAATGGTTAAGCCGGAAGATATGGTAAAACCAAAGGCATAATAGAAGAAAAAACGGCTGCTTTTTAAGCAGCCGTTCTTCTAAATATGTTGCTGTTTTAATAGATATTTAAGCTGCTCCGCATCTTTGGCGAGAGCTTCAGACTCGGTCAGGTTATGGATCATTCCTTTTATGATCGCCAGCTTCGGTGTTTTTTTCTTCATTTCTGCTTCAAGTATGTCCAAGCTCTCCGATAATTCAAGAGAGGAGTTTGTGTTTAAGCTGTTAATTTTGTCACGAAGGCTTTTCACAATCGATTCAGTCAGCGGGTCAGGCCGTCCGTGCGTAAGAGGCCCAAATAAAGAGCTTGCCTCTTCCAATGTGATGAAAGGCTTATCGTTTCGTTCAGACATGCCTTTTACCATATCATCAATTCTATTCATAATGATATCAGCTAATTGATCCGGCTTCACAGTATAGCCGAGCAAAATCATACATTCTAGGTAAATCTGGCTGATGCCCTCTATTAAAAAACAAAGCTCTGCAGTATACGGTTCCGCTTTTTTTCCGTAAATGTTCAGCAGGCTGTCGATATGAAATTGAAGTGAGGACTGGCGGATTTTTTTGGCGCATTGCTCTACTTCCTCCGTGTAAGGCAGAGAACTTTCCTTCATCTGCATGCTGATAAAATCCTTGTGTTCAAGGATGTTTTCATAGAGCACGGTCAGCTGTTTACGGTAAGCTGTTCTGGGGCTGTCTCCCTTCGTTTTAATATTTAAAATTCGGGTAAACGTTTTATCATAATAGTAGTTCAGCATAGACAGAAGAAGCGCTTCTTTCGAAGGAAAATAAATATAAAAAGCGCCTTTAGATATTTTGCATTCTTTTGCGATTTCCTGAACTGATGTTGAGTTGTATCCTTTTTGGGCAAATAGTTTTAAGGCTGTTTCAATAATTAGCTTTTCTTTTTCCTTCAATGGTTCCACCCTTTCAAAGCCCGGAGGCCTGTACAGGATATGACCATATAGTCACACCTTCTGTTATAAAATTAACCTTATTGTAACTTGTTTTTTTATCATGTATTATTTATATTATAAATTGAGATGACCGAATGGTCAAAGCTCAAGCGAAAGGGTGAATCTAGAATGAAAGAATTGGACGAAATGATCAGCCGCTTGCGAAACAGAGGAATCAAAGTGGAGAAAGTCAAATATCCGAAGCAGACCTTGTCTGAGAAAAAATGGGTTCATCAATGCAAACAGCCGCTCAAAACAAATTACAGAGATTTCAACGGCTATTCTTTCACATAAAAAATAGACTGCAAAAACATGTACAGTCTATTTTGGCACTGCTATGCGGTATGTTACACCCGTTTTGTCATTTTCAATTGAGATAGACGCCTTATGAAGAGTTAAAATTCGTTTTACGATGCTTAGACCAATGCCGAATTCGCCTTTCTTCCCTTTATTAAAAGGCTCATAAAGGCTGGAGAGCATCTCATCTTCAATATGCGGTCCGTCATTTTTAATGGTGATCACGATATTCGGATCATCTTGTTTCATGCTGATTTCTATCTTTGTCTCAGCGTAGCGGATTTGATTTTCCAGAATATTTTCAAGGAGTTTGTTCCATTGCTCCGGATCGCCCGGCATCAGAATGTCTTCTTCTACATCAATTTCCCACGATAATTCTTTCCGCGCCCACTTCAGTCTTTCGATGACTTCTTCTGTTACTTCCAAGATACTGAACATGTCATGCTGCACTGATTGCTTTGCTAAATAATCCAGCTTCGTTAAATATAATAAATCCTTTATTTTTTTCTCCAGCTTAAGGGCTTCGCCTTCAATGACATCTACTGTATTTTCTAGATCTCCTTTAGGGAAAATTCCGTCTTTAATCGATTGCGTATAGCCTCTGATGACCATAACCGGCGTTTTTAGGTCGTGAGAGATATTTTGCAATAGGGTTCTTTCTGTTTCGTCCTTTTTCACAAGTTCTTGGCGCATCTCTTCGATGGTATGGCCCAATTTGCCGATCTCATCTTTCCGATCCACTATCACTGGGTCATCCCAATCCTGTTCGGAAATCCGTTTGACGTGCTTTTCAAATGACACGAGAGGCCTTGATAAATACTTTGCAAGCCAAATTGCGGGAATCCAGCTTAATAAAATGACAACAGCTATAATAAACAGAAGCTGTTTGAAGAGAGTAAGGGCCAGATCGTCCCGATACGAATCAAGCGCGTAAGACAGCATCATAGCTGATTGTCCATTGACGGAAAGTCCCTTTTTAATGACAAAAAACACTTTCTCTCCATTGACGTCGGCGCTGTACCGTTTCTTTTTGGTCTCCTGTTTATCGGCGAGCTTGTACACTTTATGGATAAACGAAGACGAGAGAATGCTTAAATCCCTGTCTGAAGAAGCATCTTCATTTTCAGGCAGAAGCACGTGCTGTACGGAGCGGACAGTTGTAGGCGCCGTAGCTTCCTCGCTGTAGTAGCGCCTTTCAATTGAACCCGGCAGGCGGTACTCCGTCAGAACATGCTGCTCATTTTCAATTGTCGTATACGTTTCATTGGTAAAGAAATCGCGCAGCGTGTTTGAAAATAACACGAGCAGCAAAATGGAAATCGCTAACAGGATGCCGGATATGACAACCCATATTTGAAACGCGAGCGGCTTGTTTTTCATGATGACATCATCCTGTAGCCGAACCCGTAAATCGTTTCAACCTTCAATTCTGGCATCTTTCTGCGCAGTCTCCGGACGAGATCATCGACGACCCGATCCGTTCCGAAGTAGTCATGCCCCCACACTTTTACGAGAATATCCTCACGAGAGTATGGATGTCCTTTATGATGGATAAATAAGAGCAGCAGATCAAATTCCTTCGACGTCAAATTGATGATATTGCCGTTTTCATCATAAACCTCGCGGGCGTCTTCAGCGACCCGGTAAGAGGAAACAGCGATCTCATTTTTTTGTACAGGCGGAGCTTCTTTATAGACGAGCTCAAGAAGCTTTTGCACACGTATAATCAGCTCCCGCGGCAGAAACGGCTTTGAAATGTAGTCATTGCTGCCAAGCTCTAAGCCAAGGACTCTGTCAATATCTGCATCTCGGGCGGAAATAAAAATGACCGGTACGTCAGGATCTTTCGCTTTGATTTCTTTTATTAATGCATAGCCGTCGGTATCCGGCAGCATGATATCGAGAATCCACAGGTGGGGAGACGGTGTCATTTTCTTTCTGGCGTCTTCACCTTTCGTAAAAGATGTAATGTTCCAGCCCTCATTCTCTAAATACTTCGTCAGCAGTTCATTCAGGTTGTCCTCATCTTCAACTAGATAAATGGTGTATGACAAGGCTCTTCACATCCTTTCAACGTCATTATAATCTAGTTTTAACATACGGCAGGCAATTTTCATAATTTCACATATTCTTTTCATTTTTATCCCACAATGTTTGTTTATGATATGTATAAGGGAAGAAAGGAAGAGATATAAGTGAGGAAGATGTAGGATGATCAAAGATATTCTATTTTGGTGCTTTGCTTTTCTCATCATTATTGGGACAATTGAACTTGTACATGGGATGAATATGTAACGATAAATGAAAAACCGTTAAAGGAGTGTAAGAACATGGATTATCGACGTGATGACCAAAACGATCAACACCAAACAGGCTCTTCACAGACAGAACATCAGAATACAGAAAACCGGCAGCCGATTGAACATCCTGAACAGGAATTGCTTGACGCGCCTGTTTCGTATGGAACGGGACGGCAAGAAACGGCTTCTGCTATCGAAATGGAAAAGAAAGAAACGGCTGTGAAAAAAGAAAAGAAACGGAGAGCCGCATGGCTGAGCCCGATCTTAGGCGGAATTATCGGCGGTGGCCTGATGCTCGGCATCGCGCCTTATCTGCCGTCAGACCATGATCAGACCGAGACTGTTTCGGCAAATAAACAAGTGCAGTCAGATAATTTTACAACGGCACCGATCACGAACGCTTCAAACGTCGCTGATATGGTGGAGGATTTAGAGCCGACGATTGTTGGCATCTCCAATATCCAAACCTCGCAAAATAACACATTTGGCACGGGAGGCGGCTCAAGCTCAGAAAGTGAAAGCGGAACGGGGTCAGGCGTCATTTTCAAAAAAGACAGCAATAAAGCATATATTATTACAAACAACCATGTCGTTGAAGGCGCAAATAAATTGACTGTTACGCTTTACAACGGAGAAACGGAGACTGCCAAGCTAGTCGGCAGTGATACGATAACTGATTTGGCTGTTCTGGAAATCAGCAGCAAGAACATCAAAAAAGTGGCGAGCTTCGGTGACTCTTCACAGCTGCGCACGGGCGAAAAGGTCATCGCCATCGGAAATCCGCTCGGACAGCAGTTTTCCGGTACGGTGACACAAGGCATTATCAGCGGACTGAACCGGACAATTGATGTGGATACAACACAAGGTACTGTGGAAATGAATGTGCTGCAAACCGATGCAGCAATCAACCCGGGGAACAGCGGAGGCCCATTAATCAATGCAAGCGGCCAGGTCATCGGCATCAACAGTTTGAAGGTGAGCGAAAGCGGCGTGGAGTCACTTGGATTTGCGATCCCAAGCAATGATGTCGAACCGATCGTTGACCAGCTGCTGGAAAACGGGAAGGTAGATCGTCCGTTTTTAGGTGTGCAAATGATTGATATGTCCCAAGTTCCTGAAACGTATCAGGAAAATACACTCGGCCTGTTTGGAGATCAATTGGGCAAAGGTGTTTATGTAAAAGAAGTTCAGGCAAATTCACCGGCAGCAAAAGCTGGTATCAAATCAGAGGATGTCATTGTCAAACTAAACGGTAAAGACGTGGAAAGCAGCGCGGATATTCGTCAGATCCTATACAAAGACTTGAAAGTCGGAGATAAAACGACAATTCAAGTGCTGCGGAACGGAAAAACGAAAACCTTAAACGTGACACTGACCAAGCAGACAGAAAGCATCACAAGCTAAACGGTAATCAAAAAGCTGAACCCGAAAAGGGTTCAGCTTTTTTTTATCCTAAGTAAGCGGAAAGCATCCACACTTGTTTTTCAACTTCATCAATTAATCCGACAAACAAATCTGCTGTCGCATTGTCTTGATTTTCTTCAGCCAGTCCGATCACGAATTTAGATTCGCTGCTGATTTGTTTGTAGTCATTTACCAATGCTTGTACCATTTCTGACGCTGATGTTTCGTTTCCGCCGTCTGTGATAGACGCATGCTCAGTGTATTCCTTCAATGTGGCAACAGGCTGTCCGCCGATCGCCAGCAGGCGTTCAGCAATGGTATCGACTGTTTCAGCCGCATGGTCATACAGTTCTTCAAATTTTTCATGTAATGTAAAGAAATGCGGCCCTTTTACATACCAATGGAAACGGTGGAGCTTAGAGTATAAAAGAAACCAGTTTGATAATTGTGTGTTCATTGAATTCTCAACTAAGGTTTGATTTGTTTTTGCATTTTCAGTTTTCATAAGTTACGTCCTCCTTGTGATCTGTTGATTTAATTATAACACATACTAATTAAAAATCAATACTAAATTATAATAATTATAATTTAGATGATCTGAATAGGTTTTTCATCAGTATAGATTCCCACGCAGACCAAGGAAAAAGCGATCGGAATAACAAGGTAAGCTTGATGCCTTTTCCGATCGGGTATCGCAATTTCTTTACGTGCTGTTTTGTTGCCAATTGATAAATGAGGTCGGCAACCTCTTGGGGATCTCCGCTTTCATCTGCGTTTTTTTCAACGTAGGAAAGAATCTTCTTATAGTATTGATGATAGGCTGAATCGTCAGCAGGCATCGACATATAATTTGATAATGATGTGGACCAGATCGATGTCCTGTATGAGCCTGGCTCAATCAAAGCGGTTTGGATACCGAACGGAAGCAGCTCCACACGCAGGCTCTCAGAAAAACCCTCCAATGCATGCTTGGAAGATGCATAAGGCGACAACGCAGGGAATCCGGTTAGGCCGCTGATGCTGCTCACGTTTATAATCTTTGCTCCGCTATGCTTTCTTATGTAAGGCAGAACGGTTTTTGTCACATGAATCACTCCGAAGACATTCGTTTCAAATTGTTGCCTGAAATGTTCCATCGGCACATCCTCGACAAATCCTCCGTAAGCCGTGCCGGCGTTGTTGACAAGAAGATCAATAGGAGCGTAAGCACTAATGGCTTTTCCGAATGAGGCTATGGACTGCTCATCTGTGACATCGAGAGCGGTAATGTGAATAGAATCAGCCACATTGTGTGCTGCGGCCAATTCCCGAAGCTGTTCAGCTTTCTCAGGCTGTCTTGTAGTGGCAATCACGAAAAATGACTTGGCGAGCTTTACGGCTGCCAGCTGACCAAAGCCTCTGGACGCTCCTGTTACGATCGCGATTTTTTTATTCATTATATACCTCCTATTTACTGCTACATCTATTGTACAATCATGAACAGAAAATGACGCCTATAAAAGAAATTTTTATACAATAATTCAGAATTGTTCTATAATAAAACGAAAGAAGGAAAGGGGTTTTGTATGATGGCGCTGCAAGGGGTAGAGCAAAGATGGGATCTTGAATCATTTTTTAAGGGAGGGAGCCAATCAGAAGAATTCAAAGGATATATCGAGAAGCTGTCACAAAGTCTAAGTGCATTTCAAGACATGACTGATGCGTTTCAGGTGCCTGAATCGCCTGAAGATGGTGAAGGACTGATTGCTTTGCTTGATTTATTCGAGCGGACATCTGTCAAGCTTCAGCAGGCAGGTGCTTTTGTTGCATGCCTTCAGGCCCAGAATATCAGTGATCAAAAGGCTACTGAGCATCAGTCACTTATGAATCGGCTTTCCGCAGGTTTTCAATCATCCCTCGTCACATTAGATCATAAACTGGTGGCCATTGAACAAAACGTGTGGAATGAATTGTTAACAAAACCGGGATTACGCGATGTATCGTACATATTAAATGAAAGAAGACAGAGGGTTGCCGAAAAGCTTAGCCCGGGTAAAGAAAAACTGATTGGAAACCTTGCGGTGGACGGATATCATGCTTGGAGTGACTTATACAATATGGTCGTCGGAAAAATGACGATACCGTATGAGGAAAACGGTGTGAACAAGCAATTGTCTGTCGGTCAGGCTGAAAATATGATGGGCCATCAAGACCGCGCTGTCAGAAAAACAATATATGAACGTTTGCATCAAGCTTGGGAAAGCAAGCAGGATATTTTCAGCAACACGCTCAATCATTTAGCAGGGTTCCGGCTTGAAACCTATAAAGCGCGCGGCTGGGAGAATGTCCTGAAGGAGCCGCTGCAGATCAATAGGATGAAAAAAGAAACACTGGATACGATGTGGCAGGTCATCACTGAAAACAAGCAGCCGTTCGTTCAGTTTTTGAACCGGAAAGCATCCATGCTCGGCCTTGAAAAGCTTAGCTGGTACGATGTTGAGGCCCCAATTGGGTCTGATGGAAAGGCCTATTCATATGATGAAGCCGCAAATGTCATTGTCAGCCAGTTTTCAACGTTTGGCAAGAAGCTGTCCTCCTTCACTGAAAAAGCGTTTCGGGACCGCTGGATTGAAGCGGAAGACAGGAGCGGAAAAAGGGTCGGCGGTTTTTGCACGAGCTTTCCGGACAGCGGAGAATCGCGGATTTTCATGACGTTTTCGGGAAGTGCCTCAAATGTCTCAACGCTTGCACATGAGCTCGGACATGCGTTCCATCAGGAAGCGATGCTCAACGTCAGGCCGTTAAACCGGTCCTACGCCATGAACGTTGCGGAAACGGCCTCAACGTTTGCTGAGATGATCGTGGCGGATGCGGCTGTCCAGCAGGCAAAGACGAAGGAAGAAAAGCTTCTCCTTCTCGAGGATAAAGTGCAAAGAAGCGTTGCATTTTTCATGAATATCCACGCAAGGTTCCTATTCGAAACGAGGTTTTACGAAGAACGAAAGCGGGGAGTCGTCCCGGCCGGCCGTTTGAACGAGCTGATGGAGGAGGCACAAAAAGAGGCATACTGCAATTCGTTAGGAGAGTACCATCCGCTCTTTTGGGCATCAAAGCTGCACTTCCATATCACGAGAGTGCCGTTTTACAATTTCCCTTATACGTTCGGCTATCTGTTTTCTCTGGGGATTTACGCACTGGCGCTTGAAGAAAAAAACGCGTTCGAAGAGAAGTATATTGCGCTATTGCGCGATACGGCTTCTATGACCGTGGAAGATTTGGCGATGAAGCATTTGGGTGCTGACATCACGAAGCGCGATTTCTGGGAAAATGCCATCAAGCTTGCCGTGCGTGACGCGGAAGCCTTTTTGCAACTGACTGAGTAAATGAAAACCCTTGAAGTCTAGAAAGGGCGAGCATTTGTCGACATGCTGAAGCCGGGGCGTTATACGCCCCGGCTTTTTCAATTCTCCTCTGAATGAGGGTTTCATTCTCTGGATATACCTAAAATAAATGGAATCCTACAGGGGGGAAACATAATGCGTTTGATCAGAGCAGCCGGGGCTGTTTGTCTCGCAGTGGTTCTGATTGCGGGCTGCCGTCTCAATCAAGATCAGCAACAGGCAGAAGGAGAAAATACAGCCGTCACCCAGCAGAAGTCTGTTCCTTACAGCAATTTCTCGCTTCGCGTGAGCTACGGAGACGGTGAGCATAATCGTTATGAAAGCATATATACAAAAAACGGAACTCAGGAAACTGCGGAAATACAGGATAAGCTCTCCGGCGTCAAACAAGAGGGAGAAGAAGCATTAGATGAGATGAAAATGATCTTGAGCGAGCTTTCCGTGACAGACCAAATGGCAGAAACAGAAGTGATCCATAGTGTGCTGGCAGCATTTAATCTGGACTCCCATTATGATCATATCAACTTGAAGCTGAAGATGAAGAATGGATCAATCAGAGAAATTAAGAAATAACATTATGTAAAAAATCCTATAAACGTCAATTATGTCCAAGTAACTAATTGAAAATGATTTTCAAAGTCATTGTTTTCTGCTACAATGAGAGATAAATGACCATATCAAATGGCTGAACATCGAATCACTTGCATTGATGACAATTGACTTAAATCGCAATATATAGAGAACGTGTAATACATAGTGCTGCTAAAAAGCCAGCAAAAAGGAGCGGTTATGGGTATGAGTGCAATTTCTACAGAAACGCTGAGCTTAGGATACGGAGATGCCGTTATTATTGATGAGTTGGATTTAACAATTCCCAAAGGTGAAATTACCGTATTTATTGGCAGCAACGGCTGCGGAAAATCGACACTTTTACGTTCATTAGCGCGTTTGATGAAGCCGAGAGGCGGTTCAGTGCTGCTGGAAGGAAGAGCGATTGCCAAGCTTCCAACGAAGGAAGTCGCAAAAGAGCTCGCAATCCTGCCGCAGGGTCCTTCGGCTCCAGAGGGGCTGACAGTACATCAGCTGGTGAAGCAAGGAAGATATCCTTATCAAAACTGGCTGAAACAATGGTCAAAAGAGGATGAGGAAGCAGTTGAGAGAGCGCTTAAAGCAACAAAGCTTGAGGACATGGCTGACCGCGCCGTCGATTCTTTGTCAGGCGGACAGCGCCAGCGGGCTTGGATCGCGATGACGCTTGCGCAGGAGACTGATATCATCCTTCTAGACGAGCCGACGACGTATTTAGACATGACGCACCAAATTGAAATACTTGATTTGTTGTTTGAGTTAAATGAAAAGGAAGAGCGGACGATCGTCATGGTTCTCCATGACTTAAACTTAGCATGCCGCTACGCGCATCATCTTGTGGCCATAAAAGAGAAACGTATTTATGCTGAAGGCCGTCCGGAAGAAGTCATCACTTGTGATCTTGTGCGACATGTTTTTTCTATGAACTGTCAGGTCACACAGGACCCGCTGTTCGGAACGCCTCTTTGTATTCCTCATGGCAGGGGCAGATGCATTGTCCAGGAAGCGGCTTTCACATCACATGGATAAATAACATCAGCGAAAGGAGCTTTCACATGAGAAAGCTCCTTGCTGTTTTTTCGAAAGGAAGATGGAGAATGGAACAAAAACTTCAGGAGCAGCTGGATGGATTGCTGGAGAAGTATACTGAGCTTCTGCTTGGTGAGACAAATAATGAGCTAAAAGAAGAAGTGAAGCAATGGATTTTGTACACGCATATCGCCAAAAGCATGCCGCCGCTCGCTAAGCATTGGAATGCGACATATCCTGACGCGAAGCAGGGCATTAAAGCTATCATTCAGCATATTAAGGAATTAAATGAAGCGCATCGAGACAAACAATAGCTAAAAAAGCAGTCTGCCAATTATCGCAGACTGCTTTTTTGTGATTCTGCGGTTTTATCTGGCGCGAAGGAATTCATAAAGGTCCGCAGCGCGCTGCTGATAAACGAATCTTTTCGGACAATAAATTCTGTTTTCATCTGCCTAAGAGTTTCAGGCAGCGGGTACAGCCGAATCGATCCTTCAGCCTCGTGTTTCTGTACAACCGTTCTCGGCAACAACGAGATGCCAAGACCTGCTGTAACCCCGCCGATAATCGCTTCAAGCGTACCAAACTCCATCATGACCGGTTGTGTGACACCGACAGAGCGCAGCCATTTTTCAAGTGTTTCTCGATACGAACAGCCTGTGCTGTACACGAGAATCGGCTTTGTGATGGCTTCCTCAACATCGGTCACAGAAGCAGCCGAAACAACCACTGGTTCTTCCTCAAATGCAGGATAGGATTCGAGTTCAGGATGATTACATTCGCATCCGATAAACGCGCCATCCAATTCATACCGGAGAACTTTATCAAGGAGGAATTGTGTATGTCCTGTTGTTAAAGACAGCTGGACGTTAGGATGTTCTTCATAGTAAGAAGCCAGAAGCTTCGGAAGCCTCACCGCGGCGGTTGTCTGAGTGGAGCCGATCATAAGCGGCCCGCTTGGCTCTATGGTAGATGAGAGCGCTTTAGACGCTTCATCCAGCAGGCCGATAATTTTATTTGCGTAGTCGAGCAGCAGTTTTCCGCTTGCAGAAAGTGTCATGCCCCGATTATGGCGCAAAAACAGAATGGTGCCCAGCTCAGCTTCCAATTGCTGAATTCTAGCCGTGACATTCGATTGCACATAGCCAAGCTGCAGGGCTGCTTTCGTAATGGAGCCTTCACGGGCTACCATTTGAAACACACGTAAATCTCCGCTTTCCATTTTGAACGCCTCTTTCGTTTGCTATCAATCTGAGTGATAACAAGTATCTTTAACAATCATTATACGTAACATCTAGCCTGGATTACAATGGAATCAGCAAGATATGTTAATCAACAGTAGGGAGTGGCGGCTATGAATGTGATGGACAAAATAGCTCTCATAACGGGGGGCGGCACAGGGATCGGACGGGCAGCCAGTATGGAATTGGCAAAACGCGGAGCAATTGTTGCGGTGAATTATTCGCGTTCACAATCGGAAGCGGAGGAAACAGTGGAAATGATACAAAGACATGGCGGGCGAGCCTTCGCTATCCAAGCGGATGTATCAAAAAAGAACGAAGTGCAGGATATGGTTCAATCAATCGTGAAAACATATGGCACGATTGATATTTTAGTCAACAATGCCAGCATTACACGGCATATTCCAATGGATGATCTTGAAGCTGCGACAGAAGACATCTGGGATGAGTTATACGCTGTCAATGTGAAAGGGATGTTTTTCTGCGCGCGGGCAGTGGTTCCGTTCATGAAAAAAAGCAAGGCTGGAGCGATCGTAAATGTCGGCAGCATCGCAGGGTTAACCGGGGCAGGTTCATCTATGCCTTATGCAGTGTCAAAATCGGCGGTGCACGGTTTAACGAAATCATTGGCCCACGCCTTAGCGCCCGAAATCAGAGTGAGCGGTGTAGCACCGGGAGCTGTCGCAACGAGATGGTGGGCTGGCCGGGAAGAAAAAATGAAAAGCATGATCGGCACTTTGCTGTTACAGCGTATCGCTGAACCGGAAGATGTCGCCAAATTGATCTGTTCGCTTGTTGAACAGGAATCACTCACAGGCCAAATCATCACAATTGACAGCGGACAGACGCTGTAAAGAGAGGAGATGCGGGGGATGCCATTTGTACAGATTCATTTACGGGCGGGAAGAAGTGAAGCGTGGCTTCAAAAACTAAGCAGAACCATTCACAAATCGATGACCGAAGAAATTAATGTGCCGGTAGATGACTACTTTCAAGTCATCAGGCAATATGAAAATAATGAATTTTTTTACGATCCGTCTTATCTGCAGATCGAGCGCACCGATGAATTGATATACATTCATTTTACGTTGAAACAGTCAAGAACAACTGAACAGAAAAGAGCACTTTACCGCTCAATCGCGATCCGGATTCATTCCGAGCTTGGCGTAAGACAAGAAGATGTGTTTATCATGCTGGCTGGAAATCAGGATGAGGATTGGTCTTTCGGAAATGGAAGGGCTCAGATGATTGAATAATAAAACCCCGCGGATTGATACCCGCGGGGTGCTCTGTTAATGGGAAGGTGATTCAACTGCTTGTGCCGCCTTCTCTTTTACTTGTTCTCCCGTTTTCTTGTTTGATAGTTTGATAGGTTTTAAGAACAATGTAAATACGGCTCCTACTGCAATAAAGATCAGGCCTGTATAAAACACGCTGTGAAGTGAATCCATCAACGATGTTTTTAATATCGGCATAATATGGGATGAGAAAGCCGCAGGAATTTGTTTGATTGCGTCCGGGCTGAACAGTGATTGCAGCAGCACTTGCGGATTTGTATCAATCATACCCTTTAGCTGGGCGGCAAATGAGCTTGCCTGTGCTGGAAGTGAGTCTAAGTACGGCACCAGTTTATCTGTTAATAGACTCCCTGATCTCGCATTCATTACGGCTCCAAGCATGGTAATGCCGAATGTTCCTCCGATCGAACGGAAGAATTGGCTGGAAGAGGTGACAACCCCAAGCTCCTCCTTCGAAAAGCTTTCCTGTAAAGCCAACGTCAGAATCGGCATAACCAGACCCATTCCCAGCCCAATAATCGCCATATACGATGTAGCAACAAGCTTGCTCGTATCAAGATCCAAAGTCGTTAACAGCAGGAATCCTCCGGCCATGACCAGCATGCCTGTAATGATTTGCGGTTTAATGCCGATTTTATAAACCAGCTGGCCGCCGGCAATACTTGTAATAATCATAGAGATCATCATCGGTGTCATAATCGTGCCTGATTCAGACGCGCTTACACCGACAATTCCCTGCATAAAGAAAGGAACAAACGTAATGGCACCAAACATTCCGATACTCATAAAGAAGCCGATCAGATTTAAAAATGTAAACGTTCTGTTTTTAAATAGATACATGGGCAGGATAGGCTCTTTCGCTTTTGATTCTACGATAATAAAGCTGACAATGCCGATCAGCGCGAGTGCGAACAAGCCAAGAATCTGCCATGAACCCCACGCATAATCTTTTCCGCCAAAGCTTAGGGCGAGAAGGAGGCTGACAACCCCGACAATCATCGTGAAAATACCAGCAATATCGAAGTTGATCGGACCAGTCTGCTGGCGACCCTGTAATCCTCTGGCAATAAAAATAACCGCAATAATTCCGACTGGAAGGTTAATATAGAAAACCCATTTCCAGTTTAGTGAGTCTACAATCCAGCCGCCGATTTGCGGCCCAATCACTGAAGCAAGCCCGTAAATCGCGCCAAAGACCCCTTGGAATTTAGCACGCTGTTTTCCTGTGAACAAGTCACCAATGACAATCATTGCCATCGGCATCATAATGCCTCCGCCGATGCCCTGCAGTCCACGGAAAATAATCAATTCTGTCATATTGTTGGCCATTCCGCACAAAGCAGAAGCTGCCATAAAAATAATCAAGCCTGATACATAGACAATACGCCGTCCTAATAAATCGGCCAGTTTACCGGCAATCGGCACGACAGTTGTTGATGTCAACAGGTATGCAGTTGTCAGCCAGGTCATCATGCTCAAACCGCCCAGATCACCGACAATTTTCGGCATGGCCGTTCCGACAATGGTACCGTCAAGAGCTGAAAAAAACATGGCAATAATTAAGCCTGTTATTAATAACGTTCGTTTTGATTGTTTGCCCTCATTACTCATTTCATCCGTTTCCTTCTTTCATGTTTTGCTTTTTGTCAGTTTCCGCTGCAGCCTTTGCGAGCTTTTCTGTAATATGCGCCGCCTGAAGCATTTCCTCCTCCGTCAAGAAGGAAAGGTACCGCGCCATAATGGCCTTTCTGCCTGCCAAAACCTCCTCGAACTTTCTGTCTCCTTCATCAGTAAGACTGAGATCAATTACTCGCCTGTCTTTTGTGTTGTGTGTTCTGGCGATGAGATTTTTTTGTTCAAGGCGATCTGCCATTAATGTCACCGCGCTTGGCTTAACCTCCATACGTTCGGCAATTTCAGAAATTTTGAGGCTGCCGTGTTTTTTTAAGCTGGCCAGCACAAACAGCTGCGCTGGGGTGACACCTTGTTTTTCCATGCTTTCCAGCATTTCAGGCTGTATCTCTTGAAAGAGCGCCTGAAGCGATAATTGAATATCGGTCATTAACCGATCCGCACTCTTCATAGTCATTTCTCCTCTGTTACATATACTGTATTTATATTTTAATGACAAAATAGTTAATGCATATTAAATATAAATAAGTATTAATAAAAAGTCAACCAATTTTATACAAAAAAAGGACAGATGTCCCGAGGAACATCGTATCCTTTTTCTTACTATTTATTGCTGATAAGGAGACTGCTGCTGAATGGTCTGCTGGAATTTTTGGTAGGATTGCTGCAGCTTTTGGGTATCCTCCGCTTCAACAGAATACCATCCATATTGGAACATGAGATCATACAGTTTTCTTTGCGCTTTTTGTGACTCATCAAAAATGGATTGAATATCCTGATAGAGAGACTCATGACTGAATTCATTCAAGGCTGTACAATAAGCTGCTGTCATGTATTTTTCTGTTGTCAGCAATTCATTGACGAAATCTCTGTCATTCATCTCCGAAGTTGTCGGTACAGGTGTCTGCGGGTTGCTGATTTTCTGATTTTGCTGATTCATTCTGGGCGCCTCCTTATTGGATGTAGCCGGACTGCTGCTGGCCTGGCTGCAGATGCTTTAATATTCTTTGATAGTGATCATGATGCATGTGTCCGACGCGGTCGAGTTCTTGTTTTAACGAATGATCCTGGCACTGCTGCGCCATGAAATGCGCTTTTTTCATCGCGAGCAAATTCCAGTTCAGCATGTCATTTAGATACAAATGATCCTTTGTCGAAATAACGGAAGGCGGCATTTGAGATTGCTGCTGATTGTCCATTGTGATCCTCCTTTGATTTCTGTTCATTTTATAGTTTCCTTCAGGCTGGGAGTTATATACAGGTGTTTTGAAGATGAAGGCAGGAGGGAGTCGGATGTTGAGACATGTGTTTTTATTCTTATCTCAAAATAAAACACTTACCAAGTTCGCCAAAGCATACGGGACGCGGCTTGGAGCACGAAGGTTTGTCGCAGGAGATACAATTGAGTCGGTGGTTAAGGCCGTCAAAAAGCTAAACAGATCCGGTTTGTGCGCGACAATTGATTATTTAGGCGAGTATGCCGCTTCAGAAAAAGAAGCAAATCAGGTCGCAAAGGAATGCAAGAAAGCCATTCAAGCCATTGCAGAACATCAATTGGACTCAGAGCTTTCGTTAAAGCTGACCTCGATCGGGCTCGATCTTTCAGAAGAACTTGCCCTATCTCATTTGCGTGCCATTCTATCCGCTGCGAAGCAATATGGTGTTGCTGTAACTATTGATATGGAAGACTATTCTCATTATGAACAGACACTCGCTATCTACAGGCAATGCAAACAGGAATTTGAAATGCTCGGCACGGTGATTCAGGCATATCTATACCGGGCGGCAGAAGATATCAGAAATATGCGCGATTTAAAGCCGAATCTCAGACTTGTGAAAGGCGCTTATAAAGAATCTGCAGCTGTGGCGTTTCCAGACAAAAAAGGAACAGACCTTCATTTTCAAAGCCTCATAAAGCTCCAGCTGTTAAGCGGGAATTACACAGCAATCGCCACACATGACGATGACATCATTGCGTTTACGAAACAGCTCGTAGCTGAGCATCATATTCCAGCGTCACAATTTGAGTTTCAAATGCTTTACGGCATCAGGCCGGAGCTGCAGAAGGAACTCGTCAAGGAAGGATACAGAATGCGTGTGTATGTCCCATATGGAACGGACTGGTTCAGCTACTTTATGAGAAGAATTGCCGAACGGCCCGCCAATGCAGCGTTTGTGTTAAAAGGGATCTTGAAAAAGTGAAAGCAGCCGCGGGAAGCAGCTGCATTATGATTGTTCCATGTTATGTTTTTTATACTGCTGATTTTGACTTGTCCGTTTTCCGCCGCCGTAATGCTGAGTCGGACCGGCATCTCCCTTTACGCTCGCCGCGCTGACTTGCGCAGAAGACGGATTTTTTTTCTCTCGCACCATTCCCTTCACCTCCGGGCTTAAGTTGCCCGTCTTTTATAAGCTTCATACAAAAAAATAACAAATTCGCTATTGAAGTCGGACCGGAAATCTTTTAAGATGAAAGAAGAAACGAGTTTCATTTTTTTTGGTCAAAAAATGAATGACTATTCATTCAATGTTCAAGGGGGATATCTCATGCACAAACACATTCGGAAGGCAGCCGTTATAGGATCGGGGGTCATGGGTTCCGGGATTGCGGCGCATCTGGCTAACATCGGAATTCCTGTTCTGCTGCTTGATATTGTGCCGAACGATTTGACAAAGGAAGAGGAAAAAAGAGGGCTGACGAAGGACAGTCCGGAGGTGCGCAGCAGGCTGAGCCGGCAGGCGGTGAAAAAACTGCTGAAGCAAAAGCCCGCTCCCCTCACATCAGCAAAAAATACCTCCTATATCACATCAGGCAATCTGGAGGATGATGCCACAAAGCTCAAAGAAGCAGATTGGATTATTGAAGTCGTTGTCGAAAACCTTGAAGTTAAAAAGCAAATTTTCGCACTTGTGGATGAACACCGGAAGCCTGGAAGCATTGTCTCAAGCAACACCTCCGGCATATCAGTGCAGGAAATGGCAGAAGGCCGGTCGGATGATTTTAAAGCCCATTTTCTTGGAACGCACTTTTTTAATCCCGCCCGCTATTTAAAGCTGCTGGAGATCATTCCGATTAAGGAAACGGCCCCTGATATATTAAAGTTTATGACAGCCTTCGGTGAAAATGTCCTCGGCAAAGGCGTTGTTACAGCAAAGGACACACCGAACTTTATCGCAAATCGCATCGGAACATATGGGCTTCTCGTCACAGTCCAAGAAATGCTGAAAGACGGTTATCAGGTCGGGGAAGTCGATTCGATCACGGGCCCGCTCATTGGCAGACCGAAAAGCGCGACCTTCAGAACGCTTGATGTTGTCGGACTCGATACATTTGCCCACGTCGCCCGAAATGTGTATGACAAAGCGGATGGAGACGAGAAAGAAGTGTTCCGCCTGCCAGTTTTCATGAACGATATGCTGGAAAAAGGATGGATTGGAAGCAAGGCAGGCCAAGGCTTTTATAAAAAAGAAGGAAAAACGATTTATGAGCTTGATCCAGTGACGCTTACTTACGGCGAGCGGACAAAAATGAAATCACCGGCACTTGAAGCGGCAAAACAGGCAAAAGGGACAAAAGCGAAAATGAAAGCGCTTATTTATTCGGAGGACAGAGCCGGCAGATTGCTGTGGAATATCACATCGCAAACCCTGCTTTACTCAGCCGAACTGCTTGGTGAGATTGCCGATGATATTCATGCGATTGACCAAGCCATGAAGTGGGGATTCGGGTGGGAGCTGGGCCCGTTTGAAATGTGGGATGCGATCGGCCTCAGGCAGTCGGCAGAAAAGTTTAAGCAGCTTGGAGCAGATATTCCTGGCTGGATCAAAGACATGCTGGACAAAGGAAATGATACCTTCTACATCAAAGAGAACGGAACAGTATTTTATTATGACCGCGGCGAATACAGAGCCGTGAAAGAAAACAAAAAACGGATTCATTTACAAGCGACCAAGGAAACAAACGGCGTGATTGCGAAAAACAGCGGAGCTAGCTTGATTGACATTGGAGATGATGTGGCCCTTCTGGAATTCCATTCGAAAAGCAATGCGATCGGCCTCGATATCATTCAAATGATCAACAAAGCGTTAGAAGAAACAGAGCGGAACTACAAAGGCCTTGTCATCGGCAACCATGGAAAAAATTTCTGCGTCGGCGCAAATCTCGCCATGATCTTAATGGAAGTCCAAGATGATAATTTTCTGGAAGTGGATTTCGTGATACGTCGCTTTCAAGAGACGATGATGAACATCAAATACAGCGCGAAACCGGTTGTCGCCGCACCGTTTGGAATGACGCTCGGCGGCGGAACGGAAGTGTGCCTGCCGGCGGCGCGTATTCAAGCAGCAAGCGAAGCCTATATGGGGCTTGTGGAGTCCGGCGTCGGCCTCATCCCTGGCGGAGGAGGAAACAAAGAGCTGTACATCAACCATCTTCGCCGCGGTCTTGATCCAATGAATGCCGCAATAAAAACATTTGAAACGATTGCAATGGCGAAAGTGTCCACTTCCGCCCAAGAGGCTCGTGAGATGAACATCTTAAAAGAAACCGATCACATTAGCGTGAATCAGGACCACCTGCTGTACGATGCAAAGCAGCTGGCTGCATCTTTATACGATACCGGCTGGCGGCCGCCTGTAAAAGAAAAGGTCAAGGTGGCGGGAGAAACCGGTTATGCGGCACTCTTGCTTGGCGCTGAGCAAATGAAACTGTCCGGCTATATATCAGAGCATGATTTCAAAATCGCGAAAAAACTTGCTTATGTTATTGCCGGCGGAAAAGTGCCGTTCGGTACAGAGGTCGATGAAGCGTATTTATTAGAGATCGAGAGAGAAGCGTTTTTGAGTTTGGCAGGAGAGGCGAAATCTCAAGCGAGAATGCAGCACATGCTTGTGAAAGGTAAACCTTTACGGAATTAGGAGGGAGCTTATGAAAGAGGCAGTCATTGTATCAGGTGCAAGAACTCCGGTTGGGAAAGCAAAAAAAGGATCACTGGCCACCGTTCGTCCGGATGATTTGGGAGCGATTTGTGTAAAAGAAACACTGAAACGGGCAGGCGGCTACGAAGGCAATATTGACGATTTGATTATCGGCTGTGCAACACCTGAAGCGGAACAGGGACTAAATATGGCGAGAAATATTGGCGCGCTTGCGGGACTTCCGTATACGGTTCCGGCAATTACAGTCAATCGCTACTGCTCTTCAGGCCTTCAGTCCATCGCATATGCGGCAGAAAAAATTATGCTTGGCGCCTACGATACAGCGGTCGCCGGCGGAGCAGAATCCATGTCGCAGGTTCCGATGATGGGGCATGTGACCCGTCCGAACCTCGCATTGGCGGAGATGGCGCCGGAATATTATATGAGCATGGGCCACACGGCTGAGCAGGTCGCGAAAAAATTCGGTGTCTCCCGCGAGGATCAGGATGCGTTTGCTGTTCGCAGCCACCAGAACGCGGCCAAAGCCCTTGCAGAGGGAAAATTTAAAGATGAGATTGTTCCAGTTGAAGTGACCGTGACAGAAATCGGAGAAAACCATAGGCCTCAGGAAAAAACGTTTGTGTTTTCTCAGGATGAAGGTGTGCGTCCGCAAACGACGACAGACATCTTAGCGACATTGCGCCCGGCTTTTTCCATTGACGGAACGGTTACTGCGGGCAATTCCTCGCAGACGAGTGACGGAGCGGCGGCAGTTATGATGATGGACCGGGAAAAAGCTGATGCACTGGGCTTGGCGCCGCTTGTGAAATTCCGCTCCTTTGCAGTAGGCGGTGTGCCGCCGGAAGTGATGGGCATCGGACCGGTGGAAGCCATTCCGCGTGCCTTGAAGCTTGCCGGGCTACAATTGCAGGACATCGGCTTGTTTGAACTGAACGAAGCTTTTGCATCACAGGCCATTCAAGTGATAAGGGAACTGGGAATTGATGAAGAAAAAGTGAATGTCAACGGGGGCGCAATTGCGCTTGGTCATCCGCTTGGTTGTACGGGTACAAAGCTTACACTCTCACTGATTCATGAAATGAAACGGAGAAACGAGCAATTTGGAGTCGTCACAATGTGTATCGGCGGCGGGATGGGAGCGGCCGGTGTATTTGAATTATGCTAAAGGGGGAAAAACAAATGGCAAAAAAAACGGCTGAAGTACAAAAGGGCGGCGGTTTCTTAATCGAGGATGTCACATACGATCAAATGTATACACCGGAGGATTTCACTGACGAGCATAAAATGATCGCGAAAACAACAGAGGACTACATTGAGCAGGATGTTCTTCCTCATATAGATGCTATCGAAAACCATCAATTCGAGCATTCCGTCAGGCTGTTGAAGAAAGCAGGCGAACTTGGGCTGCTTGGCGCTGATGTGCCTGAGGAATACGGAGGGCTAGGCCTTGATAAAATCAGCTCGGCACTCATCACTGAAAAATTTTCGCTTGCGGGAAGCTTTTCACTTTCTTATGGCGCGCATGTCGGCATCGGCTCCTTACCGATCGTCTTTTTCGGATCAGAAGAACAAAAGAAAACATATTTGCCGGGACTCGCTTCAGGCGAAAAGATCGCTGCCTATGCACTGACTGAGCCTGGTTCTGGATCTGATGCGCTTGGGGCAAAAACAATAGCCGTGCTGAATGAAGCAGGAACGCATTACGTGTTAACCGGGGAAAAACAGTGGATTACCAACTCTGCCTTTGCTGATGTATTTGTCGTTTACGCTAAAGTGGATGGCGACAAGTTCTCGGCTTTTATTGTAGAAAAAGATTTCCCTGGTGTATCCACGGGTCCGGAAGAAAAGAAAATGGGAATCAAAGGATCATCGACAAGAACGCTCATTTTAGACCAGGCTGAAGTGCCAAAAGAAAACCTACTTGGAGAAATCGGCAAAGGGCATCATATCGCCTTTAATATTTTAAACATCGGCCGCTACAAGCTGGCGGTTGGCACAATCGGTGCATCTAAGCGGGTAATCGAGCTGTCTGCGGCATACGCAAATCAGCGGCGCCAATTTAAAACCCCGATTGCTAGCTTTTCGCTGACCCAGGAAAAAATTGCGACAATGGCATCAAGGCTGTACGCGATGGAAAGCTCTGTGTACAGAACTGTTGGGCTGTTTGAAGACAATATGAGCCAGTTTACTGCCGAAGATCTTAAGGACGGCCGGCAAATTGTCAAGTCAATTGCCGAATATGCCATCGAATGCTCTCTGAATAAGGTATTTGGCTCTGAAACGCTTGATTATATCGTAGATGAAGGCGTGCAGATCCATGGAGGCTACGGTTTTATGCAGGAGTACGAAGTAGAAAGAGCCTATAGGGATTCAAGGATCAATCGGATTTTTGAAGGCACAAACGAAATCAACCGGTTAATCGTGCCAAGCACCTTTCTGAAAAAAGCGCTCAAAGGCGAACTGCCTCTATTTGAAAAAGCACAGTCGCTGCAGGAAGAACTCATGATGCTTATGCCAGAAGAGCCTGGCAGCGGCGTATTAGAGCAGGAGAAATATATCGTCAAGCAAGCCAAAAAAATCGCGCTGTTCGCTGCCGGTCTCGCTGCGCAAAAATACGGAAAAGCCATCGATCGCGAACAAGAAATCCTCGTCAACGTCGCGGATATCGTCAGCAATGTGTACGCAATGGAATCAGCCGTGCTCAGAACGGAAAAGGCCATTGCCGCGCAAGGCGCAGAAAAAGCGGCGCAAAAGGTGCTGTATACTGAAATTTTCGTTCAAGAAGCCTTTAACGAAATTGAAGCGCACGCGAAGGAATCCCTCATCGCAATGGAAGAAGGAGATTCGCTTCGCATGATGCTTTCCGCTCTGCGCAAGCTCACGCGTGTCACACCTAAAAACGTCATTCAGAAAAAACGCGAAGCGGCAGCGGGCGTTTTTGAGGCTGAAAAATATATTGTCTGATTGCCTGAGAGCTCCGCATGCGCGGAGCTTTTTTTAACAAGCACTGTTTTAGGTTTTTAAAACAAACTGTGTTAAAATAACCTCGATTATTTTATTGAGGGGGAAGAAGATGTCGTTAACTTTTTACTGGTACCCTAAATGCGGAACGTGCCGCAAAGCAAAGAAATGGCTTGAAGGGCATGGGAAAGAAATAAACGAAATACATATTGCAGAGCAGCCTCCAAGCAAAGAAGAACTCAAAGCGCTTTATGAAAAAAGCGGGCTGGATCTCAAGAAATTTTTCAACACGAGCGGCATGAAATACCGCGAGCTGAATCTCAAGGAAAAGCTGTATCACATGTCGGAGGACGAGCAGCTTGAACTGCTGGCTTCAGACGGTATGCTGATTAAACGCCCGCTTACAACAGACGGCGAAAAAGTGACAGTCGGATTTAAAGAAGACCAATTTGAAGAAAACTGGGCTTAATGTAATTTTTTTTTGAAAAGTATGTTATCTTCTTATTGTAGTGCTGTAAAAAATGGAGGGATTCAATTGAGCATACCTAAAGATTTGCGTTACTCAGGAGAACACGAGTGGGTAAAAGTTGAAGGAGAAAAAGCCAGAATCGGAATTACGCATTTTGCCCAGTCTGAGCTAGGCGACATCGTGTTTGTCGAACTTCCTGAAGTTGGCGCTAAAATCAAAGCGGACGAGCCATTCGGCAGCGTTGAATCCGTTAAAACGGTATCTGAGCTTTATGCACCGATTAACGGAACTGTTGTGGAAGTAAACGAAGATCTTGATGACAGTCCGGAATTCGTCAACGAATCTCCGTACGAAAAAGCATGGATGATCGTCGTGGAGCCGTCTGACGCTTCTGAAATTGAAGAACTGATGACACCAGAGCAGTACGAAGAGATGACACAAGAAGACTAAAACAGGATAGCTGCAAAGGCAATTGGACACGCTAACGTTATGGGAGGTGTCCAATATGGCTTTCAGCAAACAAAAGCTCGATGTCACCAATGATGTGACAGGCCGCTTTCAAAATGGCCGGCTCTCGTTATATCATGAAAATGAGATGATCGGCCAAATGATAAGCATGAATGAATATGAGCTTAAGTCCGGTTATTCCTTTGAAAATGAGAAATTTTATAAGACAGCTGATGTGGTCTCAGGAAACGACGAAAAATACGTGGATTGTGACTACGAAAACGGCTGGTGTTAATGTTGGCGGTGAATTTCACTGCCTTCTTTTACAATCTGAACGTTTCAAATTATGACGCGGCAGGTGAAGAAGATGAAGATGGATGAGCTGGAAAAGGTTATGATTGTCGAAGGGAAAACAGATAAAGAGAAAATTGAAAGCGTCCTGAATGAACCAGTGCGCATTATCTGCACCAACGGAACAATCAGCCAGCTGAAGCTTGAGGAATTGGCTGACGAACTTTACGATAAAGACGTCTATATATTAGTTGATGCTGATGAATCAGGCGAGAAATTAAGAAAACAGCTGAAAAGAGAATTTAACGAAGCCTGCCATCTATATATCGACAGAGCCTATAAGGAAGTAGCGGCTGCGCCCAGGCACCATGTTGCCTCTGTATTGCTGCGCGCGAATTTACATGTCCATACTATCTTTCTTGAAAGAAAATCCCGAGGTGTATAGCATGAAAGAACTCCAAGAACATGAGCTTGAGCACATTGCTGATGATGTGTATCTCCTTTATTTATATACTCCGTTTTGCGGCACCTGCCATCTTGCAAGCAAAATGCTGACAGTGGTGAAAGAAATGCTGCCTGATGTCGCCTTCTATAAAAACAATGTCAATTACTCTCCGACATTCGCAAAAGCGTATCAAATTGAAAGCGTTCCTTGTTTTCTGCTGTTTAAAGGCGGAAAAGTGGTTGAAAGAGGATATGCTTTTCATTCTGTTTCTTATTTATATGAGCTGATTAAACAAAAATCATCTTCCGCATCCCATTTATGACATATTTCTCTGTCCAATCCAATGAAATTGTCGTTCGTTTTATAAAGGGGTTCGTGCGCCAAAAAGAGAAATGTGTATGTATGACCAACAAATAGGAGGTTGTACATATGGAGAAAGCGGAAGTTTTAGAAGATGAGTATCAGCATCTGTTTTTAAAACCCCTTTTGAACGCTTCAACATTGCTTATTACCTTCCAAGGAGAAACAGAAGCCTTAACCGTCTCAATAAACGAACAGGGAGAAATGAAAAAAATTTCTTCGCCCCAAACGTCCAACCTGACCTTTTACGGAAACCAAGCAGAAATCATTCATTTATTGCACGGAGACATTTCCCTTCAATACCTGATTCAGAGCGGAAGCCTGAAAGTGAAGGGGTCATTCAGAGCCCTGTTAAAACTAGAAGCCATTCTCTGGCTGACAAACGGTTTTTTTCAGAGAATTTTAAAGAATTAAAAAATATGAAATTATTATAATAGTAAAAGTTGACATCATTTATTTTATTGACATGTAATCATGCGCCATGCTATTCTACATTAAGAATTTCCGGACGAAAAAGACTATATATTTCTCTTATCAAGAGAGGTGGAGGGAAGTGCCCTATGAAGCCCGGCAACCATCAACGCTGTTGAAATGGTGCCAATTCACACGAAGCGTTCAGCTTTGAAAGATGAGAGAAAGGCATTTTATATAAGCCTTTCTGCTCAAGTGTGCAGAAAGGCTTTTCTTTTGCAGAAAAACCCGGAAGATTTCTTAGAATAGTGTTAAGGCAGGTGATTGCTTTGATCAATCTTCAAGATGTTTCAAAAGTTTATAAGTCGAAACACGGAGATGTCAATGCTGTCCAAAATGTCTCGCTTTCTATTAAAAAAGGTGAGATTTTTGGAATTATAGGATATAGCGGAGCTGGTAAAAGTTCCTTAATCCGTCTGCTGAACGGACTTGAGAAACCAACCTCAGGCACCGTGGAAGTGGCGGGAACGAAGATTAATGAAGTAAACGGACGCGATTTAAGAAAAGCGCGCCATGACATCAGTATGATTTTCCAGCACTTCAATTTGCTCTGGTCGCGAACTGTCAGAGATAACATCATGTTTCCTTTAGAAATTGCCGGGGTGAAAAAAAGCGAGCGGATCAAGCGTGCCAATGAACTGATTAAACTGGTAGGTTTAGAAGGAAAAGAGAAATCTTACCCGTCTCAGCTGAGCGGTGGACAAAAGCAGAGGGTCGGAATCGCCAGAGCGCTCGCAAACAATCCGAAGGTTCTCCTTTGTGATGAAGCGACATCAGCTTTAGATCCGCAAACAACCGATTCAATCTTGGATCTTTTGTCCGATATTAATGAAAGACTCGGTTTGACGATTGTGCTGATCACACACGAAATGCACGTCATCCGCAAAATCTGCAACAGAGTCGCTGTCATGGAAAACGGAAAGGTTGTGGAAGAAGGCGAAGTTCTTGATGTCTTCAAAAATCCGAAGGAAGACATGACAAAACGATTTGTTCAGCAGGTGACAGAGCCGGAAGAAACGAAAGAAACGCTTCAGCACCTTCTAGATGAAACAGCATCAGGAAAAACGGTGCAGCTCACATTTGTCGGTGATTCGGCTGAACAGCCTCTGATTACAGAGATGATCAGAAACTTCAATGTCAGCGTCAATATTCTGCAAGGGAAAATCTCGCAGACGAAGGATGGCGCTTACGGTTCCCTGTTCATCCATATTGATGGAGACGAGGAAGAAGTGCAAAACGTGATCCGGTTCATTAATGATAAACAGGTAAAAGCAGAGGTGATCACGAATGTTTGAAAAATACTTCCCGAACGTTGATTTAACTGAGTTATGGAACGCGACATATGAAACACTTTATATGACGCTGATTTCTTTACTGTTTGCTTTTGTCATCGGGGTGATCCTCGGCTTGCTGCTCTTCCTGACAAGCAAAGGGAGCCTTTGGCAAAATAAAGCGGTCAACTCTGTGATTGCGGCCGTTGTCAACATATTCAGATCGATTCCATTCCTTATTTTAATTATTTTGCTGTTAGGGTTTACGAAGTTCTTAGTCGGTACGATCTTAGGGCCAAACGCTGCATTGCCCGCGCTGGTGATCGGCTCGGCACCGTTTTACGCGCGTCTTGCAGAAATCGCATTGCGCGAGGTGGATAAAGGTGTTATTGAAGCCGCTAAATCAATGGGCGCTAAGACGTCTACGATTATTTTTAAAGTTCTGCTTCCGGAGTCTATGCCGGCTCTTATTTCTGGCATCACGGTTACGGCCATTGCTTTGATTGGCTCAACGGCAATTGCCGGAGCCATCGGTTCAGGCGGCCTTGGAAACCTTGCGTACGTAGAAGGATATCAGTCTAATAATGCTGATGTTACCTTCGTTGCCACTGTGTTTATTTTAATCATCGTCTTTATTATTCAAATCATTGGTGATGTAATCACAAATATGATAGACAAACGATAAGGGAGGATTTACATTGAAAAAGCTATTTTTGGGTGCATTACTGCTTGTATTTGCAGGGGTTATGGCTGCCTGCGGTTCAAATAACGGCGCTGAATCCGGCAAGAAAGAAATTGTGGTTGCAGCGACAAAAACACCGCACGCGGAAATTTTAAAAGAAGCTGAACCATTGTTAAAAGAAAAAGGCTACACGCTGAAAGTGAAAGTGCTTAGTGATTACAAGATGTACAACAAAGCTTTAGCTGATAAAGAAGTGGATGCGAACTTCTTCCAGCACATTCCTTACCTTGAGCAAGAAATGAAAGAAAACACAGATTACAAACTTGTGAATGCTGGAGCTGTTCACTTAGAGCCATTCGGTATTTACTCTAAAAAATACAAATCACTGAAGGACCTTCCAAACGGTGCGACAATTATCCTGACAAACAACGTCGCTGAACAAGGCCGTATGCTTGCAATGCTTGAAAACGCAGGATTAATCACACTTGATTCTAAAGTGGAAACAGTTGACGCAACATTGAAAGACATTAAGAAAAACCCGAAAAACCTTGAATTCAAGAAAGTAGCGCCTGAATTAACGGCAAAAGCATATGATAACAAAGAAGGAGACGCGGTCTTCATCAATGTAAACTATGCGATCCAAAATAAATTAAATCCTAAAAAAGACGCGATTGAAGTAGAATCCACGAAAAACAACCCATACGCTAACATCATTGCGGTAAGAAAAGGCGAAGAAGATTCTGCAAAAATCAAAGCGCTGATGGAAGTTCTTCATTCTAAAGAGATCAAAGACTTCATCGAGAAAAAATACGACGGAGCTGTGCTTCCTGTATCTGAATAAGACTGAAACCCCGGATGAGAAATCCGGGGTTTTTTTCGGGTATTTTCCTAAAAGCTGTTCATAATAAAAAGGAATGTTAAACAGATGGAGGGATTTTCTTTGAATCAAGACAGAGGAAGCATGCAGGACGCGCTAAAACAATATAAATTAGGTTTAGGCACATTTGAACAAAAAATGCCGCTGATGGGAAGAAAGTTTAACGAGTTTACTGAACAATGCTTTGCCGGCAATTCTCTGACTGAAAGAGAAAAACAGTTGATCGCCCTCGGAATCGCCATCAATGCCCAGGATGAATATTGCATGATCTATCACACAAAAGGCTGTCTTGATGAGGGAGCGACAGAAGAAAACATTCTCGAAGCCGTTAGTGTGGCAGCGGTATTTGGAGGCGGCGCGGCTCTTAGCCAAGGCGTGACAGTCGTCCAGCAGTGTATAGAGGAATTCGGAAGCACCACGCATTAAGAGAAGGAATATTCCGAAAAACCATACTCATTTGATCTAAAAGGATGCTTTCGTCTCATGTGCCGTTATTTCAAGCCATATCCTTTTTGCGGCATCACCTGCAGCGCTGATACAATAGAAGCAAATATATGAAAGGATTGATTCATTATTTGTAGCAGCCAGGATAGACTGGACCTCGATTATACGTCAGAAATGGAAAAAGCGATGCAGCTGTCTCATGGAATTGGATACGAGGAATACGGACGCCGGCTGGAAACAAGAATGAAAGTAGAGCGGCAGAGAGAGCTTGATTATGAAAAGAGCAAGCGGATTTCTGCGGGAGCTTATTGAGAAAATCAATCTTTTAAAAAAGGGTGGGAATCCACTCTTTTTCTTTTTCAATCGCTTTAATAAAGTGCTGATCTTTGTTAAACTTGATGAATGTGCGAGGCACGATAAAAAGTTGTATTTACTTTTCATTTGTTATAAAATTAGAATGAGAATAAAATGAGAATAATGATTATATATTTTTGGAGGTATAGATATGGCTGCTTCAACATTAACGATCAAAGATCTTCACGTTGAAATCGAAGGGAAAGAGATCTTAAAGGGTGTAAACCTTGAAATAAAAGGCGGAGAGTTCCACGCTGTAATGGGACCGAACGGAACTGGTAAATCCACTTTATCAGCTGCTATTATGGGGCATCCTAAATATGAAGTAACAAAAGGCAGCATCACGCTTGACGGCAAAGATGTACTGGAGATGGAAGTGGACGAGCGGGCGCAGGCAGGTTTATTCCTTGCGATGCAGTACCCAAGTGAAATCAGCGGTGTGACAAATGCTGACTTCCTTCGCTCAGCAATCAACTCGCGCAGAGAAGAAGGCGATGAAATTTCTCTTATGAAATTCATCCGCAAAATGGACGAAAACATGGAGTTCCTTGAAATGGACCCTGAAATGGCTCAGCGCTACCTTAACGAAGGTTTCTCAGGCGGGGAGAAAAAACGCAACGAGATCCTTCAATTAATGATGATTGAACCGAAAATCGCCATCCTTGATGAAATCGACTCAGGTCTTGATATTGATGCACTGAAAGTTGTATCTAAAGGAATCAACAAAATGCGCAGTGAAAACTTCGGCTGCCTGATGATCACTCACTATCAGCGCCTGTTAAACTACATCACTCCAGATGTTGTTCACGTTATGATGCAAGGCCGCGTTGTAAAATCCGGCGGTGCAGAGCTTGCACAGCGTCTTGAAGCAGAAGGCTATGACTGGATCAAACAAGAACTTGGCATTGAAGACGAAACTGTAGACCAAGAAGCGTAAGCGTTAGGGGGATTAACATGACACTAGGTACAAAACTATCCGTAGATCAGGAGTATCTCAAAAGCTTTTCCGAAAAGCATCAAGAACCTGCCTGGCTGAAAGACCTGCGCTTACAGGCTCTTGAACAAGCTGAGGATCTGCCGATGCCGAAGCCTGATAAAACAAAAATCACAAACTGGAACTTCACGAATTTCTCGAAGCATACAGTTGATAACGAACCGCTTTCTTCATTGGAAGATTTAACTGATGAAGCAAAAGCGCTGATCGATGTTGAAAACGAAGATAAAACATTATACGTACAGCGTGACCAGACGCCGGCATATCTTTCTCTTTCTCAAGAATTGAAAGACAAAGGCGTCATCTTCACTGATATTCTGACTGCCGCACGCGAGCACAGCGACTTGGTGGAGAAATACTTTATGAAGGACGGCGTGAAGGTTGACGAGCACAAATTAACTGCACTTCACGCGGCTCTTGTTAACGGAGGAGCATTCCTTTATGTTCCGAAAAATGTTCAGGTGGAGACGCCGGTTCAGGCTGTTTATGTCCACGAAAGCAATGATACGGCTCTCTTCAACCACGTACTGATTGTGGCCGAAGACCACAGTTCTGTAACGTATGTAGAAAACTACATCAGCACTGTAAACCCGAAAGACGCTGTCTTCAATATTATCAGTGAGGTCATCACAGGTGATAATGCCAGCGTGACATACGGTGCGGTGGATAATCTGTCTAGCGGTGTGACAACATATGTTAACCGCCGCGGTGCTGCTCGCGGACGCGACAGCAAAATCGAGTGGGCACTCGGCCTGATGAACGATGGCGACACGATTTCCGAAAACACAACAAACCTCTATGGTGACGGCACATACGGCGATACGAAAACAGTTGTTGTCGGAAGAGGAGAGCAAACAGAGAACTTCACAACACAAATCATCCATTTCGGTAAAGCTTCAGAAGGATATATCTTGAAGCACGGTGTGATGAAGGATTCCGCTTCTTCTATCTTTAACGGAATCGGCAAAATCGAACATGGGGCTTCTAAAGCGAATGCGGAACAAGAATCACGTGTGCTGATGCTTAGTGAAAAAGCACGCGGAGATGCAAACCCTATTCTATTAATTGACGAAGACGATGTAACTGCAGGACATGCGGCATCTGTCGGCCGTGTGGATCCGATTCAGCTTTACTACCTGATGAGCCGCGGAATTGCGAAAGAAGAAGCAGAACGCTTAGTCATCTACGGATTCCTTGCGCCGGTAGTAAACGAACTTCCGATTGAAGGCGTTAAGAAACAATTGGTTTCTGTTATCGAAAGGAAAGTGAAGTAATGAATATCACAGATATTCGTGAACAGTTCCCGATCCTTCATCAGCAAGTGAACGGACATGATCTCGTTTATCTCGACAGCGCGGCGACTTCTCAGAAGCCGCGTGCTGTTATTGAAACATTGGATAAGTATTATAACCAATACAATTCCAATGTTCACCGGGGCGTCCATACACTTGGAACCAGAGCGACAGACGGTTATGAAGGAGCGCGTGAAAAAGTCCGCAAGTTTATTAACGCGAAGTCAATGGCTGAGATTATTTTCACAAAAGGCACGACCACATCACTGAATATGGTGGCGTTAAGCTATGCGCGCGCCAACCTGAAACCTGGTGATGAAGTGGTCATTACCTACATGGAGCATCATGCGAATATCATTCCGTGGCAGCAGGCTGTAAAAGCAACTGGGGCCACATTAAAATATATTCCGCTGCAGGAAGACGGAACGATTTCTTTAGAAGACGTCAGAGAAACGGTCACAAGCAACACAAAAATTGTTGCAGTGTCTCATGTATCTAATGTCCTTGGCACGATCAACCCGATTAAAGACATGGCGAAAATCGCTCATGACAATGGGGCTGTTATTGTGGTGGACGGTGCGCAAAGCACGCCTCACATGAAAATTGACGTGCAGGATCTCGATTGCGACTTCTTTGCGCTTTCTTCCCATAAAATGTGCGGCCCTACCGGAATTGGTGTGCTGTACGGAAAGAAAGCCCTGCTGGAAAACATGGAGCCTGCCGAATTCGGCGGTGAAATGATCGACTTTGTCGGGCTTTATGAATCAACTTGGAAAGAGCTTCCTTGGAAATTCGAAGCGGGTACGCCGATTATTGCAGGAGCAATTGGTCTCGGTGCCGCAATTGATTTTCTCGAAGAAATCGGTCTTGATGAAATCTCCCGCCACGAGCACAAACTTGCAACATATGCACTTGAACGCTTCAGCCAGCTGGACGGCGTAACAGTTTATGGACCGGAAGAGCGTGCCGGACTTGTCACATTCAATCTTGATGATGTTCATCCTCACGATGTGGCAACCGTACTTGATGCGGAAGGGATCGCTGTGAGAGCCGGCCATCATTGCGCGCAGCCGTTGATGAAATGGCTGGATGTAACTGCTACTGCAAGAGCAAGCTTTTATCTGTATAATACAGAGGAAGAGATTGATAAGCTTGTGGAAGCTCTTCAAAAGACAAAGGAGTATTTTACAAATGTCTTTTAATGCAAACTTAGATACATTGTACAGACAGGTGATTATGGATCATTACAAAAACCCGCGCAACAAAGGGGTTTTGAATGACAGCATTGTCGTGGATATGAACAATCCGACATGCGGTGACCGAATCAGACTGACAATGAAGCTTGATGGAGACATCGTGGAAGATGCGAAATTTGAAGGGGAAGGCTGTTCCATTTCAATGGCATCCGCTTCGATGATGACTCAGGCGATTAAAGGGAAAGATATTGAAACAGCCCTTTCCATGTCTAAGATTTTCTCGGATATGATGCAAGGGAATGAATATGATGATTCTATAGATCTCGGGGACATTGAAGCCCTTCAAGGCGTTTCAAAATTCCCGGCTCGTATTAAATGTGCAACCCTGTCATGGAAAGCACTTGAAAAAGGAGTCGCAAAAGAAGAAGGCGGCAATTAAAAGGATTGGAGTGAAAATGGATGGCTAAAAAAATGCCTGATATTGGTGAATACAAGTATGGTTTTCACGACAAGGACGTTTCCATTTTCCGTTCAGAGCGCGGATTGACAAAAGAAATCGTAGAAGAAATTTCTCGCATGAAAGAAGAGCCTCAATGGATGCTTGATTTCCGCTTGAAATCACTTGAGCATTTCTACAACATGCCGATGCCTCAATGGGGCGGAGATTTAAACTCACTGAACTTTGACGAAATTACGTATTACGTAAAACCGTCTGAGCGTTCAGAGCGTTCTTGGGATGAAGTTCCTGAAGAAATTAAGCAAACATTCGACAAGCTCGGGATTCCTGAAGCTGAACAAAAATACCTTGCGGGTGTTTCTGCTCAGTACGAATCTGAGGTTGTATACCACAACATGAAAGAAGATCTTGAAGCGCAAGGCATCGTCTTTAAAGACACTGACAGCGCGCTGAAAGAGAATGAAGATATTTTCCGTGAGCACTGGGCAAAAGTGATCCCGCCGACTGACAACAAGTTTGCGGCGCTTAACTCAGCTGTTTGGTCCGGCGGATCTTTCATCTATGTGCCTAAAGGCGTGAAGGTTGAAACACCGCTTCAAGCTTACTTCCGTATCAACTCTGAAAACATGGGTCAGTTCGAACGTACGCTGATCATCGTTGACGAAGAAGCAAGCGTTCATTATGTTGAAGGCTGTACTGCACCTGTTTACACAACAAACTCACTTCACAGTGCGGTTGTTGAGATCATCGTGAAAAAAGGCGGCTACTGCCGTTATACAACGATCCAAAACTGGGCGAACAACGTTTACAACCTAGTAACGAAGCGTACAGTCTGTGAAGAAAACGCAACAATGGAATGGATCGATGGCAACATCGGTTCTAAACTGACAATGAAATATCCGGCTTGTATCCTAAAAGGCGAAGGCGCGCGCGGTATGACGCTTTCTATCGCTCTTGCGGGTAAAGGCCAGCATCAGGATGCGGGTGCAAAAATGATTCACCTTGCACCAAACACATCATCCACAATCGTGTCAAAATCGATTTCAAAACAAGGCGGAAAAGTAACGTACCGCGGAATCGTCCACTTCGGACGCAAAGCGGAAGGCGCCCGTTCTAACATCGAGTGTGATACGCTCATTATGGATAACAAATCAACGTCAGACACCATTCCTTACAATGAAATCTTAAATGATAACATTTCATTGGAGCACGAAGCGAAAGTGTCTAAAGTATCTGAAGAGCAGCTCTTCTACTTGATGAGCCGCGGTATTTCCGAAGAAGAAGCAACTGAAATGATCGTAATGGGCTTCATCGAGCCATTCACAAAAGAGCTTCCAATGGAATACGCAGTTGAAATGAACCGCTTGATTAAGTTCGAAATGGAAGGTTCAATCGGTTAATTTTTCATAAAAAAGGACGTGACTGGTTTTCAGTTGCGTCCTTTTTGTATGCAAAAAAAACCGCTGGCCGAGGGGCCGCGGTTTCTTACTCTTCGATCTCCTGATTGATGATTTGTTTTATAGATGTATTGCTGTTATGTTCCCTGTTCATCTCCTGTAAACGAGTATAAGCTGTGTCAAATTCCTCTTTTGACATTTGTTTTGCGGCTAATGCAGAGCATAAAATGGCAAAGGCGATCGGCATTGTATCAATGTGGATATCGATATGGACCTCTGAGTTGCCGCTGTTTTCGACCATAGATCCATTGTTAGGCATCTCTTGAGTATGTCTGTTAATAGGAATAATATTTTCGTTCATTACTCATCCCCGTCTTGTGTCTGAGCCTGTGCCTGATTCTGATCTGTGTTCACGTTGACTACCACTTTCGAATTGCCGCTGTTTTGAACTCTCGCAACTGCCGCATCACGATCTTTGTTTTCTTCTCTTTCATGACGATTTTCGCTCATGGTATCATCCTTTCTCTATTGATAGTTACAGGTTATTCGATAGGAGAGTGAAGAGATTGGACGAACTTCGCGGTTTTTCCACATTAGGGCTAAAGGTCGAAGGAAAGCATTCTATTTGGTAAAATGAATAGACATTATAATAGAAAAGGTGTTTGCATATGAAATCGTACATCATCGTCGGTGCAGGAATTCTTGGTGCGTCGACGGCTTACCATCTCGCAAAATCAGGCGCTCGAGTTACTGTCATTGATCGAAAAGAGCCGGGACAAGCGACTGATGCAGCGGCAGGGATCGTCTGTCCTTGGCTTTCGCAGCGCCGCAATCAGGATTGGTATCAGCTTGCTAAGGGAGGAGCACGGTACTATACGGATTTAATCCATCAGTTGGAAGAAGACGGAGAAACGGATACAGGATATAAGCGTGTCGGTGCCATCAGCATTCATACTGATGCGTCAAAGCTTGATAAGATGGAGGAACGGGCGTATAAGAGACGGGAGGATGCGCCGGAGATCGGCGACATTACCCGCTTGTCCGCAAGTGAAACGAAAAAGCTGTTTCCGATTTTAGCTGATGGCTATGAAGCAGTTCATATCAGCGGTGCCGCTCGTGTGAACGGAAGAGCGCTGTGCCGCTCGCTTTTAAGCGCTGCAGAGAAATACGGCGCAAAGATTATCAAAGGAAATGCGTCCCTGCTTTTTGAAAATGGAACGGTCACCGGCGTCCAAACAGACACACAGCAGTTTACGGCTGACGCGGTAATTGTGACAGCGGGGGCTTGGGCCAATGAGGTCATGAAACCTCTTGGCATTCATTTTCAAGTGTCCTTTCAGAAAGCGCAGATTATGCATTTTGAGATGACGGAAACGGATACAGGATCGTGGACGGTTGTGATGCCGCCGAACGATCAGTACATTCTTTCGTTTGATAACGGCAGAATTATAGCTGGCGCCACACACGAAAACGATGTCGATCTTGATGATCTGCGTGTGACAGCCGGAGGACAGCACGAAGTATTGAGTAAAGCGCTAGCGTCAGCCCCGGGTCTTGCTGATGCTGCTGCTATTGAAACAAGAGTGGGCTTCAGGCCGTTTACACCTGGATTTCTGCCGGTTGTTGGCGCTGTACCGGATGTTCAAGGCCTTTTTGCCGCTAACGGTTTAGGCGCCTCGGGATTAACGATGGGGCCGTTCTTGGGTTCAGAGCTCGCAAAGCTAGTTCTCGGAAACCAGACAGAAATTGACCTTAGCCCTTACGATCTAGCCGGAGCGTTGCATAATAAGTAAAAGCATAACAAACAAATATAATAAAGCTGTTCTAGCTTTTCTTTTCTGTCTGTGTTAGCATTTACCTTTAATGATAAAGAGGACGTGAACTGATTTTGATAAAAATTGATATACCTGCACCGAATGTCACCATCACCGAACGACAGCAGTCAGCTAATGATAACGAGCCGAAAATAAAGGCGATATACGGATTCATCGACTTTCACCAGATACCAAGGGATAAAGGCGGCATCTTCATGTTTTATAACATTCATGACGAGCTTCTGTTTGTCGGTAAAGCTAGAAAGTTAAGACAAAGAATTAAGAAGCATTTTGAAGACACTGTCTCACCGATCAAACATCACAGGGACGAAGTATATAAAATTGAAGTATGTGTAGTCGAAGATCCAATGGAAAGAGAAATATACGAAACATATATCATCAATACACAGCAATCGAAGTACAATATAGACAAGGCATTTTTTAAATAAGACGTCAATCCGCGGATTGAACAGCGAGGCCAGAGCTTATGTTAAGCTCTGGCTTTTGATTTGGGCATTTTCCGCAGATAGATTTTGAGTAGATTATTGAGAAATTTCAGAAAATAATGTTGACAATCCTAGCTCTGGACTTTAATATAACAATATATAATGTTATATAACGTTATATAATAAAAATGAGGAGTGAAGGATTTGAGTCAGGCCACAGCAAAAGTAAATCGTGAGGTTCAAGCTTTCTTGCAGGATTTGAAAGGGAAAACCATTGACCATGTATTCTTTGTCGCATGCGGAGGGTCTTCGGCCATTATGTATCCGAGTAAATATGTGTTTGACAGAGAGTCAAAATCAATCAACTCCGACCTTTACAGCTCCAACGAATTTATTCAGCGCAACCCTGTTCAGCTTGGTGAAAAGTCTCTTGTTATTTTGTGCTCGCATTCGGGAAATACCCCGGAAACAGTCAAAGCTGCTGCGTTTGCGAGGGGAAAGGGCGCACTTACGATTGCGATGACGTATAAACCAGAGTCTCCTTTAGCGCAGGAAGCGCAATATGTTGCCCAGTACGATTGGGGTGATGAGGCGCTTGCGATCAATACGAACTATGGCGTTCTGTATCAAATCGTTTTCGGCACCCTGCAAGTATTAGAAAACAATACAAAGTTTGAACAAGCAATTGAAGGTTTAGATCAATTGCAGGCTGTGTATGAAGAAGCCCTTAAGCAAGAAGCTGACTACGCACAGCAATTCGCAAAAGCTCATGAAAAAGAAAGCATTATCTATACAATGGCAAGCGGTGCAAACTACGGTGTCGCTTACTCCTACAGCATCTGCATTCTCATGGAAATGCAATGGATTCATTCCCACGCCATTCATGCCGGAGAATATTTTCACGGACCGTTTGAAATTATTGATGAATCCGTGCCGTTTATCATCCTGCTCGGTTTAGATGAAACAAGGCCTCTTGAAGAGCGGGCGCTTACCTTCTCTAAAAAGTATGGCAAAAAGCTCACAGTGCTTGATGCCGCATCTTACGACTTCACTGCAATTGACGATTCAGTTAAAGGCTACCTTGCTCCGCTCGTTCTCAACCGTGTGCTGAGAAGCTATGCGGACGCGCTGGCAGAGGCGAGACATCATCCTTTATCTCATAGAAGATACATGTGGAAAGTTGAGTATTGATCTGAAACTGAGGAACCATTATGCATTAGACTATAATGTTATATAACATTATAGTCTAATGTCCAGAGGAGGCCAACCCTTTGAAGAAAATGTTGTTGCTTTTGATTATTGCAGCTGTCAGTATGCTCACCATTGCGGGCTGTTCGAGCCAGAGCAGTTCAACGGACGGAAAGGTGACATTGAAATTTTTCCATAGATGGCCGAAGGAGCCGGAAAGAAGTTATTTTGAAGAGGTTGTCAAAGAATTTGAAAAAGAACATCCCGATATCGACATTCAAATTGAAGCCGTTTTGAATGACTCCTATAAAGATAAAATTAAGGTCATGCTGGGAACCACCAGCCCTCCTGACATTTACTTCTCTTGGAGTGACGAATTTGCCTTTAAATTCATCAGAGGCAATAAGGCACTTGATCTTTCGTCCTACTACAAAAACGATTCAGACTGGTCATCACAGCTCGTTCAATCGCAAGTTACACCGTTTACTTATGAAAACAAGCAATATGGCGTGCCATGGCAAATGGACGCTAAATCATTCTTCTATAATAAAGACATTTTTAAAAAGCTGAACCTTGATCCTCCGAAGACATGGGATGAATTCATCGATGTGTCAAAGAAGCTGAAAGAAAATGGCTATACACCAATCAGCTTCGGCACGAAGGCGACTTGGACAATCTCGCACTATATCGGCACGCTCAATCAGCGGATGGTCGATGAAAAAACACGAGATAAGGACTATAACGCCAAAACGGGTGAATTTACTAATGAAGGCTATGTAAAAGCACTTGAAAAGCTTCAGGAGCTGATGCCTTACTTCAATAAACATGTAAACTCCGTCGACCACGAATATGTAAGACAGCAATTTAAGAGCGGAAAGTCGGCGATGATATATGCAGAGACAGCAGAAATCAAGCTTGTTGAACCGGTGAATCTGGTGATGTTCCCATTCCCTGAAATCAGCGGGCAAAAGGGATCATCAGAAGCGTTAACGGGATCACCGGAAGGGTTCATGATTGCCTCACAAACAAAACATCCGAAGGAAGCGATGGAATTTTTGCAGTTTCTGACGTCGAAAAAAATGGGGGAAAAGCTCGTCAAGGATGTTGGGAAATACAGTGCGGTGCATGGAACGGCTACCAAAGAAAATTCTACAGCCATTCAGCGTGAAGCGGTTCAGCAAATTGTTGATGCCAAATCAATGGTGCCATGGTTCGATATGGATGTTGATGTTGAAATCTCAGATGCGTACTTAACGAGCGTCCAGCAAATGCTTGGCGGCGACATGACACCGGAGCAGGTGATGAAAGCTGTTCAAAAAGCAGCGAAGCAAGTAAGGGCGTCAGCTGAATAAATCAAAAGAAAAGGTGAAGCTTCGCACCTTTTCTTTTTATAAAGGAGATGAGATATCCTTGGTCAATCAGAATAAAATAATCCCCTATTTGTTCTTGGTGCCCGCTCTCGTTTTTTTACTTTTCGTTTATATCCCGATTTTTGAGAATGTCTTCCTCAGCCTGTTTCAATGGAGCTCTTTTTCTCCGGAAAAAACGTTTATCGGTTTGAAAAACTATGTTGAATTATTTCATGATCCTGTCTTCTACCAGGCACTTACCAATAATGTGCTTTACGCAGTGATCTCCATTGTATGCCAGGTATTTGGCGGTTTAATTTTGGCAGCGGTGCTTGAGGATAAGCTGGTCAGAAAATGGTCGCCGTTTTTTCGTACTGTTTTCTTTTTGCCGGTTGTCATCTCAATGACGGTGATCGCGCTTTTGTTTGATTTTATTTACAACCCTGAGACGGGGCTTTTGAATCAGTTGCTTCAGGCGGTCGGTCTTGATCAGCTGACGAGAGCCTGGCTCGGGGAGGACAGCACGGCTATGCTTTCTGTTATTTTTGTGTCTCAATGGCAGTCGGTCGGTTATATTGCCATGCTGTATATTGTGTCGATTCAAAAAATACCGGATGAACTGTATGAAGCGGCCCGTCTTGACGGCGCGGGGAAAATTCAGCAGTTTTTTCATATTACCGTTCCCCAGACGAAAGAAATGTCTTTTGTTGCGGTGGTCATGACGCTGACCGGCGCCTTTACGGTATTTAATGAACCGTACATATTGACAGGCGGCGGACCGGGAAACGCGTCAGAAGTTTTAAGCACGTTTTTATATAAAAGCGCCTTTACAAAGGATATGATGGGCTATGCCTCAGCGATTGCCACCGTTGTGTTAATCATTACGCTCGCACTGTCGCTCATGCAAATGAAGTTCTTTAAGACCGGAAAGGAGGAATAACAGATGCTGCCTCAGAAGAAAACAGATTCGTTTAGATTGGAGCCTGTGCCTGACCGGCACATTGAGATGAAAAGAAACCCTAGACGAAAATGGTACATCGGAGAAACGTCTGTGTGGGTTTTTCTGTTTCTTTATCTAATTGCGATTGCCTATCCGCTCCTATGGATGGTGATGAGCGCCTTTAAAGACTCGGACGATATTTATGAACATAGCTGGTCACTGCCGTCTTCGTGGCATCCGGAAAATTTTGTGTCCGCCTGGAATCAGGGGATTTCTTCTTATTTTATGAACAGTGTCATTGTCACGGCGCTGACGTGTGTAATCACTGTCTTTATCAGTGCATGGGCGGCGTACGGCCTTTCCCGGTTTGAGTTTAAAGGAAAAGGATTCTTTTTGGTGCTTTGTCTTGGCGGTTTGATGCTGACGCCGCAGGTCAGTCTTGTGCCGCTTTATTCTATTATTCAGTCGCTGGGCCTTTACAATACGTATTGGGCGTTAATCCTGCCGTATGCGGCTTACCGGATCCCGTTCACCATCATTTTGATCCGCTCTTATTTTCTCTCTATTTCAAAAGAATTGGAGGAGGCGGCTTATTTAGATGGGTGTACGAGTTTTGGAGTGTTTTTCAGAATTTTCTTACCAATGAGCGTGCCCATTTTGGTGACATCCGGCATTTTGACGGCTTACCATACGTGGAATGAGTTTATGTTTGCGATTATTTTCATCGATGATGAGAATTTGCGGACCATTCCAGCCGGGCTGATGCAGTTCAGAGACGCACTGCAGACAGACTGGGGCGTCCTGCTGGCGGGATTAACGATTTCAGCTGCGCCGATTATGATTCTATTTTTATTGATGCAGAAATATTTTGTCCGCGGGATTGCAAGCGGAAGTGTTAAAGGATAAAGGAGGAAGCACAATGAAATTGATTGCCATTGGAGATAACGTTGTTGATTACTATCAGGACCAAGACACGTTCTACCCGGGAGGAAATGCCTTAAACGTCGCTGTGCTTGCCAAACGGCTCGGGCACGAGGCTTCCTATATCGGAATCGTCGGCGATGACGAAGCCGCGGCTCATCTTTTGAATGTACTGAAATTGGAGAAGGTCAATGCGGATTATATCCGCCAGGCGCACGGAGAGAACGGAATGGCGATTGTCACCCTTGATGAACAGGGGGACCGTATTTTTGTCAGGTCAAATAAAGGCGGCATTCAGTCCCGGCTTCGTCTGGTATTTCAGGAGAAAGATCTGGCCTTTATCAGCGGGCATGATCTGCTGCATACCAGTGTGTACAGCAGACTTGAGAACGATCTTCCGCAGCTGTGCGGCCTGATCCCGGTCTCCTTTGATTTTTCAACCAATCGGGAGGATAACTATTTGAGCAAGGTCTGTCCTTATGTGACGTATGCGTTTTTTTCGGGAAGCGATTTGAGTGAGTCAGAGTGTGGCGAGCTTGCTGAAAAAGCTCATATGTATGGAGCGAAAATCGTATGTATGACCCGCGGGGGCAAAGGAGCGATCCTGTCTGCGGGTGACCGAATCTATCATCAGCCGATTGTCGAAACTGATATAATAGACACACTTGGAGCGGGAGATTCATTTATAGCGGGTTTCTTGACTGCTTTTTGCGAGAAGCAGGACATCATGCATGCTTTGTGCAAAGCGGCGGAAACGGCTGCAAAAACATGCGGCGTGTACGGGGCTTTTGGTTATGGCCATCCTTTTCGCTTGGAGGATGGGGGAAGCAGTGAAAAAACGAGAATACTATAAGCAGTGTCTCGTTTTTTATGCCGGTTATGTGTAGGGGCTGTTGATGGTAAAAGTGACACGGTTCGTGTGCATCAGAAACAGTGAGCAGTAGATTGGCTGGTCGTTTGATGTAAAAGCCGTTTTATCGATTTCAAACAGCGCATCCCCGATATCGCAATCCAGGTATTTGCTTTCCTCCTGCTGGGCATACACAACATTTAGTAGCTTTGTATTGTGGGCGGGAACAACTTGGTATTGCTGTTTCAAAATATCATGCATGGATACGCCGTCAGCAATAAAGGCATCAATGCCGGGAAACAAATCCAGCGGATAATGCGTCACTTCAAAGGAGAGCGGCTGATCATCATTATATAAAATCCGTTTTAATTCAACGACAGGGCACTCAGGATCGATTTGAAGCTTCTCGGCAATGGGTTTTGCCGCCGGAATGATCTCATGGGACAGCACTTGATGCTTCGGTTTTTTGCCGGTTGATTCCATAAATTCTGAGTAGCCGTTTACTGCGATCAGCTCTCGTTTTAATTTAGGGCTTTTAACGAACGTTCCTTTTCCCTGCTGCCTGATCAGATAGCCTTCTTCGACTAAATCAAGAATGGCTTTCCTGACCGTAATGCGGCTGACATTATACTTGCTGCAAAGCTCGTTTTCGGTCGGCAGCTTGGCGGCTGGGGAATACACGCCTTTTTTAATGTCATGAGTGATGATTTGTTTTAGCTGAATGTATAAAGGTGTAGAACTTCCGTTGTTTAACAAGGGGTAGCCTCCTTTTAACCTATTATTCATAGTATAATGTATTATGACGTTATAATACAAATTTACATTTTTTATTTTAGAAATATAGCAAAAATAGGAATCGATTACTTTAAAAATAACAGAAAGACCAAGTTGTTTCCAGTGGCGAGATAACAGATCAAAAGATAGGAGGAATTTCTGATGGCTGCATTAACATTTGAACATGTCAAAAAATCATATCACTCACAATTAACGGTGAAGGACTTTGATTTAGATGTAAAGGATAAGGAGCTTTTGGTGCTGGTGGGGCCGTCAGGATGCGGAAAATCGACAACGCTGCGTATGGTGGCGGGGCTGGAAAGCATCTCTGAAGGAAACCTCCTCATCGATGGGGAACGGGTCAATGATCTCCCGCCGAAAGAACGTGATATTGCGATGGTATTCCAAAACTATGCGCTTTATCCTCATATGACGGTTTTTGATAATATGGCGTTTGGACTAAAGCTCAGAAAGATGCCGAAAGAGGAAATTGCTGAGCGGGTTCATGCGGCAGCCAGAATTCTAGAGATTGAGCATTTGCTGAAGAGAAAACCGAAGGCGCTCTCTGGCGGGCAGCGGCAAAGGGTGGCGCTTGGCAGATCAATTGTGAGGGAACCGAAGGTCTTTTTAATGGACGAGCCGCTTTCTAATCTGGATGCGAAGCTGAGAGTGACGATGCGGACAGAAATCAGCAAGCTGCACCAGCGTTTAGAGGCGACCATTATTTATGTCACGCATGACCAGACCGAAGCGATGACAATGGGCGATCGGATTGTTGTAATGAATGAAGGGGAAATCCAGCAAGTAGCGAAACCTCATGACATTTATCATCACCCGGCAAATTTGTTTGTCGCAGGCTTTATCGGCTCCCCCGGAATGAACGTTCTGAAGGGCGCCATTGAAGAGCAGCATGGCGAGCTGTTTTTTGCAAACCCTTGGATCCGGCTTCATATTCCTGAAGAAAAAGCCAAGCGGCTTAAAGAAAAGGGATATGCCGGAGAGCAGATAATTGCCGGCGTCCGGCCGGAGCATATCACACAAATGGCTGAAAATGATCAGCTGTTTGATGATTCAGTGTTTAAAGCGAAGGTGGAAGTGAGTGAAAATCTGGGGTCGGAGCTGATTGTGCATGTCACGGCTGGGGACGAGCGGCTCACAGTCCGCCTTGATGGAAACACGCGAATCGCCGCAGGCGATTCGATCCAGCTGTCAGTGAAAATGGACCACGTTGTCTTTTTCGATGCGGAGACGGAAGAGGCCGTGTATTAGAAAAGGTGCTCCTTTTTAGGAGCACCTCAGCGTGTCGACAAAGTCACAATAAGTGGCTTCATCGACACGCTTTTTTTGTTAAAATATGAGTGAATCTAGATTTTGGAGGTTTTACCATGTTGT